>JAGAPH010000047.1 GCA_017623375.1 Clostridia bacterium | reverse complement strand
TTCATAAGGCTCCCTCCGGGAGGGAGCTGTCAGCGAAGCTGACTGAGGGAGAGTGCGTCAAAACATAATGAAATCTTAACTGTTATGCACGCAGGCTCCTCCACCCGCTACGCGGGAGCCCCCTCCCGGAGGGAGCCTTATGTGAGTGCGAACACAGATTGTAAACCCACCGATAAATCAAAATTTGAAATCACGCGGGACGTCAAAAGCCGTGCTTTTTGCCTCGCGCTCTCCATATGAGTCGGCGCACAAGCTCCGCGGGAAAGACCGAGAGAGAAAGAAGCAGGGTGTAGAGAAGCTCGGGGGCGGTCAGCGGAAGCGTGCGAAGCACCTGCCCGCCAAGATATATGAATACTATCTGTACCGCACATATGAGCGTCATTATTGCTATAAATGTGGGGTTTTTTGATATGCCCGTAAAAAGGCTCAGACGGTCGCTTCGGCAGTTGAAGCAGTTGAACACCGAGGTGAAGATGAAAAGCGCGAAAAAGGCGGTCAGATGGTATATCTTATCGTGGGAATACCTGAAATGTCCCGTTATCTCGGGAATAAGCAAAAAGCCAAGGCACAACGCCACGGTAAAGCCCCCAAGCAGGACTATCTGGTTTACCATGTACCTGTTGAGTATGGGCTCGTCACGGCGCTTTGGCTTCTCCCTCATGCACAGGGGCGAGGGCGCTTCACCCGCAAACGCCAAACCGCCCAAGGTGTCCATGATTATGTTTATCCATAGCATCTGCACCACGGTCACGGGGGCGTCGATGCCTATAAACGGACCTATCATGGAAACGCCCACGGCGCAAAAGTTCATGGTGAGCTGGAGCGTTATGAATTTGCGTATGCTCTTGAATATATTTCTTCCGTAAAGCACCGCCTTTACGATAGAGGCAAGATCGTTGTCGAGTATTATTATGTCGCCCGCGTCCTTTGCCACGTCCGTTCCGCTTCCCATGGCAAAGCCGATATCGGCGCATTTGAGGGCGGGGGCGTCGTTGATACCGTCACCCGTCATGCCCACCACAAGCTCGGCGCTCTGAGCCACACGCACAAGTCGGCTCTTATCCGTGGGCAGCGCTCGGGCTATAACGGCGATACGGGGAAGAAGGGCGCAAAGCTCGCCGTCGCTAAGTCTTGAAAGCTCCTCCCCCTCAAGCACAAGACGCCGTTCGCCTCCTATAATGCCGCAGCCCTTGGCTATCGCCTCGGCGGTCTGCTTACCGTCGCCCGTTATCATCACCACGTCAATGCCCGCGTCCTTCAGCGCCTTTACCGACCTCTTCGCCTCGGCGCGCAGAGGGTCACCCAAGGACACGGCGCACACCACCGTAAGCCGAGGCATGGAGCTTGCCGTGGGCATACCGTCCGCCACGGCTATTATCAGCACCCGCTTTCCCTCCGAGCAAAGAGCTGAGATACTGTCCTCAAGGCGCTTTCTGTAGGGGGAGAAGTCAACCTCAGAGCCGTCGGATAACAGACAACCGCGGGCAAAGGGCAAAAGCCGCTCGGGCGCTCCCTTGATAAGCACACGCTCCCCGCCCCCAAGGCTTACGCGGGCGGCGGAGTATTTCACCGCACTGTCAAAGGGCAGTCTTGCCGTCACCCTCGGCTTTTCACCCCGACAGTATCTCAGCGCCGACTCAAGCAAAGCCCTGTCCGTGCCGTTTCCCCCCGTTGCCGTTCCCGAGGATACGTCGGACATGGTGTTGCATCGGCAGGACTCCACGTACAGCTCCCCAAGCTCATCCGAGACTCTCATAAGACCGCCGCAGCTCCCAAAGCCCTGTCCATCGGAAAGGATTATCCTGTCCACCGACATCTTGCCCTCGGTAAGAGTGCCCGTCTTGTCGGTAAACAGAAGATTCATGCTTCCCGCCGCCTCGATGCCCACGGGCTTGCGCACCAGCACGTTGTCTCTGACCATTCTCTTGATGTTGGACGAAAGCACCACCGCGATCATCATTGGAAGTCCTTCTGGGACTGCGACCACTATGACGGTCAGTCCAAGCATAAAGGCGTGGAGAAGGCTTTGTAGCAGATACGGAACGTCCGTCACCTTCAGCCGTATCGCCTCCCACTCAAAGCCGCTATCGATAACAAGCGTATTGAAAAGATAGGCAAAGGCTATGAGGAACGCGGCAAGATATCCAAGTCGGCTTATCTGCTTCGCAAGCCTTGACAGGCGTATCTTCAGGGGGCTTTCTCTCGTGTCGGTCTGCACCTCTATGGATATCCTTCCGAGAAAGCTTTCGTCCCCCACCGCGAATATCTCTATCTCTCCCTCTCCCGATATGACGTTGCAGCCGCGAAACAGCGCGCTGTGTGAATCGGGAGACGTGCGCCTGTCGGACGACGGGCGTTTTTCTATCTCTCGGCTCTCGCCCGTGATGGACGACTGATCCACCGTCAGAGTGCCGCTTACTATATAGCCGTCGGCGGGTATCTTTTCCCCCGCGCCAATTATGACTCTGTCACCGACCACAACCTCTCCGATGGGTATGCTGACAAGCCGTCCGTCCCGCCACACTCTGTATTCTTGCTTGTCGCACTGATCCATCAGCCGCTTGAAGGCGTTCTCCCCTCCGCTCTCGGAAAGGGCGGAGATAAAGGCGGCGAGAAAGACCGAGATGCCTATACCGATGGTCTCTGCCAGATCTCCTCCCTTGAATACGAATATAAGGTTGACTCCCAGCGCCACCAGCAGGATACGTATAACGGGGTCACCCAGGTTTTCAAAAAATCGCCTTAAAAAGCTTTTGCTTTTTCTTGCCTTGAGGACGTTTGCGCCGTGCTGCTCCCGTGACAGTGTCACCTGCTCCTCGCTCAGTCCTCGGCGGGCGTTGGCGGTCTGTTTTCTGGCTTTGGTCTCTGTCATTTTGATTTTCCTCCGAAAAAGTAACTTAGCCATCGGTAACTCGAACACATAAGCCATATGGCTAATCAAAATATATGAATAAAAAGCCGCCGACATGATTAATGCTAATCAAGACAGAGCTATTATGTGGAGGAATTATGGAGCAGGAGAATACAGGCGCCCGCAGGGGCGGACTTGAGACGGTGTGTCGTTTGTTTATAATGGCGGTGGGAGTGTCCTTTATGGGCTGGTGCTTTGAAAAGCTTGGGCGGTATTTGGCATTTGGCTCGTCAGCCGACAGAGGCTTTCTCACGCTTCCGTTGTGTCCGATCTACGGCATCAGCGTGGTGGCTATTTACCTATTTATGGGTACTCCCAAGCACATAAGCGGTGTTTGGGGCAAAAAAATAAGAATGACCCGTCCTTGGAGACGGGTCGTTGGGGACAGCGCATGGCGAAAATACCTTTTTTACTTTATATTCGTAGCCGTTCTGTCCACGGCGGCGGAGCTGATAACGGGGCTTTGCATGAAGCCCTTTGGCGTTATGCTATGGGATTACAGTGGGAAGCCCTTTAATTTTATGGGGGTGATCTGTCTTGAGTACAGTCTTATGTGGGGGGCGCTCATAACCGCCTTTATGGGGCTTTTGTGGAAGCCCTTGTGGGGGCTTGTGAAAAGGATAGTGACAAGATACGCGTTTATTCTTTCGGTCACATTAGCCGTTCCCATCATTGCGGACTTCACCGTAGGGATCGTCCACCTCGCCCTGACGGGAGAAAGATTTTATGGGTGAAAAATTTCACCCTCCAAATTCAATTCACCGTATATTTCGTACCCTGTGGGGTGTCTATGAGCGTAACGCCCTTATCCGTCAGCGCCTGACGGATCTGGTCGGCGAGAGCGTAGTCCTTCGCCTTCTTTGCCGCGGCACGCTGCGCGATCATGTCCTCAATCTCTCTGATAAAGGGATCGCTTGCCGCTTCCTCCGCCGCCTTTTTCTCGGCATCAAGCTGCTTCTTCGCCGCACCCACTATATCAAGACCAAGCACGCGGTCGAAGTCATCAAGCAACGCAAGCTTTGTGGCAGGCGTGGTCTTTGCCTTGAGAACGTCGTAGACTGCCGTCACCGCAAGAGAGGTGTTAAGGTCGTTGTCAAGTGCCGCGCAGAATTTTGCCTTCAGCTCGTCAAACGCCGCCGTATCCATCTCGCCCTGCTCCTCCTTGAGAAGAGAAAGCACACGGGTGATCATCTTGTTGTAGGCGATCACCGCATTGTCAAGATTTTCATAGGAGAATACAAGGGACTTGCGGTAGTGGGACTGCAGGCAGAACAGTCTGTAAACGAGAGGATCGTAGCCCTTGCTCTCAAGCAGGGAAACGGTGAGAAACTCCCCGCTGGACTTGCTCATCTTGCCTGAGCTTGTGTTGAGGTGATGTACGTGGAACCAATAGTTGCACCATTTATGTCCGATATACGCCTCGCTCTGCGCGATCTCGTTGGTGTGGTGGGGGAAAGCGTTGTCGATACCGCCGCAGTGGATATCAAGGGACTCGCCAAGATACTTCATGCTGATGCAGGAGCACTCAATATGCCAGCCCGGGTATCCGATACCCCAAGGGCTATCCCACTTTAGCTCCTGATCGTCGAACTTGGATTTTGTAAACAAAAGCACGAAATCCGCCTTGTTTCTCTGGTTTCCGTCCTCCTCAACTCCCTCGCGGACTCCTACCTCAAGGTCCTCCTCCTTGAAGTCGTTGAAGATATAGTACTGCTTGAGCTTTGAGGTATCGAAATAGATGTTTCCGCCTGCCTCGTAGGCATAGCCCTTGTCAAGCAAGCCCTCGATCACCTTAATAAATTCGTCTATACAGGACGTAGCGGGAGCCACCACGTCGGGGGTCTTGATGTTCAGCTTGGCGCAGTCGGCAAAGAAGGCGTCGGTGTAGTATTTGGCTATCTCCATTACCGTCTTTTTCTCACGCTTCGCTCCCTTGAGCATCTTATCCTCGCCCGTATCGGCATCGCTTGACAGATGTCCAACGTCGGTAATGTTCATAACGCGCGTTACGTCATAGCCCGCATAGCGGAAATATTTCTCCAAAACGTCCTCCATGATATAGCTGCGCAGGTTTCCGATATGGGCGTAATGATACACCGTGGGTCCGCAGGTGTACATGCTTACCTTGCCCGCTTCGTTGGGCACAAATTCGTCTCTTCTTCTGGTTGCTGAGTTATATAAAAGCATAGTCTTTTCCTTCCGTTGTTTTTTACTTACTTTTTCTTTGCCTTTTTGGCGTTTATCTCGGCGAGCTGTGCCTCAAGGGCATAGAGCCTTGACTCAAGCCTGTGTATCTCCTGAGATACGGGGTCGGGCACGTGGATCTGATCCAGATCGTCAATGCGGACGCCCTCGCGGCGCACCACCTTGGCGGGTATGCCCACCGCCGTACAGTTGTCGGGTATCTCGTCAAGCACAACGGCGTTTGCGGCGATCTTTGTGTTGTCGCCTATGGTAAATGGTCCCAGCACCTTAGCGCCCGCTCCCACCATAACGTTATTGCCGAGGGTGGGGTGACGCTTTCCCACGTCCTTACCCGTACCTCCGAGTGTAACTCCCTGATAGAGCGTGCAGTTGTCGCCTATCTCAGCCGTCTCACCAATGACCACGCCCATGCCGTGGTCTATCATAAGTCCCTTGCCGATCTTAGCACCGGGGTGTATCTCGATGCCCGTAAAATATCTTGCCGTCTGGCTGACTGCTCTCGCGGCAAAATAATGCTCCTTCTCGTGAAGGGCGTGGGAGAGGCGGTAAGCCAACATGGCGTGAACGCCGGGGTAGAGGAGAAGCACCTCCGCATCGCTTCTTGCGGCGGGGTCTCTCTCCCTTGTGGCTTTAACGTCGTCCTTGACGGCGGCGACGGTCGTTTTTGCCGCCTTGGCTATTTTGGTAAGACACTGATCGAACTTACCGTATGCGTTTTTAAGCTTTTCCTTTGCGGTAGCCTTTTGTTCCATAATAATTATCCTCCAAAAAATAGAGTTTGCGCTAAATGACCAAGACACAAAAAGAGCCTCTGCACCCACACAGGTGCAGAGGCGTTTGTAATCGCGGTTCCACTCTGCTTAAAGCCGAGGCTTTATCTTTAGCGCTTCTTAACGGGAAGCCTGCGCCGTTCCATACTGAGCGACAGCCGTTGGGGAACGGATCTCATGGGCGCACAAGCCGACTCGCTCACGTCTCCGCTTTCAGCCAAGGGCGGTGACTCTCTGCCGTTCGCTATCGGTTTCTTCCCAATCACAGATCATAACCATATATATTATATTATACACACTTTTCCCCTGTTTGTAAAGGGGTTAAGCAAAAAATTTATTGTTAAATTTCGCCGAAAGGCAGCCCTGCGCTTAAATTGGGGATCACCTCAACGCATACGCGCAAATTTTGATTTATCGAAGAGTTTACAATCTGTGTTCGCACTCACATAAGGCTCCCTCCGAGAGGGGGCTCCCGCGTAGCGGGTGGAGGAGCCTGCGTGCATAACGGTTAAGATTTCATTATGTTTTGACGCACTCTCCCTCAGTCAGCTTCGC
>JAGAPH010000046.1 GCA_017623375.1 Clostridia bacterium | reverse complement strand
TTCAAAAATTGAGTTTATGCTAAAACGTACAGTCGAGGACGCCTGTCCCTACAAACTTTTTTGTTTTCCTCTCAATCCCTTAGTCTTTTCTCATCTCCGGTTAACCTCTATTGAACCATGTGACTATCGCGTGGTTTTCGGTATACAAAAAACGAACCGAGTTCAACACTCGGTTCGTTTTTATTCATAGAAAACCCGCAATGCCGTGTGACCACGTTAGAGGAACCCTGTATTCCAGGGCGGTGTCCTATCTCCGCTTTACTGCTCCCAGCGTCCTGCATGGGCCGTCGAGACAAGTCAATCGAGTGCCCAAGAGGGAGGTCTGCAAACCACTTTGAACTCTTTTCGGACTCCATTAAATTAATGTGGTTCTTTATACACGATCATCACGCACACCGCAGGCAATTATTTCTTATTTATCAGTTATCGTAATCTATCTCCTGAGAGAACAGATCGTCAAAATAATCGGCAATATCGTCAAACTCATCGTCGTCGTCAACGGTAACGAGTATCTCCTCGTCTCCGTCCTTAGCAAGCTTGAGTATGACGTACTCCCACTGAAGGTCATCCTTATCGCTCTCGGTCTCCTCGTCCTCCACGGGAAGCAGAGCCACGTAATGCTCTCCGTTCATCTCGTGCTGTCCGATAACCTCAAACTCGATCTCGTTGCCATCCTCATCGGTAAGGGTAAATATTGCGCTTTCGTAGCTATTATCTTCCATTTCATAACTCCTTATACGTTCGTTCTGTTATATATTCTATACTATCTGTGCTCCAAAGTCAACAGATTTACGCAAATTCTAATTGTAAATTTTTCTCATTCAAAGTCAAGCATTTCCGAAAGAATGGCGTTGCTTACGAAAAAGCCTCTGTCGGTAAAGCTGACGTGTTCTCCGCTCTGTTTCATAAGTCCTGCGGATATCCACTGCCGCACTGTCGGGAAAGCCTCAAAAAAGCCCTTTCCCGCGATCCTTTCGTATTCGAGGGTATCTATCCCCTCAGCAAGCCTCAGTCTGAGCATAACGTATTCCCGAAGCCTTTCGGCACTGTCAAGCACATACGACTCCTCGGTAATATCCTCTCCGCGAAGAAAAGCCTCCATATCCCTTGAGTTACCGTATCTCCTGCCCCCAAAATAAGAATGAGCCGCCACGCCAAAGCCCAGATATTCTTCACCAAGCCAATATCTTGTATTGTGTCTTGACCTCTTACCGTCCCGTGAAAAATTGCTTATCTCGTATTTTTTATAGCCTGCCTCTGCCAATCGGTGGGTGCAGAGCATATACATCTCGTACTGTTCATCGTCGTCAGCCACGTCAAGAGTATGTCGGCGGCGGTAAAAGTCCGTTCCCTCCTCTATCATCAGCCCATACGCCGATATATGCTCGGGTGACAGTCCCACAAGCGTGTCTATGCTGCTCTTTAAGCTCTCCTGTGTTTGCTCGGGTATGCCGTACATAAGATCGGCGCTGATATTATCAAAGCCTGCCCTGCGCGCGTCGCCAAAGGTCCGTATAAAATCCTCTGCTGTGTGAATTCGCCCCAGCAGCTTCAGCTCTTTGTCCGAGGCACTTTGAAGTCCCATGCTCAGGCGATTTACGCCCATGCGGCGTATTGCCTCAAAATAGGCTCTGTCCGCCGTGGCGGGGTTACATTCAAGGGTTATCTCCGCGCCGCCGTCCACGTCAAAGCCGCGGAATATCTCACCAAGCATGCGCTCCACATCTCGGGCGCTCATAAGGCTTGGCGTACCTCCGCCGAAATATACCGTATCTACTCTGTATTCCCTCGCCTCACGGGAGGCATCGGCGATCCGCCTTGATATCTCCTGTGCGTAAGCGCCCTTGGTGTGCTCGCCCGCTCGCGGAAAGGAGCAAAAATCACAGTATGCGCACTTCCTGACACAGAAGGGTATATGAATATATATTCCAAGACTCTTTTTCATTTTCCACCTTTTTATCATTTGCTTCCCCACAATTATATCATTTTACCGCCGTTTTGTAAACAGTAAAATAAAATTGTTACCTCAAATATCAAAAAGCATTGAATTTTACCGAGAAATATGATAAAATTATATTTGAGATGAATTGGGATTTATCGGGGTGTTAATAGTTACATTATTCCACGAACAATCCCTCACCCGCTTTGCGGGAGCTCCCTTTGCACAAGGGAGCCTTGGGATAAACCGAACTTTATACAAGAAAATGTAATTTTTCTATGCCCATATTTTTTCTTGATTTATATGGAATTACGCACTTTCTTTGTTTGGCTCCCTTG
>JAGAPH010000045.1 GCA_017623375.1 Clostridia bacterium | reverse complement strand
GCCTGCGTGCATAACGGTTAAGATTTCATTATGTTTTGACGCACTCTCCCTCAGTCAGCTTCGCTGACAGCTCCCTCCCGGAGGGAGCCTTATGAAGTAAGTGCTAATATAGCGAACACATCGCTAAATCCCAATTTACCTCACATAAAAGATCAAGCAGAGTCGGTTCAGGACTCTGCTTGACTTCTGTTTATATTTTCACATTTCTTGTGGTAACTACGTTTGCGCCTGTGTCGAGAATGTTCTCAACCACGATGTCCCCAAGCTTCGCGTCGGGCTCGACCAAAGCCTTGTTGACGATCTCCATGCACTCAAACAAAAGCTCCTTCGGAACGGTCTTGTCCGTCTTAACGGGCACCACACCGCCGCCGCGAACGGGAGCTGTGGTTGTAAGAGTTCTCATGGGAGCGGTGCACTCCGCCTCAGCGTAGACCACACCTCTTTTACAGGTGTTTCCGCTTACGGACAATACCTTCTTGCCCTCAAGCTCCACCTTGAGCTGACAGCCCTTGGGGCAAACTATACAAGTAAGTTCACGTATCATTTTTCTGTCCTCCGTTCTCACGCTTCAATGCTGAAGGAGAGCGTGTCGCCGCTCATGCCCTCTATCATCTGACGGGTAAGCGTTACCGTCTCCATCTCGCCCGGAGCAACCTTCTGCTTCTTCTTGCTGATGATAACGTTGTCTCCGTCGCGTACTACTATCTTAACATCCCTGTAAACATCGGCAACTCGGAAGTAAACGGTAACGTCCTCCTTTGCCGTGATCCTCTGGGGAACGGTGTATCTTACCTTGCCGTCGGTGGTAAGTCCTATGCTTGTGCCTGCCGCGCTCTTGCCTATAATATAAGCCGCTGCCGCCTTGCCCGCGATCTCCGATTCCTCGGAAACGTAGTCAACAAGGTCGTGAACGTGAAGAACGTTTCCGCAAGCGTAAACGCCCTCGATCTGTGTCTGTCTGTTCTGATCCACCACTGCGCCTCCCGTGATCCTGTCAAGAGAGATGCCCGCGCTCTTGGTAAGCTCGTTTTCGGGGAGCAGACCAACTGAGAGCAGAAGCGTGTCGCACTCGATATACTGACGTGTCTCGGGGATAGGACGGCGGCGCTCGTCTACCTTAGCGATAGTAACGCCCGTTACTCTCTCCTTGCCGTGTATCTCCACAACAGTGTGGCTGAGCATAAGCGGGATACCGAAGTCGTTCAGACACTGCTCGATGTTTCTCGCAAGACCGCCCGAGTAAGGCATAAGCTCGCAGACCGCCTTGACCTCTGCACCCTCGAGAGTCATTCTTCTCGCCATTATAAGACCGATATCTCCCGATCCGAGTATTACTACCTTCTTACCGGGCATATAGCCGTCCATGTTTACGAACTTCTGCGCCGTTCCCGCAGTAAAGATACCCGCAGGACGTGTACCCGCGATGTTGAGCGCTCCCTTGGGACGCTCACGGCAGCCCATGGCAAGAATTATTGCCTTTGCCTGAATATTGAACAGACCGTCCTCGCTGTTCATGGCGGTAACTATCTTATTGGGAGTTATATCAAGCACCATGGTGTTGAGCTTGAAGGGGATATTTCTCTCTCTTACCTGCTCCTCATAGCGGTAAGCGTACTCGGGACCCGTAAGCTCCTCCTTGAAGCGGTGGAGACCGAAGCCGTTATGTATGCACTGACGGAGGATACCGCCAAGGCTCTTATCTCTTTCGAGAATGATAATATCGCGAATACCCGCGTCGTATGCGGCAACTGCCGCGCTCATGCCCGCGGGACCGCCACCGATTATAACAAGATCTGCTTTGATACACATATCACTTATCCCCCTTCGTTCTTCCGTAGTTGATAACAGAGCCCTTTCCGAACTTGGTAACGCTCTCAAAGGGAATACCGCGCTCTCTCGCGATAAGCTCCACAACTGTGGGCGAGCAGAAGCCACCCTGACATCTTCCCATGCCGCTTCTCGTTCTGCGCTTTACGCCGTCAAGATCGCGCGCTACGGGATTTGTGCGCAACGCCTCAACTATCTCGCCCTCGGTGATGCCCTCGCAACGGCAGACGATGCGTCCGTAAGCGGGATCCTTGGAGATGATAACGTTTTTCTCTACCATAGAAAGCTCTCTGAAGTAGTGCGCAGGCTTACGGGTAGCCACGTAGTCCTTCTTGACCTCGCCAAGAACGCCTTTATTTGCGAATATCTCCTCAACGTACTCAGCGATAGCGGGAGCGGAGGAAAGTCCTGGGCTCTCTATGCCGCCCAGCGTCACCACGCCGTCACGCTCCTTGACGATAAAGTCGCCCGTGCTGCCCGTTGCTCTCAGACCGCAGAAGGAGGTAAGGACCTTATTGACGGGTATATTTGCTACGTTGTCGCTTGCCTTATCAAATAGGGTGGCAAAGCCCTCGGGAGTGGTGGAGGTGTCCTCCTTGTCCTCAATGTCCGTCGCCGTAGGTCCGAGAAGCAGGTTTCCGTCAACGGTTGGGGAAACAAGAATACCCTTACCCATCTTTGTGGGAGTGTGGAATATAGTTCTTTCGGTGAAATTGCCGCACTCCTTATCAAGAAGCATATACTCTCCGCGGCGGGGAGTAACGGAAAAATCAGCGTCGCCCGTCATAGCGGCGATCTTATCGGAGTAAACACCCGCGCTGTTGACAAGATATCTTGTCTCGATCTCGCGTCCGTCAGCCGCCTTGATAACGTAAGAGCCGTCCTTTTTGTCGATAGACGCCACCTCAAAATCAAGCACAAGCTCAGCTCCGTTGTCCATTGCGTTACCAACGGCTGCGATACAAAGCTCGTAGGGGCAAACGATAGCGCCCGTCTTTGCCAGAAGCGCGCAGGTAAGATCCTTGTTGAGATTGGGCTCGAGAGCGTGAAGCGCCTCCTTGTCAAGAAGCTCAAGCCACTTAACGCCATTTGCAAGACCTCTCTTATAAATAGCCTCTACCTCTTCTCTTTCATGCTCAAAGCCAACCACAAGAGACTGATTTCTCTTGTACTTTACGCCAAGCTCCCTCGTAACCGTCTCCATCATCTCAGAGCCTCTTACGTTAAAGCGAGCCTTAAGAGAGCCCTCCTTTGCGTCAAAGCCTGCGTGAACGATAGCGCTGTTAGCCTTGGTAGCGCCCATGGCAACGTCGCTTTCCTTGTCAAGAATACAGACGCGCACGTTGTACTTTGCAAGCGCTCTTGCTACCATACCGCCCACGACGCCTGCGCCGATAATCGCTATGTCGAACATTTTTCTTCTCCTTTTTTCTTTAAATTTTTGCAAAGAAAAAAGACGCGAAAAAACACGGAACTCACGTTTCCGTATCTGATCGCATCTCCAAATCTCTCTGCGTATATTTACTTTACAAATAAGATTATAACACGGTTTTATTCTATTGTCAATAGAATTTTTAAAAAAATACACGCTATATCCACTGCCCTATGCGCTCAGCGCTCTGACGCGAGGCGTATATATGGGAGATGGCGCCCGTATCCTCAAGCCCCCTCAGTGCCCCCTCGGATATTCCCTTCACTCCCTTGAGCGCTATGCTCCTGTCACCTGCGGTCTTGATAAACGCCGAGATATATTCCGCCGTGCGCTCCTGTCCCACGTTCACGTCACCGCTTCCGCTGAGCAGACGGCGCAGCGAGTCGAAATCGGCGCAAAAGAAATCTATCATGCGGTGCTTGGGTCTTGAAAGCAGCATAAGAGGAGCTTCTACGGCTATCCCCTTTGGAATAAATCCGTTGAACTCCCGTCCCTCGGTGTCAAGACGGCAAAACTCTCTGTGTATGATCGAAATACATTCGTCGGCTTGCTCGGGTGTGCGAACGCCGCAGCACAACAGAGAAAATCGTCCCCAAACGCCCGCGCGGTATATGGCGCGGACGGCAGAGCAGAACTCGTCAGTGCCGCCAAAGCCTGCGGCGGCTACTATCTGCGTGCCCGTGTTCTTATCGGCTATATCGCAAAGAAGCTCGTATATCTCCTCCTCACTCTTCCCCCGTGTGTATTCCTCGCCCACGGCTATGCCGTCAAAGCGCTCAGCGCCCTCATGCGCCTCAGCGCTCCCCTCGTATTGGAGCATAAAGCAGGTGTTGCGCGCCTTTTTTCTTGTCCTCGAGCCGAAATAGCCGTTTATGGTCTCAAGGTCGGGATTTACGAAAAGCTTCTGACCTGCGGCGTCAAGAATGGCGATCTTCTCCCACGCGTCGCTTATCAGACTGTCTAACCCGCAATTCACCCTGAGAACGGGAAGCCTGCAAAATTCGGCTATTCTCAACGCGCCCTTGATCCTATGGTCGGGCAAGCCCTTGGGGAATACCACGCCCACAGCGCCTCTCAGCGCCGCCTCCGTCAGCTCCCTGTCCCCGTCCCATATAAGTATTCTCGCGCCGTCCGAGAAATTGACGTCCTCCTTGCCCATGCGGCACATTCTGCCCGTGACCGCGTCGGATACCGCAAAGAACGTCTTGCCAGAGCACTCTATCATAAATACACACCTCCGAGACCTGTCTATGATGTATATTTCCTCACAGTGCGGCAAAATATTCACCCGCCGAAAACTTTATTCAAGCATTGACTTTATGCTGGATACGTATTCCGTGGGCGACATGCCCTGATACCTTTTGAAGGTGGACGAAAAGTGATGTATAGAGCAAAAGCCGCACATGGAAGCGATGTCAGTACAGGATCGGTCTCCGTCTCTCAGAAGCTCCTTCGAGTATTCTATTCTCATTCGGGTAAGGTGCTCCATAGCGCCGTGGTGAAAGCTTGAGTGAAAAAGCTTTTTGAGCGTAGCGGGACTTACGGAAAATTTTTCGGCAATGTGGGTAAAGGTGATCTTGCTTGACAGATTTTCTCTCATATAGTCAAGCACACGCCCCAAAAGCTCGTTGCCCTTTCCCGCGTCGGGAAGCTCGGGAAACTCCTCGGGCGTCCGCGAGCCTCTGATGAGATATATGAGCAAAAGCTCGGCGTAATTCTGGATTATCTGCTCAGAGCCGAATGGAACGTCGTCGGGCTTTCTTATAAGCCTTGGATCGTAAAGCGTTCCAAGCTCATTGGAAAAGCTGGCTCTTGCCTCGCGGAGAATGGAAAAAAGGGACGTGGCTACGTAGCCGTCGGTATTGATTATCTTGTCACTGACACTCCTCAGCTCCTCTGTGTCCGACTCAAAGCTGAGTATGACCGAGCTTGCCGACCGACCGCCCTCGGCACGGACGTTATGGTACTGCATAGGCGGGTGAAGAAACGCCTGTCCCTTTGTGAGTATCATTTCGCGGTCGCCCGCGTTTATGCGAAGCCTTCCGTTGTCGCACAGTATCAGCTCCCAGAAATCGTGAGACTCCCCGGGATAGTGAAATTCCGATGTGTATTCGTAATAGTGAATGGAAATAATACTGTCAACAAAAAGCGCCTGCTTAAGTCGCGTGGAAATGTAATTCATAATATTCTCCATGTTGATATTATAATAAATTGGGATTTATCGGGGTGTTTGCTATGTCCGCACCAACCAAAAACTGTAGGGACCGGCGTCCTCGACGGTCCGTTCTTGGCGATAATGTAACTATAAAATATTAATATATAAATTTCATTGTGTTTGGAACGGACCGTCATGTAGCGTAGCGGAATTGGACGCACGGTCCCTACAACAAAGAGAGTGCTAACACACCGACAAATCAAAATTTGAAGCTGAGCGATATGTAAGGCCATCGAGTATTCCCTATCATTTTGTTGGCAAAGGCATTGCGATATGTTAAAGTAATTAAAACAAAAACGGGTAAGACGCCGTTGTGTGCCTTACCCGTTTTTATTTGCAAATTATCCCACAAGAGTATATTCAAGCATTTCGTAGTGGAGTCGGCTTCCCACGTCAACTCCCAAAGGGAGCAGTGCCATGGCAATAAAAAGCTCCTCTCCCGATACGATGTCCTTAAGAATAGCGTATTCGCCCTGTATCTTGCTTACTGTATAATCCTTT
>JAGAPH010000044.1 GCA_017623375.1 Clostridia bacterium | reverse complement strand
TGGAGGAGCCTGCGTGCATAACGGTTAAGATTTCATTATGTTTTGACGCACTCTCCCTCAGTCAGCTTCGCTGACAGCTCCCTCCCGGAGGGAGCCTTATGAAGTAAGTGCTAATATAGCGAACACATCGCTAAATCCCACTTTATTGAGCTATGATCAAGAGTAACTTACACATTCAAAGCAATCGTTCCTCCAAGATATCCGCAATACGGGCAGAGGCGTTGCCGTCGCCGTAAGGATTGGGGGCAAGAGACATTTGGGAATACAGTGCGCCGTTCTCAAGGAGGGAGGACACCGACCGAAACACCGACTCTGTCTCAGTCCCCACAAGCCTCGCTACCCCTGCGGCGAGTCCCTCGGGGCGCTCTGTCACGTTCCGCATGATAAGCACAGGCTTTCGCAGTGCTGCCCCCTCCTCCTGCAGTCCTCCCGAGTCGGTAACAAGGATATAACTCCGAGCCATTATGTTATGACAATCGATCACCCCAAGCGGAGAACAAAGGCGAACGCGCGGGCAGTCTCCGAGAATAGTCTCGGCAACAGTTGCAACGCAAGGATTTGGGTGCACGGGGTATATGACAAGCACGTCGTCATACGTCTCTGCCACCTGTCTTACGGCACTGAGCATCTGCTCAAGAGGAGCGCCCAAGCTCTCTCGCCTGTGAGCGGTCAAAAAAATTATGCGCTTACCCTCAGTACCCTCAAGTAGAGGGTGTGTATAGCTTTCCCTCAACGTATATCTTACGGTATCCACAACGGTATTACCCGTAACGAAAACGCATGACGGCGGCACACTCTCCCGCAAAAGATTTTCCGCGGCTGCTGTGGTTGGAGCAAAATGATAGCTTGCCGTCAAGGCGATAGCGCGCCTGTTGAATTCCTCGGGAAAGGGACTTCGTATATCTCCCGTTCTCAAGCCTGCCTCCACGTGCGCCGTGGGTATTCCAAGATAAAAGCAGGCAAGAGACACCGCAAAGGCGGTAGCCGTATCTCCGTGAACAAGCACTACGTCGGGGCTTTCCGACGTCAACACCTCTTTCATTCCCTCAAGAACACCAGAGGTGACATCAAAAAGCGTTTGCGAGCTTTTCATAACGCCGAGATCTCGTTCAGCGCTTACGTCAAGCTCCCTCATAACCTCCCAAAGCATTTCCCTGTGCTGCCCCGTTACGCACACGCAAATGTCGGCGCTATCACGCCCTTTAAGCTCTCTTACCAACGGACACATCTTGACCGCCTCGGGGCGTGTTCCGAACACCGCCATTATTTTTTTGCGTTTCATCAGTACCCCGCCTTTATCTCCGCCTTAAGACGGGCTATTATCTTCTTCTCAAGCCTTGATATGTATGACTGTGATATCCCTAACCTGTCGGCTACCTCCTTTTGAGTAAGCTCCTTCTTACCGCCCATGCCGTATCTCAGCTCTATTATCTCCCTCTCTCTGTCGTCAAGCCCCGCAACGGCGCGTCTGACCGCCATTCGCTCCTCAAGCTGTTCGATCTCAAAGGATATGCCGTCGTCGTCGCTTCCGAGTATGTCTGAGAGGAGCAGCTCGTTTCCGTCCCAATCGGTATTAAGCGGCTCGTCGATAGACACCTCTGCCCGAGCCCCAGAGTGCTTTCTGATGTACATAAGTATCTCGTTTTCTATACATCTTGAGGCATAGGTGGCAAGCTTGATGTTTTTGTCCGCTTGAAAGGTATTTATAGCCTTTATAAGTCCGATAGTTCCGATAGATACAAGATCCTCAAGTCCCGCGCCCGTATTTTCAAAGCGCTTGGCGATATACACCACAAGTCGCAGGTTATGCTCTATGAGAAGCTGACGCGCCGAGTCCTCTGCCCCAAGGCGCGATATGACCTCCGACTCCTCCTCCCGCGTAAGGGGAGGCGGCAGGATATCCGCACCGTTTACGTAATATATACCCGACCGTTTTCCGCCAATTCTCCGTCTTATACGCACAAATAGCCCTCGAATCGCTCCGAGCGCTTTTTTTATTATCTCCTTTATTTTGTCCCCCATTTTTTCAAGTGCCGAAAGCACTCCGCTAAGTTTCACAACAGTTCCCCCTTAAAATTTTATCATAACAACAATTCAGACGGCACAAGCGCCTGACAGCCCTCGCCTATCTCCCCTGCGTCGCAAAGCGCCAGCAGAGCGTCCACCTCTCGCATTTTGCCATTTTCTCCAAGAAGTATTTTATCTGCCCTCACCGCTAATAGCATACCGCTGCCGAAGGCGGTCTTGGCAGGTATTATCCTCACTCTTTTTGCAAGCTCGCCTTCAAGCTCCGCCACCGCACCCACATCTGTTTTTCGCGCCACATCCACTATATTTTTGGGCAAAACGCCGTCAAGAGCGTTCATATCTACCACGATGCACGGCTTTGCGCTTATGGGATCTCTTAAAAGATTTCCGCTATCGCAGAAGGCTGATAGCGTTTTGATTTTTCCCATCATTACCACGTCTACGTCGGCATATTTTCGCGCGCTCCTATGTCTGAAGCGTTTCCCACCAAGCAAAGTAACTGCCGCGCTTATTGCCGCAAGAATCACGAGGATCCATGCGGATATGCCGTCACCCTCAGTTTCACCAAGCGGAAGCTTTGCTCTGTTGAGCAGTCCGAAGAGTGCCGTCATAAATCCGCCGAGTATCATGGACACCGCTATGTAAACTGCCGAATGGGCGGCAAGTGATCCCTTAACTCCAAAGGCAACGGCGCACATGAGCACGCAAACGGCAATGTCGATAAATACTGCCACCACGCTTCCCACGGACATAAACAGTGCTACGTCAGCGTATATTCCGCCTATTACCGCGGCGCATACTGTTCTCAACAGCTTAAGCCTTGTACCGAGAAGCTGCGAGGTAAGAAAAAAGCACAAAAAATCCATGCTGAAGTTTATCATAAAAAACAGATCTACATATACCGTTTGCCCCATTCTCTTATCTCTCCCATAAATTACCATTATTATACACCTAAATAAGCAAATATTTTGTCACAATAAGAGAAGCAAACAAAAATATTTTTATTTGGGCATGGAAAAAAGGAATATATGAGGAATATATTCCTTTAATGGGAATTGCCTTTGGAATAATATTACTGCCCGTATGAATAAATTTTATCTTCAGATTTTGATTTGTCGGTGGGTTTATAATCTATGTTCGCACTCTCTTTGTTGTAGGGACAGGCGTCCTCGACTGTCCGTTCGTAACACAAAAAAATCTTAACGTTTTCAATTAAGATACATTATCGCCAAGGGCGGACAGGCATGTAGCGTAGCGGAATTGGACGCACGGTCCCTACAGTTTTTTGTTGGTGCGTACACATCAAACACACCGATAAATCTCAATTTATCAAAATCATAACATTACAAAAAGGGGCTGAGTCAAAATGACTCAGCTCCTTGGGGCTTACTTGTTATTTTGCGCATCTGCGCTTGTAGTATATTACTCCTCCCACCGCCATTACGGCAATGGGAATGACTATCAACAAAATACCAAAAAGCTTTGTGCCACCTGAGGAAACGATCACCGTTGGCTGCTGATAGACCGCCGAGCTGATGCTCTCGGTCTCGGAAACGTACTGCATGGACGTCCAGCTGAGCGCTAAGAATACCGCCGCGGGCGCATTGCTCTTTGCGGCATTGAACGAGTCTCCGCCCGTAAACCAAACCACTCTTGCTCCGTTATTGGTCTCGGCGGCACACGCTACCGTATAGGTCGTCCTTTGCTCGCCCTCGCCCACGTCCACCGTGAGCAACGGATAGTGTATCAACGACGGGGCGCCGTTATCACCTGCAGTGATCGGGTTGGCGTCTGTCACCTCAAATTCTATACTGCTACCGCTAAAATACGCCAGAACGTCGTCGCTGGTATTTATGTCGGGCGTGAACGTAGTGGTCTGAGTGGGAACGGTATCCTCCGTTTGCTCATCCTCATCGGTCTCGGGAGTAACGTCAACCGTAACAAACCTGTCATCAGCACTCATGCCGTAAGCCGCAAGAAGTGCGCAGAAATTGGGCATTGAAAGCATAGCCTCGTCAGATACCACCGTTATCTGTCCGCCTCCCGCAAGATACGCGAGAAGCATATCCTTTTCCTCAACTGTTATGTCCGATGTGGGCATATTTATGAAAATGCTCGCCGCATCGTCGGGAATACCGTCCTTCAGCATCTCAAGCGAAGGAAGTGCAACGCTTGAATAGGGACTATCAGAAGCACTGGCGTCCTTTTCTCCGTGTCCCGTCAGCCAATATATTGCGGGGATAATGTCCGCCGTTACGTATTCGATATTACTGCATATCAGGCGGTCACCGACAAATACGACCGAGGTGTCGTATTCAAGAGAGAGAAGATACTGCGCATAGTCCTCGCTTGAGGAAAAGAGCTGAAAATAATAGTAATAATCCGAGGCGGATATTTCCGAAAAGCCAAGCGTCTCGTTGGTGTAAACGAACATTTCAAGATAGGATATATACCTCATACGCTCCGCGCTCTCTATAAGCAGACTATTTGCGCTGACCGACTGCGGGTCTATTCCTCTTGAGGTATAAAAATCGGGGTGGGCGGAATAATACACCCTTTCAAGGGAAATTCCTCCGTTACACGCCTCAAGCTTTTTAAGATAAAGCTCATAATTTTCCAAGCCCGTGGGCTCAAGAACATAAACCGTAACCTCATCTTCAAGCCCCTCAAGGTATTCTCTTGCCTCCTTACCCACGGAGTTTTTCTTACCGAGTGTGGAGTCAAAGGAAGCGTATCTATCGGGAACAAGCGCCATTCCAACAGTGGTAAGGCAAGTGCCGCATACCAGCAGAACGGAAAGCATTACAGACACAGCGCTCGTAATGCGCAGTCCTTCCCTTTTCGGGCGCAGGTATTTCTTCTCGCAGGTGCGATAGGTAAGAAATACAAACAGTGCGCTGAGTATACAGAAGAACAGTATGCTCTCAAGGTCAAATACACCGCCCGCAAAGGCATCAAGGCGCTTGAATATAGATACCTTATCGAGCACCGTCTCCATGAGCCCAACGAAAGCAGAGGGGACTGTAAAATACAGTATGGCGAGCACTGCGTCAATTCCGAGGGCAACTGCCACGGAAAATACTGTTTTTCTCGTAAGAAAATATAAGATCGGAGCAACCGCCGCCCCTATGATCAGCAGACATATGAACGACACAAGTCCGCTAAGCGGTATAAGCACATTGATGATACCGCTAAAATACCATGCTACCGCCAAAACGTAGCAGTAAATATACGCTCTTACTCTTCCTTTGGAGCATTTTGCTATGAGCATACAAACCGCAAGCCAAGCCGCCTCAAAGAGCAGAAATGCAAGGAATACGGAATAGGACATCTTATGGTCGGCGGCACTGAACATTCCCGAGATAACGGGGTACAGAACCACCAATATATTGGGCACCATAGTGACGGCAAGCGCCGCAAAATATTTGCCCAGCACCACGTCCGCGGTGCTTACGGGAAGCATCTCCCACATTCCGTCGGTGTCACGTCCCTTACGGCTGGGAAAGGCATTGACGGCTATGACGGGAATGACAAGAGCGGCAACGATAGACAGTGCCGACAGTACCGCGGCAACGTTTTCATTTGAATAGGTCAGATTATAAAAGATGAACAGAATACCCGCCACAAGGGCTATGACGCCCGACGTTATATATCCGTACAGTCGATGGAAGGCAGATGAAAATTCACGCTTGAATACAGCTCTCATTTTTCTTCCCTCCTCTGTCGCTTTTGCTTGTTTTTTCGCTTGCCCGATGTATCTGAGGTATCGCTTTCGTCCTTGTCTGACTCAGACGCCGAAAAGGAGTAGAAAACGTCCTCAAGCGTCAACACCACACTCTTGACAGAGAGCATGGGCGAACCGATAGCCGCAAGAGCTGAGAACAGCTTATCCTTTATCATGTCGTCGGGCAGGTGCTCGATGGAAACTGAGTTTACGCTTCCCGACTCAGTCGCCGTTATCTTAGCGTCCACCACTCCGTCAATACCGCGTATAGCCTCCACTATCCTGTCGCCCTCTCCGCGCACCTTTGCGTAGGTCTGAGCAGTACCGTTGATCTTTTCCTCAATATCGGCGATACTTCCACTGAGTGCTACTTTTCCGCCGTGCAGTATAGCAACCCTCTCGCAGAGGCGCTTTACCTCACCCGCCTTGTGTGAAAGGAGTATCAGCGTTTTTATTTTTGCCAGCATATCAAGCAGCTCGTATATCTGTGACTGAGCCTCGCCGTCAATCATGGAAAAGGGATCGTCAAGCACTATATATTCGGGATTGCCTAACAGTGATGCAGCAAGCGCAAGCCGACACCGCGCCGACGCACCGAGAGCCGAAAAGGGCTTGTTCTGCACGTCATCTATTCCCACAAGCTCCAAGGCTTCCTTTATCTGACGGTATCTTTTATCGGGATCAACTCCAAGACTATCCCCCACAAGGTCGAGATATTCAACGGGTGTCACAGTTCCGTGAAGCTCAAGCGACGTGGGAACGAGACGTATCCTTTTCTTTGCCGCCTTGTTTTTTCTCGACATTTTTTCCGAGCCTATGAGCACATCTCCGCTCTCGGCGTTCTCACAACCCGTAAGTATACGCGCAAGCTCGGTCTTTCCCGCGCCCTTAGAGCCGAGAATACCGTATATTCCCTTTTGATCCACGGTCAGGGTAACTCCTCGCAGAGTCCTCGCGCCCTCTACCTCTTTTATCTCTAACAAACCTCTTTACCTCCAAGGTCATTTATTTACAGTATACCTTATTATATCATACAACAAATCTGTGTCCTCATTTTGAATATTTCTTGACGATTATATGATTTTTACCAAAGCCATGATGTTTATGCTTTGTCCTCAAATTATATTCATCAGAAAATTGGGATTTAGCGATGTGTTCGCTATATTAGCACTTACTTCATAAGGCTCCCTCCGGGAGGGAGCTGTCAGCGAAGCTGACTGAGGGAGAGTGCGTCAAAACATAATGAAATCTTAACCGTTATGCACGCAGGCTCC
>JAGAPH010000043.1 GCA_017623375.1 Clostridia bacterium | reverse complement strand
GAGAGTGCGTCAAAACATAATGAAATCTTAACCGTTATGCACGCAGGCTCCTCCACCCGCTACGCGGGAGCCCCCTCTCGGAGGGAGCCTTATGTGAGTGCGAACACAGATTGTAAACCCACCGATAAATCAAAATTTGTATATCAATACCGTCCGAAAGTAAAAGGAATCAAGTCAAGACTTGTGACTCGATCCCTTTATTTTTTATTAAATTAAAGCAGTCTCCTTCTCAGCTCCTCGCCCGGCTCAGCGCTGAGCGTAGCGGGGGGAATATCAAGCACCGTCTTACATCCGCTCTCGCCCTTGGCGTTAAGTCTTGCGGCAGCTCTCGCGTAAGCTACTATCACAGATGCGGTAAACTCAGGATTGGAGTCAAGCTTGAGGCTATACTCGATAACGTGATCGTGCTCTCCCTCAAATCCCGTCTTTCCCGTGCGAATAACAAATCCGCCGTGGGGTATGCCGCTATGGTCGCGGTCAAGCTCTTCCTTGGAGATAAAATGAACCGTGGTATCGTAATCGGCAAAATAGTTGGGCATGGTCTTGATCTCGTTTTCTATCCTCTCAAGATCCGCTCCCTCCTTTGCCACCACGAAGCACTCTCTGATATGCTTTTGTCTTGTGGTAAGCTCGGGACGGCTTCCGCTTCTTACCGCATCTAACGCCTCCTCAACGGGAATGGTGTACTGCTTAGCGTCAACAACTCCGTCTATGCGTCTTATAGCGTCTGAATGTCCCTGACTTACTCCCTTTCCCCAGAAGGTATAATCCTTGCCGTCGGGAAGCACCACTCCCGCGTAAAGTCTGTTAAGAGAGAACATTCCGGGGTCCCAGCCCACCGAAATGATCGCTACCTTACCCGACTCCTTTGCGACGCGGTCTGTATTTTCAAAATGCTCGGGGATCCTTGCGTGAGTATCAAAGCTGTCAACAACGTTAAAAAGCTTTGCCATGGCAGGAGTCTGCTCAGGCAGATCGGTAGCGCTTCCTCCGCACATTATCATAACGTCTATGTCTTTCTTGTGCTCACTTGCGCTATCGGCGTGATATACGGGAACGCCCTCCGTTCTGATTTTGACCGTCTTAGGATCTCTTCTGGTAAATACCGCGGCAAGCTCAAGATCACTGTTTTGCCTTATCGCCGACTCAATACCTCTTCCGAGATTTCCGTAACCGAAGATACCGATTCTGATACCCATTTTTTGTTCCTCCGTTGGTAAAAAAATAATACAGAAGAATTATAGCACAAAACTTTTTTTCTTGCAATATTTTTTTCAAAAAATAAAACAAATTAATTTCTCATTTTCAACTGCTTTACTATCCTCTTACGTTTACCGAGGTGGCGACCACCGTCTCTATTGCATTACCCGTCAACAGATTTTCATAGGCTATTTCCGAGGGAAGATCAATAAAAGCGCCCATAATGTGCAGAACACGCAAAGACGCGTAATTATAGCTTGACAGAGGGCGGTCAAGGGCGTCGTCACTGTGAGCGCAGATCAGAATGTCGTTAGGAGTTATCTCAGATATTATCAATGTGTGATAATATTCTCCCGCGCTATTGGCAAGCTGCACCACATCGCCGATCTCCACCTGCCGCATCGACCGTGCCACCGTAGCGTAGGGGCCCACGTCTCCTCTTTCTGTCTCGAAGCCGCCGCTTCCCGTAAGAAATCCGTATAGCTCATCTACTCCCGACCAAGCAGGCGCCCTGTCGTTTATCGATCGGTAATACCACCCAAACGTGGGTGTTAGGTCCATCACCGAGCAGCCTGCCAGCATACATTGGGAAACAAAATTGGTGCAGTTCCCTCCCCCGCCCGTAAAATCGGCAAAAAGCGGATTGCGGGAAAGCGCCCACTGTCTGGCGTAGGCTACCACTCGTTCTCTGTCATAGGAAATTTCCGTAAGCATATGTACCTCCCAAAATATAAGTCCTTATATTATATGCAGATCAATATCACCACGAGAAAAAATTTTATATTCTTTTCTACCCTATCTCATTTTGAACTTGAAGATTTTTTATTACTATGATATAATATCTATATAAACTACAAGCGAGGAAGGTATAATGAAATTTCTTCACACCGCCGATCTGCATCTGGATAGCGCCTTTTGCGCCGCAACGCCCATTGAGGCGGAGCAGCACAGAGAGGAGCAAAGGAGCATGCTCGTTCGTATATTCGAGCTTGCAGGGGCAGAGGAGTGCGATATGATACTTATAGCGGGAGATCTTTTCGACACGGTTTTCGTCACTCCCGAGACGGCGCGCCTGTGCATCGAGCTGTTCAGCTCCTTTGAAAAGCCGATAATCATCTCCCCAGGCAACCACGACCCATACGTTGAGGGCGGCTTTTACCGATCCTTTACCCTGCCCGAAAACGTTTACGTATTCTCTTCTCCCGAGCTTCAGTGCTTTGATATACCCGACACACGAGTGTCGGTGGCAGGCTATGCCTTTACGTCCTCGGCGCTTCCGAGAGATCCATTGGATATTCAAGCCATTCATAGGGAAAATGCCGAAAATATACTGCTTCTGTGCGCCCACGCCGATGTGAACGCTCCCACGTCAAGATACGCCCCCGTTCTTTCCTCAGATATTGAACGGCTGGGCTTTGACTACGCGGCGCTTGGACACGTTCACAATCCCCCCCATATAAGCGACAAGGCAAGATATAGCGGTTTCCCCCAAGGAAGAGGCTTTGACGAGGAGGGAGAGGGCGGCGTTTATATAGTGACGGTAGACAAAAATGAGACGCCCATCGTGCAAAGGCGCGTCATTTCCACGCTTCGCTTCAAGCACGCCGAGGTCTGTGTTGACGGAGCGGACACTCCCGAGGAAATAGAGAGCAGGGTAAAGGACGAGCTTAATACTTACGCCAAGCAAGGAATAACTCATCTTAGACTTGAGCTTTACGGCGTTGTCTCTCCCGATGCCACGTCTGATATTGAAAAATATCAAAAAGCACCGGGCACAGACTTCAGGTCGTTGAGCGTGATCGACGCTACTCTTGCCCTTCCCGACGGAGCCTATCTCGAAAAGGACGTTACCCTTCGCGGAGAGCTATACCGCACACTGCGCCCTCTGCTTTTCAGTGACGATAGCGCAGAGCGCTTGCGCGCCCTGAGAGCGTTGCGCATAGGTCTTTTGGCAATAGAGGGCAAAAATTTCACCGACGGAGGCAGAGCATGAAGCTTATCGAACTGAATATAGTGGAATTCGGTTGTCTCAAGGACAAGCACATCACTCTCGACGACGGGCTGAACATCATAAGCGGTGATAATGAATCGGGAAAAAGCACGGTCATGCTTTTTATAAAATTCATGCTCTACGGTCTGCCGAGAAAGACCGCCAAGGGCACAGACCGCGACAGGGCGCTGAGCTTTGACGGACACCGCGCCGCGGGAACGATGACTCTTGAAAAAGAGGGCAGACGAATAAGAATAGAGCGTCAGGCTCACGGCACGTCCCGTATCAGTGAGACTCTGAAGATAATAGATCTTGACACGGGTGAGCAGCTGAACGGAGAGGCGGGAGATCTGCTTCTCGGAGTCCCCTGCGAGATATTTGAAAACAGCTGCTCCGTAGCTCAGATGCGCACGGACATAAATAAGACTCAAGCGGCAAGTGCCGTTGAAAATCTGTTAGCTTCGGCGGACGAAAGCATTGACGTAAAAAAGATATGTGAAAGGCTTGACGCCGTCCGAAAGGAATACCGACTCAACAAGGGAGAGGGCGGTATCCTTTACCGAACGGAGGCAGAGATATCCTCTCTTCGTATCAGACAAAGAGAGGCGACCGAAAAATATCTGCGGCACAACCAGACCGCTACCCGACTTGAACGCAGAAGCAAGGATCTGGAAGTGGCAAAGGTTTCACTCGCCGAGGCTGAGGAAAGGCTGAGCACAGTAAGAAGCGCAGAGGTCCTTTCCCGCTTCGACGTACTGTCAAAAAACAAAGACGCCCTGGAAGAAAAAAGAAAAGAGCTTACCGATATGGAAGCCTCCTTTGTGGGTAATACCTCACCAACCAGAGAAAATGCCGCAAGGATACGAGGGGCGGCTGACACGCTCCGCTCTGAGCTGAATAAATTACGGGACAGAGAAAACGAGCTTGACAGCATCGGCACAATACCCGAGGACGATGCCTTGGCTATTGCGGGAGAGGAGCTGCTCTCCTCGGGCGGAAAGACTGCCGTTATGTCCGAGGTCAGGGCTTACGATAAGCGTGCTCGAGCGCAAAGAATGGCGTTTATTATCATGGCGGCGCTTAGCGCCATATCCGTCTCCATTGCTATATTTTTAGCTAATTCCTTTATATTGCGCATAACGGTATTTTCATTTGCCGCAGTTTTCGCCGCGGCAGGCATCGCATTTATGGCGTTGTACGTCTCGTCAGGAAAAAAGAGAGACGCCCGTTGTGAAAAATTCGGGAAAAAATATCAAGAGCTTGAGTCGCACTTAGACCTTTGTCTTGAGCGCGCCGCTCTCAAGCGCGCGAGCAACGAAGCGCTTGTTGCTGCCAAAATACGTCTTGCTACCGCCAAGGAGGAGGTCAGAGCGGCAACTAAATGGTTGTCCCAGCTTGTAGGCAGTAAAAAAGAAGAGCCTGCTCTGCTCTTAAAAGAAGCCCAAGATGCGGCAGAGCGCACCGAGCGCTTTTGCGATACTCGGGACGGTATAAACAAAGAAATATACATGCTTGAGGCGTTGATAGACAACGATACGCGCGCTCTGTCGGATATTGACGAGGCTGAGCTCAGACGCGCCGTGGGCGAGCATACGGTATACAGTGCCGCTGCCCTGTCTGAAGCTGAAAGAACGGTAAAATTCAACAGGGCAAAATACGAGTCCCTGTCAAATGAGGTAAATGCTTTAAAGGAGACCCTCGCGGGACTGACCGCATCCCTTGAGCAAAGCCCCGTTGAGCTTGCTGACCGCATATCGGCGCTTGAGGAAAAGCTTGCTCGGGATACGGAATTTTTCGATGCGCTCATGCTTGCCAAGCAAAGCATAGAGGAAGCCAGCATGTCCATGAGCGGTAACGTAACTCCCGTAATAAGCCGCAAGGCAGGCGAAATGCTGGCACAGATCAGCGGCGGACGCCACGAGTCGGTACAGACCACCAAAAATCTCGATCTTTCCGTAGAGCAGGACGGCTTTAACGTTTCCTCAGAGCTTCTCAGCGGTGGAACACGTGACGCGGCTTATATCTGTTTGCGGATCTCCTTGATGATGAGACTCTTTGGAGAGGAGCTGCCGCCTCTGTTGCTTGACGAAGCGCTATGTCAGCTTGACGACACGAGAGCGAGGGAGATGCTTGAGCTTTTGGATAAGCTGAGAGCGCTTGGATTGCAGACCCTTCTCTTTACCTGCCACGGAAGAGAGCAAGCGTTCTGCAATGAAATGAACGTAGAAGCGCATTGTATCAGTCTTAGTTAAATCTATCGAAATATTTGCACAAACCAATTCTTTAAAGTTTTTGATCGACCTTTTTGAAAAAAGGTCGCGGGTACTTAGGGCAGAGCCCTAAGCCGACCTCCGCAGAGGTCGGAATACCCCCATCGTGAAGAAAATGCAGGAAAGGTGAATTGCCAATGCCAAAGCGTTGGCAAGAGGGAAACCCACATGAGGGGTTTCCCTCAACGTAACACAATGTATCTATAGGGCACCCCCTCATGTGGGGTGCCCTCTTTCAAGCCACAGGTGGCTTGAAATTCACCCACCCTGCATTTTCCTACACGAAAAGAGTATTCCGACCTCTGCGGAGGTCGGCTTGAGGCTCTGCCTCAAGACTCCGCAAGCCTTTGAAAAGGCTTGACCTAAACTTTAAAGAATTGGTTTGTGCGAACACACCGATAAATCCCAATTTAAATCCACAATATATTCCTAATCAATCTATCTGATCAAAATTAAAAAATTTATATAAAGGTATTTATTTTCACGCCAAAATCTGCTATAATATATTTAGAATGGGTGAATAGGTCCTTATCGGAGGTATTATGACTTATAATGAGATCTGCATGGCGCTGGCAAACGCCGAAATTGAAAACAACAGAGGTGAGGCTTCTATGCTCATCTGCCATTTTTGCGGCATAAATCAAGCGGAGCTGCTTATGCGCCGAGATGAGGATTTTGATAGCCCTCAGCTTAAGGAGGCGGTGGAAAAGCGCATCGCTCACTATCCTCTGCAATATATTCTCGGCTATTGGGAGTTTTGCCATGAGACCTACCGAGTGACGGAGGACACGCTCATCCCAAGACAGGATACCGAAAAGCTCGTGGAGCTGGCTGTTAAGCTTCTTCCCGCCGACGCGCGTTTTATAGACCTGTGCACGGGAAGCGGTTGTGTCGCTATATCCACACTTGCCGCCCGTCGGGACTGCCGCGCGGTCGCCGTTGATTTATTTGAAAATACTCTTGAGGTGGCAAGAGAAAACGCCGAAAGAAACGGAGTCGGCGACCGACTCGGATTTATCGCCCGTGACGTTCTCCTACCCGAATTTATGGAGGAGCTGGGTAAATTCGACTGTATAATCTCAAATCCACCGTATATAGAATCCCGCCGTATTGAGCTTCTTGACGAGGAGTTATCCTTCGAGCCCGAGGCTGCGCTTGACGGCGGCGACGACGGACTTGATTTCTACCGCGTTATAATAGGCTATTACGGTAAATTTCTATCGGAAAACGGCACCATGCTTTTCGAGATAGGCTGCGATCAGGCAAAGGCGGTATCCGCCATATCGGCAAATCACGGCTTCAGATGCGAGGTGTTCAAGGACTACGGCGGAAATGACCGCGTGGCTTATCTTACCAAGCTGCCAAGTGTGCAAAATCAAGCATGATATGCCTTGACTCGCTCATATAATAAATATACTTTTACCTCTTAGAAAGAAGGATCGATCTTGAAGATAGCCGTACTTATGGGAGGACTTTCTCCCGAAAGAAATGTTTCCCTGTCCTCGGGAACACTTATAGCGGCAGCCTTACGCCGCAGGGGACACAAGGTTGTGGAAATAGATATTTACGAGGGTATAGACCTTGAGGGAAAAGACGTTGAGTCTCTTTTCACTCTTGACGGCAAGCAATGCCTTACCGTTTCTGAGGAGCTTCCCGACGTTGAGTCGCTTATACAAAGGAACGGCGGACGCACGGAGGCAGTGGGGAACGGAGTTATAGAAGTGTGCCAAGCAGCCGATTCGGTCTTCCTCGCGCTTCACGGTGATATAGGAGAAAACGGTCAGCTTCAGGCAATGCTTGATATATACCGTATTCCTTACACGGGCTCGGGATATATAGGCAGTATGCTCGCCATGGATAAGGACATAGCCAAGAAAATGCTTCGAGGCGCGGGAATACTTACCCCCGATTGGCTGAGGATAGATACAAAGTCTGAATACGATACGCAAGCTATCATACGCACCGTAGAATTGCCCGCGGTAGTAAAGCCCTGCTCGTGCGGCTCAAGCGTTGGTGTATTTATCGTTAATACCCCCGAAGAGCTGGGAGCGGCTATTGAAAGCGCCGCAAAATATGAGCAATATATCATGATAGAGCAAAAAATAAGCGGCAGAGAGCTTACCTGCGCTTATTTTGACGGTAAAGCATTACCGCCCGTTGAGATAATACCAAAAAGCGGATTTTACGACTACAAAAACAAATATCAGGCAAACGCCACAGAGGAGATATGTCCCGCCCCGATCGGCGACGAGGCGACCGCCGCCGTATACGAGGCGACGGCAAAGGGCTTTGAGGCGCTTCGCCTGCGAGGCTATGCCAGATTTGATTACATACTTGACGCCGACGGAAAAGCGTGGTGTCTTGAGGCAAATACTCTCCCGGGCATGACTCCCACCAGCCTTTTGCCCAGGGAGGCTGCCGCCGAGGGGATCTCCTACGACGAGCTTTGTGAAAAAATAGCTTTTATGGCGACAAATATATAAGCGCAGTGACCAACTAAAGAGAGGAATTTTAAAATGACATTATCACTTGAACAGATAAAAAGTATAACCGCGGGTGCCGCATACGTGGAAGAAAAAAATGGAATGATATGCTTTTCACGCTTCACCAAGGAGCAGCAGAGGGTCTATCGCGAGGCGTCCAAGGATTTTTATAAAAAAACCTTTGGCACGGCAGGAATAAAGCTTAAATTCGTGACCAACTCCAAAACTCTTTTATTAAAGGTAACCGTAAGAGCAGGATCGTCGCGATACTTCTTTTCCCACGATATTTTCGTAAACGGCAAGCACTGCCACACACTCTCGGGTGATCTGAGAGATAAGAACGGTACCGTTGTTGAGTCCGTAGAGGCATACGGTAGCTATAAGCTGGGCGAGGGAGAAAAAACGGTGTGTATTTATTTCCCTTGGTCGGTAATATCTGAACTATGCTATCTGGAGCTTGACGACGGTGCGACACTTACCCCCGTGGCTTATAGACGCAAGATGATAAGCTTCGGAGACTCAATAACCCACGGCTACGACGCTTCCCACCCCTCCCTTTCTTATTCGGCGATTCTTGCGGACGCTTTTGATGCAGACGCCCGTAACAAAGGCATAGGCGGCGAGGTGTTTCGTCCCGAGCTTGCGGCAGAAGCAGACGATATCGACCCCGAAATAATCACAGTTGCCTACGGAACCAACGATTGGTCAAAATCCACCCGCGAGGAGTTTGACAAGAATAGCGAGGCGTTTTACGTAAATCTTTCTCGCAACTACCCCAACGCTAAGATATTCGCCTTCTCTCCTATCTGGCGCAAGCAGCCTGAAAGGATAACTGCCGTTGGAGAGTTTACATACGTGGCAAAAAAAATAGAGGAGATCGCAAATTCACTTTCCAATGTCATATTCGTCAACTGCTACGATATGGTACCTCACGATCCCGCTATGTTCAGTCCCGATGTTCTTCACCCCAACGACCAAGGCTTCAGTCACTACGCAAAGGGTGTTATTGACGTGATAAAACGGAACATTTAACTGAAATTTTCAATAAAAGAATAAAAAAAATTAAAAATTTTAAATAAAGCTATTGACAAAATCGCTTTAATGTGATAAAATGCTTTTAACAATTTAACACGCTAAAGGCTTTGATGAGAAGTCAGTAGTAACGTACATACCCTTCAAGAGAGCCGTCGGTGGGTGCGAGACGGTAGGCGGTGCGTTGTGAATTACATTCTCGGAGCTGTGCAATTTGGTTGCAACGGGACCGACCGTAATATCGGAGGACATTATTTTGTTGATCTAATGCCCGCTAAGGCGTCTGTCGTAAGGCATACGCGAAGCAGAGTGGTATCACGGCTCGTCTGTCTCTGTGCTGAGAGTAAAACTGCGTTCTCAGCACAGAGCTTTTTATTTTAATTTGGTTTTTGCGGGACACATGTGCCCGTTGAAATAATAAATTTTTCAGGAGAAAATAAAAAATGAAAACCACAAAGAAAATTTTATGTCTGGTTCTCGCGATGATACTCGCGATCGGAACACTCGCGCTCACGTCCTGCGGTGGCGCAAAGTATAACGTTGGCGTTATCCAGCTCACTCAGCACCCCGCACTTGATGCCGCTACCAAGGGCTTTGAGGACGCACTCAAGGCAAGACTTGGCGACGACGTTAGCATAGACGTTCAGAACGCTGCAGGCTCTACCGATACCTGCGCTACCATCGCAGGCACTTTTGAAACCAAAAAGGTAGATCTTATAATGGCTAACGCTACCCCTGCTCTTCAGGCTGCGGCTAACGCTACTACTGAGATCCCGATCCTCGGCACGTCCATAACCGAATACGGCGTTGCTCTTGAGATCGAAAACTTCTCCGGAACCGTTGGCGGTAACATTTCGGGTACGTCCGACCTTGCTCCCCTCGATCAGCAGGCAGACATGATCTCCGATCTGTTCCCAGAGGCAAAGAAGGTCGCTATGCTTTACTGCTCCGCAGAGGCTAACTCCCTCTATCAGGTTCAGGAAGTAACAAAGTTCCTTACCGCTAAGTCCATTGAGTGCCAGAGCTTCCCCTTCTCTGACTCCAATGACGTTCAGATGATCGCTCAGAATGCGGCTGATTGGGCTGACGTTATATACATACCCACCGATAACACCGCCGCTAACTGCGCAGAGGCTATCTGGGGCGCTATCGCGGACAAGAAGGTTCCCGTTATCGCAGGCGAGGAAGGTATCTGCGGCGGAACGGGTGTTGCTACTCTTTCCATAGATTACTACGATCTGGGCTACAAGACAGGTGAGATGGCTGCGGATATCCTTGAGGAAAAGGCTGATGTCTCCACTCTTGCTATTGCTTACACTCCCGCGGAGAAGCTGAAAAAGAAGTACAACAAGGACATCTGCGATGCTCTGGGCATCAACACGGCAGATCTTGAGGCAAAGGGCTACGTTGCTATTGAAAAGTAATTAACGTCATACGTCTATAAATAAGGCAAGGAATGTGTGGGCGCTTTGCGTCCACACATTCCCTGTCCAATTTGTTTTTTTGGAAAGGATATCCTTTTTATATGTTTATAAACTATTTACAATCTCTGCCCGCAGCTATTGCCCAAGGTATGATCTGGGGTATCTTGGCTATCGGTGTTTACATAACGTTCAGAATGCTTGACATAGCAGATCTTACTGTGGACGGCTCTATTTGCACAGGTGCCGCCGTTTGCGCGGTAATGCTCCTCTCGGGACAGCCAATGTGGCTCGCGCTTATTGCCGCTACCGCCGCAGGAATGCTTACAGGTCTGGTTACGGGTATTTTCCATACCTTCATGGGTATCCCTGCGATCCTTGCAGGAATACTTACCCAGCTCATTCTCTGGACTGTAAACCTTAAGATAATGGGCTCGGCAAACCGCGCTCTTCCCGCCACAAAGCTCAATCTGCTCGTAGCTCGTATAGATCTTTACAGATCTATCTTCATTCTCATACTTTTCGTCTTCTTTATAGTTGCTCTGCTCTACGCCTTCTTTGGAACTGAATTTGGCGCGTCTATCCGAGCAACGGGAGCAAACCTCAACATGAGCCGCGCTCAAGGTATAAACACCAACTTCACGAAGATATTCGGTCTCGTTCTTTCAAACGGTCTCGTTGCCCTTTCGGGCGCTCTCCTCGCTCAGTATCAGGGCAACTCCGATATCAACATGGGTAAGGGCGCTATCGTTATTGGCCTTGCCGCAGTCATCATCGGAGAGGCACTGTTCGGCTGGATGTCAAGAAATAATTTTGCTATCAAGCTCTTTACCGTTGTTCTGGGCGGTATCGTTTATTATATCGTTTACTCCACCGTCATATATCTGGGTCTTGATGCGGATTATCTCAAGATGCTGTCCGCTCTCCTTGTTGCACTCTTCCTTGCTATTCCCTATTGGAAGAAAAAATATTTTTCGAGCGCGGTAAATGCGGAAAAACGCGCTCTTAAGGCTGAGGCAAAGGCAAATAAAAAGGCAGAAAAGAAAGATAAAAAGGAGGTAGCGTAATGTTAGAGCTTATTGACGTTCGCAAAACGTTTAATCCGGGCACGATAAACGCCAAGAAAGCACTTCAGGGCGTTAACCTTCATCTCGCCCCCGGCGATTTCGTTACTATCATCGGAGGTAACGGAGCAGGTAAATCCACAACTCTTAACGCCGTTGCAGGCGTTTGGCCCATTGATTCCGGAACGATCAAAATAGACGGTAAGGATATTGCGGGACTTCCCGAGCATAAAAGAGCTAAGTATGTGGGAAGAGTTTTTCAGGATCCTATGATGGGTACTGCCGCTACTATGGAGATACAGGAAAATCTCGCCATCGCCGCACGCAGAGGTAACCACCGCACGCTTAAGTGGGGTATCTCCTCTAAGGAAAAAATAAAATTCCGTGAGCTGCTCTCTATCCTTGACCTCGGTCTCGAGGACAGAATGACCGCTAAGGTGGGACTGCTCTCGGGCGGTCAGAGACAGGCACTTACTCTGCTTATGGCTACTATCCAACAGCCTAAGCTGCTGCTCCTTGACGAGCATACAGCCGCCCTGGACCCTAAGACCGCCGCTAAGGTGCTTGAAATATCCGATAAGCTTATCGCCGAAAATAATCTTACCGCTATGATGGTAACTCATAATATGCGCGACGCTATCGCTCACGGTAACAGACTTATCATGATGCACGACGGCAAAGTTATTTTTGACGTCTCAGGTGAGGAGAAGAAAAAGCTTACCGTCGATGCCCTCGTCGAAAAATTCTCGCAAACAAGCGGCGAAGAATTTTCCAATGACCGCGCTTTGCTTAGTAAATAACGGGGGTTTTTCTTGGGGGACTTTCTTTCGCAGAAAGTCCCCTTGCCTGTTGCGTTTAACGTCTCTGTCATCGCAAGCAAGCTTGCTCGCCAATCGCCGAACGCTGCCACTCCTTTTTCCTCGCTTGATCGCCCACTGGGCGCGCTCGGAAACGTCCCCCCCAAAGAACCTGAAAAAATTATTTATTGGGCTGTACCAATATAGTTTGTTGGCAATTTTAAGAATTTTCTAAGGTGAAAACTCGGACGCGCTACCACGCTTTCCGAGTTTTATTTTTATGGGTAAATATTATTTTTTTTGCAGGACATATAAGTTATTTGCCCGATTTTTTAAATAAAAAAGAACTCGGTAAGCGAGATAGCGCGTCCGAGTTCCCACCTTATGAGATACTACAAATTATCCACAAATAATATTGAGCAATTAATCTTTTTCTCTTTAAAGTTCTTGAGAGGAGTCTGAGGGGAACTTCTTTCAAGAAGTTCCTCTCAGAAAAAAACGTCCCACAAACTAACTCCTCAGCATATGATAGATAGTAGCGTGATACAGAAGAGGAGGAGAGAACATTCAAGGGCAAGCGATATATGGAATAATGATCCCGTTCATAGGGACTGTACTTGGCGCGGCGTGTGTATTTTTCACGAGAAAGCACGCAAGCGCGTTACTGAGAAAGGGAATAGAGGGCTTTTCGGCGGGCGTAATGATAGCGGCATCCGTTTGGAGCTTACTTATCCCTTCCATGGAAATGGCGGAGGAGCGCGGCGGCATTGGCGCTATACCTGCGGCGGTAGGTCTTTTAAGCGGAATTATATTTTTTCTTGTATGCGATAAAATAATAAAGAGTCGAAGCGAGAAAGCAACAATGAGTGGCAGAGGAGGTGTATCGAAGAGCTTTTTACCCTGCTTTGCCATAGCGCTACACAATCTTCCCGAGGGAATGGCAGTTGGCGCGGTGTACGCGGAGCTTTTATGCGGTACGGATATGAGCGGTCTATCTGCGGCAATGGCGTTGTCCATTGGGATCGCCGTTCAGAATTTTCCCGAGGGAGCAATAGTGTCCATTCCCCTATACGCTGAGGGAATTAGCAAGCCGAAGGCATTTTTACTTGGCGCGCTTTCGGGAGCGGTAGAGCCGTTGGGGGCTTTGCTGACTATTCTTGCCGCGGGTATTGCCGTTCCGCTTCTTCCCTATCTTTTGGGATTTGCGGCGGGCGCTATGATATATGCGGTTCTTGACGGATTTTCCGACGGGATAGATAAGCAAAGCTCAGCTATAACTATGCTGACCTTTGGTGTGGGCTTTACAGTAATGATGTCACTTGACGTAATTTTGGGTTAAATGTGAGCCTCATCAATATTTTTTGAAAAAAATTGCAGATTTCTCTTGCAATTTTCTGAAAATATGGTATACTATAATTAGATAATAATTTTAAATTCATAAGGAGGATACAAAAATGAATTTGTTTAAGAAAAAGACAAACTACGGCAAGATCGTTGCCATCGCCGTTGCGGCTGCAGCTGCTGCATCTGCTATTGCGTTTGTAGTTTACAAGCTCGTTAAGAAGTACAAGGAAGAAACCATCTACGACGATCTCCTTGAGGATTGCGATTGCGAGTGCGACTGCGACGCTGAGGACGAGGCAGTAGAAGAAGTAGATGCAGTTGAGGACGCTGAATAATCTATTCGGCAGACAGAAAGGGAGTATTGTTTTTGCAATACTCCCTTAATTTTTGGAGGGATCAATGAATCTTTTTGATACCATAGCCGCCATATCCACGCCCATAGGAAAGGGCGGCGTTGCTATGATAAGGATATCGGGAAACGACGCCTTGACCGTTGGAGAAAAAATATTCTGCCCCATCGGCGGAAAGCTCCTCAGTCAGTCAGAGCACGGAAAAATGACCTACGGAGAGATATTCGAACCAAGCAACAAAAGCGTTGCCATCGATGACGGAATGGCGGTGGTCTTTCGCGCGCCGCGATCCTTTACGGGCGAGGATACCGTTGAGATATATTGCCACGGCGGAATACTTGTAACAAAGCGAGTCCTCAAAGCCGTACTCAGCGCAGGCGCCCGTCTTGCACAGGCTGGAGAATTTACCAGACGGGCGTTTATTTCAGGTAAGATAGATCTTTCAAGGGCAGAGGCTCTCGGCAGCCTTTTGGAAGCCAAAAGCGAGGGACAGCTTCGCCTTGCCCGAGGTGGAATGAGAGGAAACCTTTCTCAGAAAACACTGAATATATACGAATCATTAAGAAGCGTAATGACGAGCATATACGCCGTTATTGACTTTCCCGACGAGGATCTGGGCGAGCTTAGCAGAGAACAGATATGCGCGCTTGTCCAAGACGCGATCCGTGAAATAAAAAAGCTTTCCGCTACCTACGGAACGGGACGGGCAGTCACGGAGGGTATCCCAACGGTCATAGTTGGAAGAACAAACGCGGGAAAAAGCTCGGTATATAACAGAATACTCGGCTACGATGCGGCGATAGTCACCGACATAGAGGGTACAACGAGAGACATACTCAGAGAGCAAGCAACTCTTGGAAGCACTACTCTGCTTTTGTGCGACACGGCAGGCATCAGGCAGACCGACGATAAGGTGGAAAGCATCGGTATCTCCCGAGCCCTTGAGGAAATGAGCGCGGCGGGGCTGGTGCTGGCGGTATTTGACGGCTCAGCAGAGCTTTGCAAGGACGATCTTCTTATTATAGACAAGCTGACAGGCTCAGATATTCCCTGCGTGGCTCTTATAAATAAATCCGACCTTTCTCAAAATAAAAATACGGCAGAAAGGATAAAAGATTCCTTCAAATGTTGTATATCAGTCTGCGCGGATAGCGGCGATGGCTTTGATCTGCTTGCGAAAGAGATAGACCGCCTCTTTATCGACGGAAGCATCGATATGGATAACGACGCGGTAGTTACCGCCGCATGGCAGTACGCCGCTCTTGAGCTTGCGGAAGAGGCTCTCTCCTCTTCTCTGACCGAGCTTGAGGCGGGCACACCTCTTGATCTGTGTTGCATCGGAATAGAAGCGGCTATGTCGGCTATCGGTCAGGTAGACGGCAGAGAGATCGGAGAGGATATAGTCTCCGAGATCTTCTCAAAATTTTGCGTTGGCAAATAGGAGGCGCGCTTAGGGGAACTTTCTTAAAAGAAAGCTTCCCCTAAGAACCCCTCAAAGAATTCATTAAAATATTTTTATAACCCTTTTTTCATGTTTTTTGGATAAAGGGGGGCGGGGGAAAGAAGCCTTTTTTCAAAAAAGGTTCTTTCCCCCGCATCTTAATATAATCTATTAATTAATCAATAAGTTCCGCTGTCAAGGAACCACTGTCCGTCCTGCAAGACCATAGTCACACGAACTGCCGTTCTTTCATCGGGCTTGGATTCAAGATATGTCTGTACCTCGATATTTACAAGCTTTTTACTGCTTGGCTTGACCATCGTTGCCGTTGAAAAGTCAAAAACCCTCGTTTCGGTCACAAGAGGCTTGTAGGTGTTCGACTGCATAAAGCTGACTGTCGCCATATCCGTATCGCTGAATTCTATGTATCTTGCGGAAAGTCCCGATAGATCGTCGGATAAAGAAGCACCGCTGAATAGGGCGAGGTAAACGGCATTTTCAAGATAATCCTTTGAATATACCTTTTCCGCCGCTTCCTTTATCTGCTCAACAGTCTGATAAGTGCTGTCGGGCGTTACGTAATCGTAATTGTCGGGATCCTTCTGAGAATAATAAAAATCTATCTGAGGAGCGACGTAGTCCGTCTCATAAAAATATTTACCCGTTTCTTCATTTACGTATACAGGAGTTTTTCCCTCTACAGGCGTTCTCATGATCTGCAAATACACCACGGGACTTGTATAACCGCTTCTGTAAGCAAGTATATCACCATATTGACCGTCTGTCATGTAACAGTAATAAACGTAGGATCTCTTACCGTCCTCGCCAACCTGCTCAAGCACCTCCATGTCCTCCCACGGATCGTATATACGCTCGTAGGTGGGAAGTCCCTCACCGAAAAGCACCTTATTTATTTCATAAGACGCCTCCACAAGCTCCTTAAAGCGATCCTCTATCTCGGAATATTCGGGGGGCTTTGAGCAGCTTCCAAGGGTGGCGCATGCCGATAGCAGCATTACTGCCGCCATTATAATTGTTAGAACTCTTTTTTTCATTTACCTATCCTCTTTTCAAAGGAGTAAGCCCGTCTCTGCCGATAGATCTCCTTCGCAGCGGCGGGCATCACTGTAATTTTTATTCCTCTGTACCTGCGGTCTCCTCAGCTACGGTCTCTGTGATCTCAACGGCTTGTGTATTCTCCACCGTCTCGGCTGACTCTGCGATCTCCTCCTCAGGCTCCTCGTGGGGAACTCTCGTAAAGTTTACAAGCTTCTGTCCCTCTCCAAGGCGCATCATGATAACACCGCCCGCGCTTCTTGAATAGGTGGGTATATCCGCCACAGGTGTACGTATTATCGTTCCCGAATCGGTTATCATCATAAGGTCGTCGTCGTCGCTTACAGCGGCAATTCCGCAAAGCATACCCGTCTTATCCGAAAGGTTATGGCAAACAACACCAAATCCGCCTCTGTTCTTCATAACGCGGAAATCATCAAAGTCGGTACGCTTACCGTATCCGTTCTCCGTAACGGTAACAAGCTTCTTCCCGTTATCAACTATAGCAACACCGGTCACATAGTCGTCGCCTCTGAGGCTTATTCCGCGCACTCCGCGGGCAGTTCTTCCCATAGCGCGGACATTCTGCTCGGCGTACTTAACGGCACAGCCGTGCTTGGTAGCCAGAACTATCTCCCCATCTCCCTTGGTGTGCATTACAAACACAAGCTCGTCATCATCGTCAAGCCTGAGCGCGATTTTTCCGCTCTTGCGCTGATATTCGTACTCGGAAAGAAGCGTTCTCTTTATAACGCCCTTCTTTGTAACCATGGTGAGGTATTCGCCGTCGTTGAAACCCTCAACGCTTATCATTGAGGTTATCTTTTCCTCGGGGAACAACTCAAGAACATTTACGATATTAGTTCCCTTAGCAGTTCTTGACGCCTCGGGTATCTGGTATGCCTTACGTGTGTGCACTCTTCCCTTGCTGGTAAACAACATGAGATATGAGTGACTGTGTACGCCTACCACCTTCTCAATAAAGTCGTCCTCCTTTGTTGTCATACCGATAATACCCTTTCCTCCTCTGCGCTGAGCGGAGTAGGTATCGGCAGGCTGACGCTTGATGTATCCCGCGTGAGTCATAGTAATGACACATTCGTGCTTCTCTATAAGGTCCTCAAGCTCGATATCGTCCGTTGCCGCTACTATCTCGGTGCGGCGAGGGTCGGAATATTTTCGCTTGATCTCATTCATTTCGTCCTTGATTATCTGCACTATCTTCATAGGATCGGCAAGTATTCCCTCAAGCTCCATGATAATTCCGTGAAGTCTTGCCAATTCCTCCTCGATCTTTTCTCTTTCCATGCCCGTAAGCTTTCCGAGAGTCATCTCAACGATAGCCTGCGCCTGAGCGTCCGAAAGCTGTCTTACGTTTCCAAGCTCGTTCTCGTATCCGTCCTTATAGGAAACGGTAAAGAACTCATCCATAAGTCTTTGCTTTGCTTCGGGAATAGACATAGATGTTTTCATTATCTCGATTATTCGGTCGATATTGTCTATGGCTATGTGATATCCCTCAAATATATGAGCTCTCGCCTTTGCCTTTTCAAGCTCAAACTGAGTTCTGCGGTATATTACAGATTTCTGGTGATCTATATAGTAATCGAGTATCTGGGGAAGAGAGAGCACCTTAGGCTCGTTGTTTACCAGCGCCAGCATATTAATAGCGCAGGTATCCTCCATCTGAGAGTACTTGTACAGCTGATTAAGTATTACCTGTCCGTTTGCGTCTCTGCGGAATTCGATCACTATTCTCATTCCGTCTCTACCCGACTCGTCTCTGATGCCCGTGATACCGTCTATTCTTTTATCCTTGGCAAGTCCGGCTATTACCTCGCAAAGAAGGCTCTTGTTTACTCCGTAGGGGATCTCAGTAACTATGATCCTGTGATTATCCTCCTCCACCTCTGCCTTTGCTCTGACCATTACCCTTCCGCGGCCCGTGGTGTATGCCTGAATTATTCCGTTGACACCGTATACTGTAGCCTTTGTGGGGAAATCGGGTCCCTTGATGTATTCCATAAGGTCAAGGACCTCACACTCGGGGTTATCCATACGGTAGATAGTAGCGTCAATTACCTCTCCAAGGTTATGAGGGGGGATATTGGTAGCCATACCTACCGCTATACCCACAGCTCCGTTTACAAGAAGGTTTGGAAAACGCGAGGGCAATACCTTAGGCTCCTTGAGTCTGTTATCGAAGTTGGGCGCAAAATCCACGACCTCCTTCTCAAGATCCTTCATCAGCTCGTCCGCGATCTTTGCCATTCTCGCTTCCGTATAACGGTAAGCAGCCGCTCCGTCTCCGTCAACAGAGCCGAAGTTTCCGTGGCCCTCAACAAGTGGATAGCGGTAAGAAAAGTCCTGTGCCATTCTTACCATAGTTCCGTAAACGGCGGAGTCACCGTGAGGGTGATATCTACCAAGCACATTACCGACGGTGGTTGCCGACTTTCTGAAGGGCTTGTCGCTTGTCAGGTGATCCTCATACATAGCGTACATTATCCTTCGCTGACCGGGCTTCATACCGTCTCTGACGTCGGGCAATGCTCTTGCGGCAATAACTGACATGGAATATTCGATAAAGGATTTCTTTACCTCCTTTTCCATATCAACGTCAACTATTTTTTGATCTCTGAATTCTATATTTTCATTTTCCAATGCAGTATCCAACCTTTCCGCAAACGGTTTCCATGAGCTTTCAACAAGTTATCAAAGCATTACACAGCCATGTGGAAAACACGTCTGATATTATGATTTTGGTCTTTCTTTCATTGTTGAAAGAAAGTTTTTAACAACCTTTTCCACAAGTTGTGGAAAACTTTAAACAAACTTACGCCTTTATATATCGAGATTTTCCGCAAATTTTGCGTTTGCCTCGATAAATTCCTTTCTCGGTTCTACCTTATCTCCCATAAGAAGTGAGAACATCTCGTCACACGCAACTGCGTCCTCGGTAGTTACCTTAAGCAGAGTTCTCTTTTCGGGGTCCATGGTTGTTTCCCAAAGCTGCTCGGCGTCCATTTCTCCAAGACCCTTATATCTGTCAGCCTCTACGTTTGGTCCGCCGCCAAGCTCTGCAATACATCTGTCTCTCTCAGCATCGGAGAAGGCGTAAAGCTCGGGTCCCTTTCCACTTCTCTTATAAACTCTGTAAAGAGGCGGCTGAGCAAGATAAACGTGACCGTCGTCTATAAGCTGACGCATATGTCTGAAGAAGAAGGTAAGAAGAAGTATTCTTATGTGCGAGCCGTCAACGTCGGCATCCGCCATGATTATAATCTTTCCGTATCTGAGCTTTGATATATCGAAGTCCTCACCGATACCGCAGCCAAGCGCCTGTATTATAGGAATAAGCGAAAGGTTTGAATACACCTTGTCAAGTCTGCTCTTCTCTACGTTAAGCACCTTACCTCTGAGGGGAAGTATTGCCTGGAACTTAGAGTTTCTTCCCTGTGTTGCCGATCCTCCTGCGGAGTCTCCCTCAACCAGATAAAGCTCTGTAAATTCAACTCTCTTATCGTTACAGTCTCTGAGCTTGCCAGGAAGCGTGGAGTCAAGGGGACCCTTACGGCGGGTAAGCTCTCTCGCCTTTCTTGCCGCCTCTCTCGCGCGTGATGCCGCAAGCGCCTTATCAAGTATTGCTCTTGCCGCTGCGGGATTTTCCTCAAGATATTCCGCAAGCTTTACCCTTACAGTATTATCAACAAGCGTTCTTATATCAGAGTTACCCAGCTTTGCCTTTGTCTGACTTTCAAACTGTGCGTTTTCAAGCTTTACGCTGACTATTGCGCATATTCCCTCCTGAACGTCCTCTCCGGACAGATTCTTATCGCTATCCTTGAGTATTCCGTTCTTTCTGGCATAATCGTTGAGTACCTTGGTAAGACCCGATTTAAAGCCTGTCTCGTGAGTACCGCCCTCGATGGTATTCATGTTATTTGCAAAGGTGAGTATCAACGGATTATAGGAATCGTTATACTGAAGCGCTATCTCAGCAACGCTTGAGCCGTTCTCGGCTCTCATATAGATAACGTCGGGGTGGATAAGCTCACAGTGCTTATTTTCATTCAGATAGCTTACAAATGTTCTTATACCGCCCTCAAAATGATATTCATTCTCAACTACCTCTTCTCCTCTTTCATCACGGAGAACTATTCTTATTCCGCCGTTAAGGAACGCCTGCTCGCGCATACGGTTGGCAAGTATATCGTACTCAAAGACAGTCTCCTCAAAGATAGTGGGATCGGGCTGGAAGGTAACTCTTACGCCGTGAGGTCTTTCGGGACACTCTCCCTCTTCGTGGAAAGGTCTTGCCACCTTTCCTCTTTCAAATCTTTCGGTATATCTTCTTCCCTCATAGCAGTCGTCAAGCTCTACCCATTCGGAAAGGGCGTTAACAACGGACGCACCCACTCCGTGCAGACCTCCCGCGATCTTATATCCGCCGCCACCGAATTTACCGCCTGCGTGAAGTATGGTATAAACCACCTCAGGCGTTGGTATTCCCTGCTTGGGGTGAATAGCCGCGGGGATACCTCTTCCATTGTCCTCAACGGTTATACTGTCTCCCTTATTGATAGTTACGGTTATCTTGTCGCAAAAGCCCGCAAGAGCCTCGTCGATAGAGTTGTCAACTATCTCATATACAAGGTGATGCAAACCGCGAATTGAGGTAGTACCTATATACATACCCGGGCGTTTTCTTACCGCCTCAAGTCCCTCAAGGACCTGTATTTGATTTTCATCATATACCTGATGTGAGTTATTTTCCATTTTGCTTTACCTTTCCTGTTTTTTGCTGTATTATTCTTATTAGTTACTGATCCTGTGAATATTCCTCAAGTCTTCCCTTCAGCGCTGACACCGATAAAGGAGAGAAGCATACCCTATACTCCGCCCCCTCGCTGTAAAGAACGAAGGATTTGGGTATTTCCGAGGAAATAGATTCAAGCTGCATTTTTTTCTGCATTGAATTTAAATATTTTCTTGTTATCATCGATACGGTGGAATTATCCATATCGAATATTCCAATAACGCTTTTTATTCTTATGTTTTTATTGTTTCCAACGTGAAGATACATTTTTTAGCCTCTTGCTTTTTATCTGTCATTATGTTCGGGGTAAAATATCACTTCCTACCTGCTCGTATCTGCCGCTTTCAACCTTTATCTTCACTCCGTTCATCAATGATCTCAGCGCGTCGGGCTCACAGGTAGTGATTATTACCTGCTTATCCTCCATTCTGTTTATCAGATAATCTCTTCTCGTTGAATCAAGCTCGGAAAGAACGTCGTCAAACAAAAATACAGGATAATCTCCGAATTCCTCGCGGCATATCTCTCCCTCCGCCAGCTTCATGGCAAGCGCCAACGACCTCTGTTGTCCCTGAGAGGCAAATATCCTTGCGCTCTTGCCGTTAAGGCTTATATCTATATCGTCCTTGTGTATTCCCCACAATGTGGCTCCTGCATAGATCTCGCGCTCATGAGAGGACATAAGAAGAGACATATACCTTTCCTCGGTCTTGGTCTTGTCTGCGTATTCTTCCTCGCTCTGAGATGAAGAGCCGTGATATATTACCTTGGGTATTTCGTTATTTCCCGTCATCTCACTGAAAAATTTTGAGATATATACTTCAGCCCGACGTATAAATTCAAGCCTCATCTGGGATATAACGGCAGCCTCGTGCGCCAGCTGCATGCTCCAAAGCTCAATAGTATCGTCAAAGGATCTCCTGTCAGCCAAGGCGTTTTTCAGCAGTGCGTTTCTTTGCTTGAGAATATGATTGTATTTTTGGAGAGAATGTATATACAGAGGGTACATACGGCTTATCGCCATATCCATATAGCCTCTTCTTCCCGAAGGACCGTCCTTGATTATAGACAGATGCTCGGGACAAAACAGCACCGCACGAAAGCTTCCCATGATGTCGGAAAGCCTTTCCGCTCTGATACCGTTTTTTTCTACCAATCTCTGCTTTTCCTGAAATATCCTTACGTGGATATTCTGATCTCTTTTTCTGTCCCTGAAATCAAGGGATATATCGGCACATTCGCATCCGAAGCGTATCATCTGAGAGGTAAACGCCGAGCGAAAGCTTCTTCCCACAGAGGCGTAAAAAATCGCTTCAAGAAGATTTGTCTTTCCCTGGGCGTTTTCACCCGCGAGAATATTTACCCCCTCGCAAAACGAGATCTCAGCCCTCTCAATGTTACGAAAATCCCTTACGGCTATCCTTTTACAGTACATTATAAGTTCCTTTTTTCAAGGAGTTTTTTAGTCCTTTGTTCTTACGGGCAGAAGCATGAATATCTCATCGCTTCCGTTTTCCTCGTAGTTGTTCTCCTCGGGCTCGATATTCATACTCGTAAGAGGTGACGACATGGAAAGAACGATCTTTTCGCTCTCGCAAGCCTTTATACTGTCAATAAGATATCTGTTATTGAATGCTATGGTAATATCGTCTCCCTCATGCTCGATAAACAACTCGTCATAGGTGCTTCCCGCCGTTGATACCGCGGATATCTTAAGAACGTCCTCAGCTACGTCAAGCTTTACGTGAGAGCGAACGCTTCCCGCTATCTTTTCCTCGGTTACCAGAGCCGCTCTGTCAAGAGCGCTGAGTATCTCCTTTTTATCAACCTTTACTACCATCTTATGGTTCTTGATAATGATCCTGTCGTAGTCGATATATTCTCCCTCAATAAGTCTTGAGAAGAATGTAAGCTCGCCTATGAGAAGAACTATGTGCTTTCTGGTTACGAAGATATGCGTAAGAGCCTCCTCGTCATCGGAAAGAAGCCTTGAAAGCTCGTTCACCGTCTTTACAGGGACGATAAAGGCATATTCAAGATGCTCGTTTCCATTGGTGTTTTTATTTGTAAGCTCTGCCTTACGGCGGCACTTAGCAAGCTTAAAGCTATCGCAGGATACGAGCATAACCGAATCGTCGCTTATCTTAAAATACGTTCCGTTAAGGACTGCTCTCTGGTCGTTTACTCCCATTGCGAAATCTACCTGTGCTATCATGCTCTTAAGCACCGACTGTCCCACGATAAAGCTTCTATCGCTCTTAAGCTCGGGAACATTAGGAAAGTCTTCTCCCGCCAAAGCGCTCATCTTGTGCGACGATCTGCCGCTGACGATAGAAGCGGAAAGCTTTTGATCAACTGTAAGAGTGACCTCCTCACCGTCCATAACGCGAAGCGTCTGATTAAACTTCTGAGCGTTTATTATGTATTTTCCTTCTTCTATGACCTTTGCCTCTATAGTTATTCTTACACCCTTTTCAAGGTCGTACGTCGTCATTGTACAAATATCTGGAAATTTTGCTTCTATAAGTATTCCTTCAATGGTGGAGAGAGTAGACTTACCCGATACGGCACACATCAAAGGTGCCACTGCCGCGCTGACCGCGCTTCTGTTGAATATGATCTTCATAATTTTTTCCTTTCGTAAATGATATTTATTTTTTGCACAGGCGCCTTTTATACACCGCCGCGTTTTTTTAACAGCATCACGGCGACGCCTTAAAGTAAAATAAAATAATTTAAATAATATAGTAATAGTATTATTAGGGGCTGTTGAAAGTGTTTAAAAGTCCCGAGAAGCCTTTAAATAAGCCTTAAGCGGGTAACGCTCAGGTGTTGAACGACACACGGAACGACATCTGATTTTATGTTTAAAAGATCCCGCCAAAATCATCTTAAAAAATGACTTCTTGAAATTTTTGAACGACGTTCCACAAAAACGTTATACTGTAATCAACAGCTTTTCAAGATCAGATAAATTTTACGTTTTTTAATGTTAAAATCCAAGTCTTGAAAAAATGTTGAAAAGTCTCATTGTGGCGCTTATTTAAAGGGATAGTGCATGTTTAAAAGTTGTGGATATTACCCCGTTATATCCTTGGAAAGCTCTTTTATTTCGATCTCTACCAAGGGATTTGACGATATCTTCTTTGATATCTGATCGTATGAATACATGACCGTGGAATGATCCTTATCCACTATTTCTCCAATATTCGGGAAGGAAAGCTCTGTTATCTCTCTTATAAGGTATATTGCAACCTGTCTTGCCCAGATAATATTTTTGACTCTCTTTTTACCCTTGATATCCTCCTTTGGCACGTTATATTTATTATATACTGCCGAGAATATCTTATCTACGGTTGTGCTTATGGGCTCTGCTCCGCCGAGAAGCTCGTTGAGGCAGCTCTTGGCAAGCTCCATATTGATCACTTGACCCATAATAAGGCTCTTTGCCGAAAGCTTCTTTATAGCTCCCTCGATCTGTCTGATGTTGGATCTCAGATTTTCCGCCAAGAACAGAAGCACGTCGTCGGGTATATTTATTCCTGCCTGTTCAACCTTTTGCTTGAAAATGGCAAGTCTCAGCTCAAGATCGGGGGGCTGAATATCCGCAATAAGTCCCCATTCAAATCTTGTTCTCAGCCTTTCCTCGAGAGTTGCTATATCCTTTGGAGGACGGTCGGAGGTGAGTATTATCTGCTTCTGCTCCTGATGTAGAGCATTGAAGGTATGGAAGAACTCCTCCTGAGTTGATACCTTACCCGCGATAAACTGAATATCGTCGATAAGAAGTATATCGCAGCTTCTGAATTTATTATGAAAGCGTATGGTATCGTTCTTTGCTATGCTTTCTATAAGCTGATTTGTAAAATCCTCGCCGTTGATATAAATTACCTTCGTATCGGGCTTTCTCTTTTTTATCTCGTTTACTATTGCGCAGATAAGGTGAGTTTTACCAAGTCCGCTGGGTCCGTAGATAAACAGAGGATTATAATCCATAGCAGGCTTTTGCGCCACTGCCGTACAGGCGGCGTGAGCAAATTTATTTGAGTTTCCTACTATGTAGTTGTCAAAGGTATATTCGGGATTGTGTATCTGATAAAATCCGTCGTCTATATCATCGTGCTTCGGTGTTTTTCTGGCCTCTTCCTTTACGGTAGGCGCTTCTACCTTAATTTCCGGCTTAACCGTCTCCGCTGACTTTTCTTCTTCTCCCGCACTATCCTCGCCTACGTAAATTATCTCTATATCGCAAGGCAAATAGTCGGAAAATGCCTGCTTGAGGATATCCATATGATTTTTCTTTATCATATCGTACTTGAATTTGGAGTCCGTTGAAAAGGTGACGGTATTGCCGTTATAAGACTGGATCTTAAGATCCTTGAACCAAAGGTTGGCGAAGGATCTTGTTTTGTTGGCGGAAATATTTTTAAAGGCGAGCTTCCATATTTCCGATATCTCGTCAAGATAAGACATTTCTATCTCCGTTCTTTTAAAATTATGTGCTTTACAGTGAATCTGCCAAAAGGCAAAAATACGACATATTAATTATATCATATATTCTTATTTTTTTCAAGGGATTTTGAAAAGTTTCCTTCAAAAATATAATAATATTATATAATATAATATTACTATAAGAAAGCAGTGATTTTTTTACTTGACATTATTTTTTTTCGGTTGTATAATATACATAATATGTGAGGGGAGAAGGACTGTGAAAAAATTAAAGTTTGGTGTTAAGGGCATGAGCTGTGCCGCTTGCGTTGCTCATGTGGAGGCATCTGCTGCAAAAATATGTCAGAAGGAAAACGTAAGTGTCAGTCTGCTTACCAATTCAATTACTGTTACCGTAGATGATAACCAAAATGAAAAGGAAATATATGAAAAGCTCAGAAGGGCACTCAAGTCAGCGGGATATACTCTTGTGGCTGACGATAAGAAAAGAGAGGATATAGAAAGGTCGGAGCAAAAGAGGTCATTTATAAGGCTTGTTATATCCTGCGTTATTACCGCCGTTCTTATGTACGTGGCAATGGGCCACATGATGGGACTTCCTACTCCCTCAGTTTTATCAGATCCTCTTATATCGGCGAGCGTTCAGCTTATACTGACCGTACCTGTTATAATCATAAATTTTAAATTTTTTAAAAACGGATTTGCCGCACTGTTCAGACTTTCTCCAAATATGGATTCTCTTATTGCCATAGGCTCGTCAGCGTCGCTTATTTACGGCTGCGCTATGCTGATCCTTATTTGGAAAAGTACGTCTGTAGGTGATAGTGTATCCGCAATGGAATACGCTCACGGACTTTATTTTGAGTCTGCGGCTATGATACTTGCCTTGGTCTCTCTCGGTAAGACTCTTGAGGGAAGAGCGAGAGCAAATGCCTCAAGGGCTATAGGAAGACTTGCGTCTATGATACCCGACGAGGTGACCTGCGAAAGAGACGGAGAGCAGATGGTAATGTCCATTTCCGAGGTAGCGCTTGGAGATACGGTAATAGTCCGCGCGGGAGAGACCGTGCCTGTGGACGGAACTATTATTGAAGGATACGGCGCGCTTGACGAGTCAGCTCTCAGCGGAGAAAGTATTCCCGTTGAAAAAAATGCGGGAGACGAGGTAAACGCAGTTTGTACCCTTGTCAGCGGATATATAAAGATAAGGGCAACAAAGATAGGCAAGGATACCGCCCTTTCAAAAATAATCTCACTTCTTGAGGACGCCGCCTCATCAAAGGCACCTATCGCAAGAATGGCTGACAAGGTCAGTAAGATATTCGTTCCCGCGGTCATGGGAATTTCCTTATTGACATTAATAGTCTGGCTGATCGCCACGGGGGATATCTCTCATTCTCTTGATTGCGCGGTGTCAGTTCTCGTTATATCCTGCCCCTGCGCGCTGGGGTTGGCTACTCCAACGGCAGTTATGGTTGGAACGGGAAGAGGCGCTTCAAAGGGTATTCTTATAAAAAGTGCTGAGGCGCTTGAAAATCTTCATTCTGTAAAATATTTTATGACGGATAAGACGGGCACTCTTACAAAGGGAGATCCCTCTGTCACCGATTTAATAACGTTTGATTGCGATGAGATCAAGCTTTTAGAATACGCGTATACGGCGGAGTATATGTCTACACACCCACTTGCCGCCGCGGTGGTAAGGGAGGCAGAAAGTAAAAATATAGGAAGGCTCGATGCCCGCAATTTTGAGAACATTACGGGAATGGGTATCAAGATAAGTATAAATGACAATATTTGTCTTGTTGGTAAGTCCGAGCTTCTCAAAGAAAACGGAATATCCGAGTTATTTATCGATCAAGCAAAGGAAAAAATGGCTGAGCTTGAGGATCAGGGAAAGACAGCTATCTGCGTTTATGCCGAAAATAAACTTTTGGGTGTTATCGGTATTGCGGATACTGTAAGAGAGGATAGCGTTGAGGCTATCGCGGAGCTGAAAAAAATGGGTATAACTCCCATAATGCTTACAGGAGACAATGAAAGAACTGCAATGGCAGTCGCCCATCAATGCGGAATAAATACAGTTTATTCCCGTCTGCTTCCCGAGGAAAAGGAGAAGATCATTTCCGAGTATTCAGAGAAGGGCAGATGCGCAATGGTCGGTGACGGTATCAACGATGCCCCCGCTCTCGCCAGAGCGGATATCGGTATTGCTATCGGCGCGGGAACGGACGTTGCCATAGATTGTGCCGACGTGGTGCTTTCAAAAAATTCACTTTGCGATGCCGTCAGCGCTATAAGCCTTTCGGGCGCAACTATTGTCTCAATAAAGCAAAATCTTTTTTGGGCGCTCATATATAACGCAATTTGTATTCCCGTTGCGGCGGGAGTGCTTTATCCCTTCCTCGGCTTGACGCTCAATCCAATGATAGCCTCGGCAGCCATGAGCTTTTCTTCGGTGTGCGTCGTTCTTAATTCCTTGAGGCTGAGATATAAAAAAATTTATGAAAGAAAGTCTGACTCAAATAGTCAGACAAAAGATATTGATAATATGGAGGATAATGAAATGTTCGGAAAAAAGCAAACGGTTGAATTCGGTGTGGAGGGCATGATGTGTAACAAGTGCCGTGAGCACGTGGAAAAGGCGCTTTTAGCGGTCAAAGGAGTAAAGTCCGCGCAGGCGGATCTTGAAGCTAAATCGGTCAAGGTAGTAGCTGCGGCCTCTGTCTCCGAGGCTGACCTTAAAAATGCCGTTGTAAACGCAGGGTATAAGGTTACATTGTAATTTTAAAATTTTGATTTATCGGTGGGTTTACAATCTGTGTTCGCACTCACATAAGGCTCCCTCCGAGAGGGGGCTCCCGCGTAGCGGGTGGAGGAGCCTGCGTGCATAACGGTTAAGATTTCATTATGTTTTGACGCACTCTCCCT
>JAGAPH010000042.1 GCA_017623375.1 Clostridia bacterium | reverse complement strand
AGTGCGTCAAAACATAATGAAATCTTAACCGTTATGCACGCAGGCTCCTCCACCCGCTACGCGGGAGCCCCCTCTCGGAGGGAGCCTTATGTGAGTGCGAACACAGATTGTAAACCCACCGACAAATCAAAATTTGAAGCATACAAAATCTAAGCGTTATTAAATAAAAAAACAGAAAAGGCATATACTATGATAGACCTACTTGATCTGCAAAAGCATTTTATACTTACCCATCTCCATGAGGGAGATATTGCCGTTGACTTTACCATGGGCAACGGTCACGACACCGAATTTCTTTCCAAGACCGTGGGCGAGAGCGGACACGTTTTTGCCTTCGATATTCAGGAAATGGCGCTTGCTTCCACGTCCGAAAACCTTAAGGCGGCAGGCTGTCCCGACAATTATACACTCATACTCGACTCACATCACAACGTAAAGAAATACGTTGACGTTCCCATAAAGGCGGGAATGTTCAATCTTGGCTATCTCCCCGGCAGTGACAAGACCGTCACCACCATGAGAAGCACTACTCTTCCCGCCATAGAGGCGGCGATATCCCTTATGGATAAAGACGCCATTATCCTCGTAGCGGTATACCCCGGTCACGCCGAGGGAGAGGCTGAGGGAAAGCTTATATGCGAGTATCTCTCCACGCTTTCAAGGCACAAGGTGTGCGCAACGAGAATAAATATACTTAATTCCCCCACCTCGCCGTTTTTCATCATAATAGAAAACAAACCGTAAGGTAAGGAAGAAAAATGGAAAACAAAGAACAAGACCGTAACGATATCCCGCTCTCCGAGGAGGAGATAAAAATACTCAAGGCAAGCGTTAATGCCGAAAAGGTGGACAGGAGCAAGCTCCCTCATTACGATAATTCGGACAGGGCGAAGCTATGGAGATATATCAAGAAAAACAAGGTATTCGCCACAATATGCGCAGTCCTTGCCCTTTGCGTGGCGGTAACGCTCATTCTGTGCGTAGTCTTTGCCGTAAGAAAGGCTATGGATGGTGAAAACAAGGACGATTTTACGGTAATACTTGGCGACGACCGCTACACGGCAAAATATAAGGACGTCATGAGAGACGGTGTGCTTTACGTGGATATGCGCAAGATCGCCGACTACACAGGTCTTACGGTAAGCGGCTCCAAGACCTCGGTAAAGTTCACCTATGACGACGACAATTATCTGCGCTTTGAGAACGGAAACGACAGTGCCGTTATCAACGGAAGCATGGTTGAGCTTGGCGGCGTGGCGGTAGTCAACGAAAAGATATGCGAGGTCCCCTACGACTTTCTCACCAAGGCGGTGGGCGACGGCTTGCGCTTCACCCTTGACAGAGAGACCAATACTATAAAGATCATGCGAAGAATGTATACAACTGACGACAAGGACGTTTTTATACCCAAGGAGATCCATTTTTATACAGACTCCTTTACTGTGCTTATGGGAATAGCGCAGAATACAAACGATATGGAATACGAGTATTCAATAGACGTATCGGCGTTTATGTCGTCAATAGATCCCAAGGACCAAAACGCGTATCTGCTGCTCGCTAACAAGCAAAATCCCGTGGGAGCAGATTACGCGCCTACGGATCTTAAGGTGCTTGAATGTAACACCAAGGGAAAAAGGATCTCCCTTCGCTACGACGCGGCTATCGCTCTTGAGGCGATGATGATGGAGATGATCTCCGACGGCATCACCGACACCTTTGTGACAAGCGCGTACCGTTCCTACTCATATCAGGTAGGACTGTTTGAGGGCTATATAGAGGATCATATGGCTGAGGGCATGACCCGCGAGGAAGCAGAGGCGGCGGCGCTTGAGTATTCTGCCCGCCCCGGCACAAGCGAGCATCAGACTGGACTTTGTCTTGACTTTATGACCGAGGATATGTCCGATCTTGACGAAAGCTTTGAGAACACTGCCGCATTCCGTTGGCTCTCCGATAACGCCTATAAATACGGCTTTATTCTAAGATACCCCTCGAACAAGGTGGACACCACGGGCTATAAATACGAGCCATGGCATTACCGCTTCGTTGGAAGAACGGCTGCAACGGAGATCTATAACTCGGGACTTTGTCTTGAAGAATATCTGACGCTTAACTAAAATAGACGCAAAACAAAAATTTCAAATTTTGATTTATCGGTGGTTTTACAATCTGTGTTCGCACTCACATAAGGCTCCCTCCGAGAGGGGGCTCCCGCGTAGCGGGTGGAGGAGCCTGCGTGCATAACGGTTAAGATTTCATTATGTTTTGACGCACTCTCCCTCAGTCAGCTTCGCTGACAGCT
>JAGAPH010000041.1 GCA_017623375.1 Clostridia bacterium | reverse complement strand
TTTTTTGAAAAAGGTCGGCGAAAGGCTTTTTGTTGCGCTCTTTTTTGTGTTCTTTTAGAAGCTACTGAAAAACAAATTTCGCTTTTTTATCACATAACTCTCGTTATGTTGTCTTCGGTCTCGGTGTGTTCGCATCGGGATTTTTTCTTTTATATGATGAGTCTCATATGCTCCATCTTACGCTTGTGTTCTGCGCCTGTGGTAACAATATAAATGCGAGTCGTATTGATGCTTGCGTGTCCCAGAATGTCTGCGAGCTTGGCAATATCCTTTTCGATGCCGTAAAAGGTACGGGCGAACAAATGGCGAAGATTGTGAGGAAAGACCTTGCTCGGTGACACATTGGCCTTCTCACAAAGTGCTTTCATTTCCTTCCAGATGTTATTTCTGCTGACAGGCTTCCCTCCTCTTGTGATAAATACCGTTCCCGTACTGATTCCCTGCTCCTTAACGTAACGAAGCAGTTTTTTCTTTAGCTCGGAAACGATAAATACCCGTCTGTTTTTTCCCTTACAATTTACGATCGCCTCACCGCTCTTCAATGCTTCCACGGTGATATATTGAAGCTCGCTCACACGAATTCCCGTACCGCAGATCGTTTGGATTATCAGATTGAGCCGTTCGTTATGCTTGGCGTTTGCTGCCTCAAGTAATCGAATATACTCTGCACGGGTCAGTTCTTTTTCTTCCGAACAGTAAACTTGTCTTTGCATTTTGAACTGCTTGACACACAGATCGTGCCATCCGCAAAAACGAAGGAAACAATTCATTGCTGCTATCATTGAGTTGGCGCTCGCAACCGCGTAGGTCTCGCCAAGCTTGCTCTTATAATCCAGAACGGTTTGTTTGCTGATTTCCGCATTACAGACAAATGAGGCAAAAAATCTTACGTCCCGCATATATTTTTCAATCGTTGCAGCACTCCTTTCTTCATCTCTTAAATAAAATTCAAATTTCTGTATCTTTTTGGGGTCTAAAATCCTTTTCATAAAACACTCTCCTTACGCTCTGTTTTGGTATTATTATTTTACCAAATAATTGCGAATAATCCCTAAACCCTCGATACAAACAGTTTTATACCACATTACAATATTTTAATATTTAAGGAAAGGTATTAAAAGAAACGATAGTACAAGTGGTGGTACGATAGGACGTTTTTTCAAAAGAAAATGCGCGGTACAGTTCCCGAAGGACACTCACCGCGCACTTGTTTAATTTATTCTTTATATGATTAATTAGGTTTAATATCAACATATCCATGTTCTTTTGCACTTTTTCACCTTTTTTGAAGCTCTCGCATCAACTCGTAGGTCGCTTTCTTCATATCTTCGGTAGCCGAATAGTCTGTAATCGGCGTGCATAACCTTGCGGAAGCATAATATTATATTCATATACAAAACACTTATGCTTTTCTTCTGCATAGGCAATGACCGCCGTGCGTCCTGCACGGCGGTCGTGTTTTATATTGGATAATTTACTTATTCTTGATCGCGTCAACGGGCTTACGTCTCGCTATGTTCCATACGGGAAGGAAGCTTGCGATAAACGCTACTGCCGCACTGATAAGCAGCATTATAGCGATCTGTCTTATACCGAAGCTCAAAAGCGTTACGTTTATTCCCTGATTACGTATCACTGTGTTTACTATGGTCGTTGCCGCTATAGTTGCCGCCAAGGACAGCACGTAATTTATCAGCGCTATGATAGCAGCCTCACTGAAGAATATCTTGAATACGTCAGAGGAACGTGCGCCTACCGCGCGGAGTATTCCTATCTCTCGTCTCTTATGAGCAATAGACGAGGAGATAAAGTTCATCAGCATGAGTGCCGCAAATACGGCAAATCCTATACCCACGTACAGGCACACCTTTGCGCCAACCTCAATGAAATCGTTAAAGCTATACAGGGTATCCATTACCTGATTCTGAAGCACAAATCTTACATCGCCGCTTTCGTCATAGGTTATATCAACCAGCTTTTCAATGGTCGCCCTATCCGAAGGCATGGGGGCAATGACGAACGAGTACTCACCGGGGTCATGCTCCGCTACCCGCTCTATTCCATAGCCGTTATCCTTACAATAGGCTATATAAGCATCGTAAAGTCCGTCACATATAATGGTTTCCCTACTTCCGCCGTCAAACGTACCGACTACCTTATACTCGGTATATTTCTTGGTGCTCTCGTTGCCGTTTCTGTCCCAAGTTCTAACCTCGACCACAAGACTCTTCAAGGGCTTCTCCGCCTCATCGGCTCCGCTGAGATATGCGGATATCTTATCTACGTCCTCATCAAAATCGCCGTAGCTCTTCTCTCCCCATTCTCCGCTGAACTCATTCTTTCCGCCGATCTCCTCGGAGCGGTCTGTAGTAAGATAGCTTACGTAGATCTCTATTGCCGTATATAAGTCATCCTGAGCTACCCAATCCTCATATTTGGGGAACCGACTGCTCATCATTACGTTATAGAAATCCTCACCCTTATAAAAGTCGTTATCCGACTTATAAAGAGTATACGCGTACTCATACGCCAGAACTCGTCTTATATCGTAATCGTTGAGATTGATCACCTCGTAGAGTGAATGAAGTCTATCAAGGGCATTTATGTAAAAGTTAGTATTAAGCTCTTTGGAAAATTCTTTGTTGAACGCTTTCTTAAGTATAGACACGAAAGCAGGCTTTACATCATCTTCCGTAAGCGCCATGGGAAGCTCCATATATCTTTCGGTTGCGAAATTTTCCTTCCAATACGTGATAAGCTCAGCATCACTCGGAGCATTATTTCCATCAAATTTTCCGTAATATTGCTTCAACTGTTCTCTTTGTGACTCGGTAAGGGTGGTTATTTTATCGAAAGCCTTCATGTTCTCCGCCCAGACTATAAAATCGTAGACAGACATTTCATAAGGCACCATACTCTTCTGACTGTCATAGTCCGCAAGGATCTTAGTCATATCCACAGAGTATTCTCTATAGTCACTGTACGTAAGTCTGTCACTTACAAGTATCTCGTTAGGAGCAAGGGTGTTGCCTGTTCTTCCGTCGAGCCACTTGATGTTACCCACTGAGGAAATATTTGAGGACTGAGCTATTCTATTTACGTAGTAGCTATTGCCCATACTTACAAACATATCGCCGCCAACGGCAATGCCGCCCATTTGCTCAGCCGCCTCTGAGATCAGGTTCATACTCCAGGAATTGAGCTGAACTCCTATATAGCTGTTGGAGCTTCCCCATCTACGCATATTCTCAGCCATCTTGTCTATATTGGACTGAGTAACGTAGCCAAGACCGTGGAAGCCGTATTTCAGCGAATTGGCAAGCTCCGCCATCATTACCATATCAACTATGGCGTTGCCCTCCTCCATATTTGACTGATTGTCGTCTGCCTTGGGAACGTACTTATCGTAGCGGTCGTAATCAAAGCCCGTACTTATAACGGCGGTTATCTCAAAATCATAAGTCTCGCCGTTTACGCTAAAGCTCAGGTGCTTACCTATTATAGACTTTGCGCCGCTTTCGTTCATTGTCAGCTCGCCTGCCTTGACGTTTTCATCATATCTCGAGTTCTTAAAGCCCGTATGGTTGAGCTGACGGTATATAAACTCACTTATTGCGATCTCGTCGTCAGCAACAGGCATCTTACCTACTATGGGGAAGCCAAGTGACTCAAGCTTTTCTCCGCCAACCGCGGTAAAGCCATAAAGGTTTCCCGTATATGCGCTTTCGGAGGAAATGTCGGAGGTGCTTATCATATACTCCGCGAGAGAAATATTACCTCCTCCCCATTCCACGTTCTCAACGCCCGTAAACACGGGAATAAAGTCGATTCCCGTCTTTTCGGAAAGAGTTTTGATATCCTGCTCGTTCAGTCCCGTTCCCTGGAAGTATGAGCTTGTTCCGTCGGCATACTCCCACGTATGCTTCAGCTCAAGTGAGAAGGTAGCGTTCTGAATATTGGAGTCGATTATTGACTCTGTCGCTGACGTATATTTATTATAAGAGCTCAGGGTATCCGCAAATCCGAAGAGCGTGAACGCAACGAGAGAAAGCGCGATGGTGCTTACCAGACGGAACTTTTTATGTCCAAGTCCGCTCTTACCTATCTTTATCGCATTTTTGAAGGGTAGTCTTGAGCGAATGAACTTTGTCTCACTTCCCTTGTATTGCTTTACATTAACGTCCTTTTCCGCGTCCGTGTCGTTAAATACCGAGGAGCTGTTATTCTGAGAGATACCCGCTGCGGTACGAACACCATCGTTAAGTCTCTTATCACCCGACACGATTATATCCGCGTCCTGAGCGCGGAGATATTCGTTTATAAGCTCCACGTCACGTGAGGTAAGCTGATAGCCCTTCTCGATCCTCAACAGGCGCTCGCCCATCTGAAGGATACCCGAGCTTATGCTCTTTGCCGCTACCTCATGCTTTGTAACGTCGCTGGCTATCTGACCGTCCTTCATCTCGATGATACGGTCTCCGTACTTCTCCGCAAAATCTCTGTCGTGAGAAACTATGATAACCAGCTTTGTCCTTGAAAGCTCCTTAAGAGTATCGAAGATCTGCTTACCCGTATTAGAGTCAAGCGCTCCCGTGGGCTCGTCTGCCATGATTATCTCGGGGTCCTTAACAAGTGCTCTGGCTATAGCCACTCTCTGCTTCTGACCGCCCGATAGCTCGTTGGGCTTACGCTTTGCGTATTCGAGCATGTCTACCTGCTTAAGTATGTCGGTTATCTGCTGATTAGTTGCCTTTTTGCCCTGAAGCTCAAGGGCAAGACCGATGTTAGCGCCAACTGTAAAATCGTCAAGGACGTTATACTCCTGAAAAATAAATCCGATGAAGGTATTTCTGTAGGCGTCAAAGTCCGAGCCCGCAAAATCCTTGGACGATTTCCCTTTAATAATAAATTCGCCGCCGTCATAGCCGTCAAGTCCGCCGATAACGTTAAGAAGCGTTGACTTACCGCTTCCCGACTTACCGAGCACGAACACCATACCCGTTTCTGGGAAGGTAACGCTGACGTTATCCAGCGCCTTGACCGAATTGCCTGACTTCGACTGATATATCTTAGTCACATTACGTATCTCAAGCATATTATGTCCTCCAAAAATTATTTTTATCATTTTACCATATTCCGCTTCATATTGCAATATATTTCTGAAAATTTTGTCATATATGACAATAAAATTCTTGCCGTGACGCTTTTACATTCTTCGTTTACATTTAAATCTATACAATAAATATTTACCCGTATAGCGGGTGGTATTTCAGTTTCGGGCATAGCCCTAATACTACTGGCTGCGCACAAGTGCGCTTTTTATTGGCCTGCCAGCCATGCATCTATTACTTGCTACCCGTAAACGGGTTTGCTTGAATTTTATTATACTTTGTAGGGACAGGCGTCCTCGACTGTCCGTTTTAGCATAAATTCAATTTTTGCACACGAGAGAGTTTCAATTCATTGGCTATCTTAAAATGATGTTCAGACGCTTTCCTTAACTTTCGGCTTTACTTGTTGCTTTTCTCGGACAGTCGAGGACGCCTGTCCCTACAAACTCTTTTCTTTGTTTTCCTCTCAATCCCTTAGTCTTTTCTCCTCTCCGGTTAACCTCTATTGAACCACGCGACTTTCGCGTGGTTTTCGGTATACAAAAAACCGAGTCTTACCGACTCGGTTTTTTCAAACCATTTAATTACATAAATTTTGAAAAGATATCGTCTATCTCGTCTGCCTGTATCTTTTCTATCTTAGGCTCTTCTACAGGTGCTTGCTCTGCTGCGGGGGCAGTCTCCTCGGCAGCCTCCTCATTATCAAAGCCTGCAGCGATGATAGTTATCCTCATCTCGTCCTCAAGATTGGGATCGAAAGCAACACCCCAGATAACGCTTGCATCAGAGTTGCACTCGTTGGAAATCATGGTTGCCGCTATATCTACGTCCTCAAGTCCTACGTCAGTGGACGCGGAGATGCTGAGAAGTATTCCCTTTGCACCCTTGATAGAGGTCTCAAGAAGCGGGCTGGAGATAGCCATATTTGCCGCCGTCTGCGCCTTGTCCTTGCCCTTTGCGCTTCCAACGCCCATGTACGCCACGCCCGAATTTGCTATAACGGACGTTACGTCAGCGAAGTCGATATTGATAAAGCCCGGAATATTGATAAGATCGGATATACTCTGCACGCCTCTTCTGAGAACGTCGTCCGCCTCGGAGAACGCGCTTGCGAGTGTGATCCTCGTATCTGTAACAAGCTTAAGGCGCTCGTTGGGGATAACCACCAAGGAATCCACGTACTCTCTTATCTCCTCGATACCTGCCTTTGCCTGCTCCATACGTCTCTTTCCCTCAAAGCCGAAGGGGGTAGTTACGACGCCGACGGTAAGTATATCAAGCTCTCTTGCGATCCTCGCAACTATGGGAAGAGCGCCCGTACCCGTTCCGCCGCCCATGCCTGCCGTAAGGAATACCATATCCGCGCCCGAAAGCAGCTGCTTTATCTCGTTTACCGCTTCCTCAGCGGCTCTCTTACCGATCTCGGTGTTAGAGCCCGCTCCAAAGCCGTTGGTTATCTTCTCGCCTATTACAAGCTGCGCAGGTGCGGTGGATTTTTTCAGAGACTGCTTATCGGTGTTTATGGCGATAAACTCAACTCCCTTGAGCCCCGATGCGATCATTCGGTTAACGGCGTTAGTTCCGCCGCCGCCCACTCCAACGACCTTTATATTTACAGCATATTCATTTGTTACGTCACTGGGAAAATTCATCTTTTCACCCTCTTAATATTTTTATTCAATTACTTATTACCGAACATGCCGCCGAGCCAATCGTCAAGATCAAGCTCAGTGCCGCTTGACTTTACCTCAGCCTTTGCTACAGATGCCTCAGCAGTCTTAACCTCAGCCTTGGGTGCTTCCTCAGCCTTTTCCTCGGCAACTGCCTCTGCTCCGTCCTCAGCCTTCTTTGTAAAGCCTGTAGCTATAATGGTAATTCTCATCTCGTCCTCAAGGTTCTGGTCAAAGCCAACACCGAAGATGATATTTGCGTCCTCGGAGCACTCGCCTCTGATCATCTCACATGCAAGGTCAACGTCCTCAAGTCCGATGTCGGGAGACGCGAATATACTGATGATAACGCCCGTTGCGCCCTTGATAGAGGTCTCGAGAAGCGGGCTGGAGATAGCCATTCTTGCGGAGGTATCCGCTTTATCCTTACCCGTTGCGTTACCCACACTCATGTGTGCAAGACCTGAGTTCATCATTACGGAAGTAACGTCAGCAAAGTCCAGGTTGATAAATCCGGGGATATTTATAAGCTCGGATACACTCTGCACGCCCTTACGAAGAACGTCGTCCGCCTCGGAGAATGCGTTGAGAAGTGTGATCCTCGTATCGGATACCAGCTTAAGTCTCTCGTTGGGGATAACTATGAGGGAGTCAACGTACTGGCTGAACTCCTTTATTCCCTCCTCAGCCTGTGCCATACGGCGTTTGCCCTCAAAGGCAAAGGGCTTGGTCACGATACCTACGGTAAGTATATCCATCTCATGGGCTATTCTTGCCACAACAGGTGCCGCACCCGTTCCCGTTCCTCCACCCATTCCTGCGGTTATGAACACCATTTCAGCGCCCGAAAGGATAGACTTTATCTCATCAATAGACTCCTCTGCGGCTCTTGCTCCGATAGAAGGATTAGCGCCCGCTCCAAAGCCCTTGGTGATCTTCTCGCCTATTACGAGCTGTGTTGGTGCCAAGGAATTCTTAAGCGCCTGACGGTCGGTGTTGATAGTAACGAACTCAACGCCCTGTACTCCCGAAGCGATCATTCGGTTTACGGCATTGTTTCCGCCTCCGCCTATACCGAGAACCTTAATACAAACATTGCTCTCGCATGAGCCATCATGTTCAAAAGTCATATTTATACCCTCCAAAAATCTTTCGTTTTCCTGTCGCTTAAAAAAGCAAAAAATATATAGTAATATGATAATATATTTTGAAGAATTTTTCAAGAGATTTTTATAAAATTAATGATTATTTTACAATTAGAACGACGTAATACGCAAGCCTTTGCGTTTTCCGTCACATTTTGTCTTTTAATACCCACCCGCGGTTTTTAATTCATTTGAGTTTCAAATTTTGATTTGTCGGTGGGTTCGCACAAACCAATTATTTAAAGTTTTCGCCCGCCTTTTTTAAAAGGCGGCGCAGTGGAGGGCGCGGAGCCCTCCCCGACCTCCGCAGAGGTCGGAACACCCTTATAGTGCAATAAATGCAGGGGAGGGTGAATTTTGAGCCACATGTGGCTCAAAAGAGGGAGA
>JAGAPH010000001.1 GCA_017623375.1 Clostridia bacterium | reverse complement strand
GGGACAGGCGTCCTCGACTGTCCGTTCGTAACACAAAGAAATCTTAACGTTTTCAATTAAGATACATTATCGCCAAGAACGGACAGTCATGTAGCGTAGCGGAATTGGACGCACTGTCCCTACAACAAAGAAAGTGCAAACACACCAATAAATCAAAATTTAACATTTTGAATAAAAAAGCGGGCTGAGTTAAAAAACCCAGCCTGTTTATCAAAACGTTTTTATTGCCTTTATTGCCGTTCCGCCAGCGTATTCGCGCACCTCTCCGAGGGCGAAAAATTCTCCCCTTTCAGTGCACAGGCGCACTCGCTCGCCCACGGCAAAGGACGTGCGTATCTTTTTCTGGTATATCTCGCAGCCGTTGGAGCATAACCTTCGGTAAAATTCGGGCAAGCGTACCTGACAAAGCCCCTCAAAGAGCTTTTCCACAGGCATCAACAGCCCTTCTCTCTCCTCCATCGAAAGTGCTTCCAGCTCCTCAAGTGTCACCGCATTATCAATAGAAAAGCCGCCCGCGCCCGTTCTGAGAAGCGTTGCCATCACCCCGCCGCAGCCAAGAGCCTTTCCTATATCGGCGCACAGTGTACGGATATATGTGCCAGACGAGCACTCTACTGTCAATTTATAGTCAGACGCCGTCTCTGTCGCCTCTGCTTCTATGGAGTGTATAGTTATCTTTCGCGCCTCTCTCTCTATGACTATGCCCTCTCTCGCAAGATCGCACAGCTTTTTTCCGCCCACCTTCAAGGCACTGTACATAGGCGGAATCTGCTGTATCTCTCCCCGAAAACCCTTGATAGCCTCAAGCACCCGCGCCTCCGTCGGAAGCTCTCCGTCAAAGCGCGAAAGCACCTCACCCGTTACGTCCTCCGTATCGGTGGTAAGCCCCAAGCGAAGCGTTGCCACGTAGCCTTTTTTGTCTGTTGAAAGATATTCAGCCGCCTTTGCCGCGCGACCGACAAGCATAACGAGCACGCCCTCCGCAAGAGGATCGAGCGTTCCCGTGTGACCCACTCGCTTTGTTCCGTAAAGCCTTCTTATCTTATATACCGCGTCGTGAGAGGTAATGCCTTTAGGCTTATGCAAGATAAGAACGCCCGACATCTCTCTTTCCGATATATTGCTTTGCGCCATAAAACACCTCTTGCTTACTTTATTATTATTTCCTCAAGGGGTCTCTTGGGAACGTAATGAATGTTTTCTGCATCTCTGTAATATTTGGTATTTCCACTGTCTGCCACAGTAAGCACCACCTTGTCCTCGGGTACTCCAAGCCCCAGAACGAGCACAGGCTCAAGGCAGTCGGGCAGACTAAGCTTTGACCTTAAAACTTCAGACGATGCCGAGCCGATGATACAACCGCCAAGATCCGCCTCCGCCGCCGAAAGCATGATAGTCTGCGCGCATATTCCCACGTCGATCATAAATATGGGCTTTAAGGGCGCTATAGACGTATCGTGGCACATAACGATAAACGCAGACGGACCGTGTCCCTCGGGGGGAAGCTTTTTGTCAAGGGACGCCGCCCAACGGGTAAGAGGCAAAAGCTCTGCCACCTGGTCCCTATCTGTAATTATCTTATATTTGAGTGCCTGCAGGTTCATTGCCGCGGGACAGTGACTGGCGTTGAGTATCCACTCCTCCATAAGCTCATGCGGAATATCCGCTTCTGCCTTGAATTCTCTGTGGCTTCTGCTCCTTTCAACGAGATACTTAAGCATATACGTCTCCTTTTCAATCTTCAAATTTCACCCACGCGGAGCATATGGACTGACCCTTATCGGAAAAGTTCTTCTCGTATTCGGTCATAACGTTATCTGCGTTCTGCGGCTCGGAGTGAAGGTCTCTCGTGTGCCAGATTATCTTCATTCCAAACGCTTCAAATTCCTCAAGAGAGAAATCAAAAAGTCCTACGTTGTCCGTCTTTAACTTCAGGATACCGTCCTCATTGAGAAGGTTTTTGTATATCTCAAGAAACGAACGGTAGGTCAGTCGGCGCTTTGCGTGTCCCGCCTTGGGCCATGGATCGCTGAAATTGAGATAGATGCAGTCAAGCGAATGGGGCTTTACGTTCTCCGCAAGATTTTTTGCGTCTCCGATTATAAAACGAAGATTGTCGTCGGGACGCTCCTCACTCCTCGCCCTGGCTTTTTCAAGCGCAACGCAACACACGTCAGCCACCTTCTCAACAGCTACAAAGTTGACGTCAGGATATTTTTCTGCCATTCCGCAGGCAAAGTTGCCCTTGCCGCAGCCTATCTCCATGTGAACGGGACGGTCGGTGGAGAAAACCTCGCCAAAGCCTTCCTTAAGCACCTCTATATTTTCAATAAGCAGCTCAGAGCAAGCGGCAATCCGCTCCGCTCCGTGCTTTTTCTTACGCATTCTCATTATATACCTCTTAGTTGCATTATGTTAAGAATATTGTCGTTTTTTGAAAAAAGCTCCGCAAACGCTTTAAAAGAAAAATTTTATTTTCAAAAGTTCTTTGAAGGGGGATAGGGGGAAAGCTTTCTTTCAAGAAAGTTTCCCCCTAATTGCGTACTATACGTTAAATCTGAACAGAACGATGTCGCCGTCCTTCATGACGTATTCCTTACCCTCACTGCGGTAAAGACCCGCCTCGCGTGCGGCGTTCATGCTTCCGCACTTAACAAGATCGTCAAAGGAAACTATCTCCGCTCTTATAAAGCCTCGCTCAAAATCACTGTGTATCTTGCCTGCCGCCCCGGGCGCCTTGGTTCCCTTGGTTATGGTCCATGCGCGTACCTCCTGCGGTCCTGCCGTCAGATAGCTGATCAGACCGAGAAGCGAATAGCTTGCCTTGATAAGCCTGTCAAGACCGCTCTCCTTGATGCCCAGATCCTCGAGGAACATTGCCTTTTCCTCGCCCTCAAGCTCGGCGATCTCCGCCTCAAGCTGAGCGCAAACGGCAATTATCTGCGCGTGCTCGCGCTTCGCCTGCTCCTTGAGCGCCATGTAATCGGCATTATCAACAGGCTCCTCCCCGATCTCGTCCTCGCTGACGTTAGCCACGTAAATAACAGGCTTCATGGAAAGCAGAGGAGTGTCGTACAGACATTCCCTCTCACTGTCGTCAAGCTCTACCTCACGGGCACACTTTCCGTCGGACAGTGCGGCGTGAAGCTTTTCAAATACCGCAAGCTCAGAAGCAAGCGTCTTGTCACCCTTCATCGCCTTCTTGGTGCGGTCTATTCTTCTCTCTACCATCTCGATATCCGAGAAAATAAGCTCAAGATTTATAGTTTCAAGGTCACGCAGGGAGTTTATGCTGCCGTCAACGTGAATTATGTTGTCATTTTTGAAGCAACGGACTACGTGAACTATAGCGTCCACCTCACGTATGTGCGAAAGGAACTTATTTCCCAAACCCTCTCCCTGAGACGCACCCTTAACAAGGCCTGCGATATCAACAAATTCAATAACAGCAGGGGTGTATTTTTCGGGCGAATACATCTCGGCAAGATAATCAAGCCTCGTGTCGGGAACCGCAACCACACCCACGTTAGGCTCGATAGTACAGAACGGATAGTTCGCCGATTCCGCGCCCGCGCCTGTCAAAGCATTAAAAAGCGTACTTTTTCCCACGTTGGGAAGACCTACTATACCAAGTTTCATTTTATTTTCCACTCCTTTATTTTCAAGGGTTTGGTACACCAAACGTCTATCTATTATCATAATATTATATCATATATATCCTTCAATTTCAATAGCTTGACATTAAATTAGGGATAGTTTTCCACATATTTTTCAAAACGCGCAAGTCTCGGTGCGATGTCATTACTGCCAAATATGGCAGAATGGTTTTCCTTATCGGCAGAAAGCGATATAACAGATTTTCAGAAAATACGGGCAGTGCCACGCATAGAACTGCACTCCCGCTTATTGGATAAAAAGATATTACAGGAATGATCTGAATATCAAAAAGGAGCTGTTTAATCAAGCACAGACCAAAAGCACACGAACAAAATAACAAAAAGGTGATGAAATGGTGACATATCAACGATTTTTTAAAGAAAATTTATGAAATTTTAAAAAAGTGTTTGCAATTTCAGGAAAAGTGTGGTATAATGTTATTTGATAACATAGGCGAACTATTCGGAGACGTGTCCAAAACACTATCTTGCCGAAAAATACGGAGGTACTTAAATGCTGGATACAAAAATTCTTGTTGTTGACGACGACGAAAATATATGCGAGCTCCTGAAGCTGTATTTTGAAAATGAGGGATACGGAGTAAAGCTCGCTCACGACGGAGCAGAAGGCTTGAATTTCTTTAAAATATACGAGCCCGATCTTGTGCTTCTCGATATAATGCTTCCCAAGAAGGACGGCTGGCAGGTCTGCCGCGAGATAAGAGAAATGTCCGCAAAGCCTATCATTATGATAACCGCTAAGGGCGAGGTATTCGATAAGGTCCTTGGTCTTGAGCTTGGCGCTGACGATTTCGTTGTTAAGCCTTTCGATATGAAGGAGCTTAGCGCGAGGGTCAAGTCTGTTCTCCGCCGCTATCAGGCACACACCAATCAGAATGACGAAGAGGTCATCAAGTTTGACAATATAGAGATAAGCCATCAGAAATACGAGCTTAAGCTCAGAGGTAAGCCCGTCGACGTTCCCCCCAAGGAGCTTGAGCTACTCTATTTCCTCGCTTCCAATTACAATAGGGTATTTACCCGTGACCAACTTTTGGACAAGGTTTGGGGCTTTGACTATCTCGGAGACTCCAGAACGGTAGACGTTCACGTAAAGCGTCTGCGTGAAAAGCTGGAGGGCGTGTCCGATAAATGGACGCTCAAAACAGTATGGGGCGTGGGCTATAAGTTCGAGCTTCTCGGCTGATAAGATCCAAAACCAATGTAAAAACGGCAGGAACGCACGTCCGATCGCGGTCGTTCCTGCCTTTGATTTTTTTGAGGAAAGGAGACGGATATGTTCAAGAGTATCTTCGCAAAATATGTTTCGGCGTTTATGCTGATAATTCTCTCAAGCTTTCTTGTTATTATATTTATAATTTCATCCATAATCGGGAACTACTCCACCGACGCAAAATCCGAGATCATGGAAAATTCCGCCGAGGCGACGTCTACGTATATCGAAGGTCTTTTCGTGTATTCCGACTCCGACGGTATCGAGGGCGTTGTTAAAAGCTCGGGAGAAGCCGTAAGCGCAATGCTTGAGGTAATATCCCAGCGCTCGGACGATATCACCATCCTCTTGTCCGACAATTCGGGAAATATCGTGCTTGCGGTGGGTAAGGATAAGAACGACATCAAGCAGGGCGCAAGTATCCCCAAGGCGTTTATGGACGAGGTCAATAGTGGCAGCGCCATATCGGGAGAGGACAAGCTTGAGGGCGTTTTTGAGGAGCCGCATTATACCTACGCCGTTCCCGTTTATAACTACAATAGCGCGGTATGCGGCACGGTGTTCGTTTGCGCCGAATCGGTTATGCTGACGGAGCTTTTACAGGTAATAATCAAGGCTATCATCGTCTCCATTCTGTGGGTGCTTCTGGCGGCGCTTATTGCCGTGTATTTCATAACCGAAAAAATCATAGGGCCCCTTAAGGAGATCAGTAAGGCGGCAAAGCAGTTTGCAAAGGGAAAATTCGACGTTCGCGTTCCCGTCAAGGGCAATGACGAGGTGTCGGAGCTTGCCCGCGCCGTAAATAATATGGCGGAATCCCTTGACAATTACGACACAATGCGAAACACCTTCATGTCAAACGTTTCCCACGACCTGCGTTCGCCCATGACGTCCATATCGGGTTTTATCGACGGAATACTTGACGGAGTCATTCCACCCGAAAAGCATGAATACTATCTTAGGATAGTTTCCACGGAAATAAAAAGACTGTCACGCCTTGTAGCGTCGCTTCTCGATCTTTCCAGAATACAGGCGGGAGACAGAAAGTTTACCATGGCGCCCTTTGACATCTGCGAGATGTGCAGAGAGATAATAATATCCTTTGAAAAGAAGATAAATGATAAGCGCCTTGAGGTGGAATTTGATTGCTCGGACGAAAGCCTTTCCGTCGTTGCCGATAGAGACGCTATCTATCAGATTGCCTACAATCTTTGTGACAATGCGGTAAAATTCGCCTCGGAAGGAGCTATTTTACGCATTGCCGTCAAAAGACTGAAAAACAGAAAGGCTCTGGTCAGCGTTTACAACGAGGGTCAGGGAATAGCTCCCGCCGATCTTCCTTACGTATTTGAGAGATTTTACAAGAGCGACAAGAGCCGCGGGCTCAACAAATCGGGGGTAGGACTCGGTCTGTTTATCTCAAAGACTATCATAGACGCCCACGAGCAAACCATTTGGGTGGAAAGTGAGTTTGGCAAAAACTGTTGCTTCAGCTTTACGTTGGAACTTGAGTAACTCTAAACAAGCATAAAGGGGCTGAGTCATTGACTCGGCTTCTTTCTTTTTTCCTCTGTTAGTCGTGAAATTGGGATTTAGCGATGTGTTCGCTATATTAGCACTTACTTCATAAGGCTCCCTCCGGGAGGGAGCTGTCAGCGAAGCTGACTGAGGGAGAGTGCGTCAAAACATAATGAAATCTTAACCGTTATGCACGCAGGCTCCT
>JAGAPH010000040.1 GCA_017623375.1 Clostridia bacterium | reverse complement strand
GTCCTTGGCAAAATTCCCGATACTCGCTTTGCAAAGATGATGAGCAGCTATGAGGCGGAGCAAAATCAGTTGATCGAAACGACCGCTAAAGCCGAACAAGCCTTAAAGACGATGGAACAAGACAAGGTGGATCTCCGCGCTTTTCTTGAAATAATCCGTCAATGTACCGAAATCACAGAACTGACACCTGCTATTGTTAATAGGCTCATTCAGCGTATTGAGGTACACAAGAGCGAAAAGATCAACGGAAGAAAGCAAGTGCGTCTTGACGTTTACTTTACGGCGGTAGGTCTGATCAACATTCCCGACGAAAAGGAACTCTTTGAAATGATGCAGGAAATCCAAAGTGCTAAAAGTGCTTAAAACAAGGCACAAAAACAAGAATACGGCATATCTCTTACGAAATATACCGTATTCTTGTAAAACTGTCCTTTAGCACCCGAGGCTAATGCGTCAGGTCTTTTTGTTGGTGGGAGAATATAAAGTGGATTCGGAAGCCCGGGCGCATCGCGTAGCGGCGCAAAAACGACACGGTGTGTCGTTTTTAGGGCGTGGACTTGAACTGTGTTCGCACTGCAAAAAAATGCGAGAAAACGCCCCACCAGAAAAAAGCACTTGCTTCTGCAAGTGCTTTTTTCAGTTATATTCGCCCTTGGCGAGTTCTATTGCTTCGCAGTGATATTCGCTTCGCGAGCTTTGGAGGCAAAACCAATTTAATTTGTTTTTAATCTTTTGGGAGTTCAATTTCTCCCTCATTTTTTTCAAAAGCTTTTATTTCCTGTCTTATCAAATAAAGTATTTCTCCGTTTGCCGAACGACCATAATATTTCGATATATAATGAAGTTTATAGTGTAGCTCAGGATCAATTTCTATTCCAAGATGCTTATTATTTTTGTTTCTCATAACAAATCTCCAAAAAAATCTTAATATAAGTATATTTTAAGATTATTTTGTGTTATAATGTTATAAGTATACTTAGATTAAGTACACTAAATTTATTTGGAGGTTTTTATGAAAATTGCGGTCATTGGTTCAAGGGATATTACAGTGGATAATATCGGCAGATATGTTTCAGACAGTGATGAAATTGTTTCGGGCGGTGCTATTGGTGTAGATTCTTGCGCCGCAGAATATGCAAAAACAAACGGAATAAAGCTTACGGTGTTTCTACCTCAATATGATCGTTACGGTCGTGCCGCTACGATTATAAGGAACAAAGAAATAGTGAATTATTCGGATAAGATCATTGCCTTTTGGAACGGAAGCTCAAAGGGAACTTTATCAGTCATAAAATACGCAAAAAAGTTAGGAAAGCCGTGTGAGATAATTCTTTGTGAGTAGATAGGTAACGTAACAAAAGGCTTTTTACATTGTTTTAAAAACGGGAGAAATAAAAACACTCCAACAAATCAAAATTTTACTCATACAAAAAGCCGAATCTTACCGACTCGGCTTTTTTATTTACTTCGCGTAGCGGTGAATACCGCTGAGGTCGGACACAAGGATACAACCCACAGGGCAGTTCTTGGCACATTCGCCGCAGTCGGTACATTTGGAGTAGTCTATACGGGCGAGATTGTTCTCTACCTTTATAGCTCCCACCTCGCAGCCCTTCTCGCACTTCTTGCAACCAATACAGCCGTTGGTGCACTTGCTTCTGACCGCCGCGCCCTTTTCCGTGTTATTACAGGTGACGAGCACCTTCTCAACGTCCGCCACTATCTCTATAAGCCCTCTGGGGCAGGTCTTGGCGCACAGTCCGCAGCCGATACATTTTCTCGTATCTATATGGGCAATTCCCTTCTCTATACAGATAGCGTTTTGGGGGCAAACCTTGACGCAGTCGCCAAGCCCCATGCAACCAAACACGCATTTGCCCTGTCCGCCGTACATCAGCCTTGCCGCCTGACAGCTCTCAATACCCACGTAATCCATTTTATTTGAGGTATGCTCACAGTCTCCGTAGCAATGTATCACCGCCACCTGCTCTATCACGTCCTCAAATTCCACTCCGAGAAGCTCAGATATCTTCTGTGCCGCCGTGTCGCCGCCAGGGATACAAAGATTAGCCTTTATTCCCTCCTTCTCGGCAAGCGCCTTCGCATAGCCGTCGCAGCCCGCGTAGCCACACGCACCGCAGTTAGCTCCAGGGAGACATTCTCTGATATTCGTAAATTTTTCGTCCTCCGCTACGGCGAAGAACTTGGACGCCACCACAAGCATGATGCCGCAGACGGCACCGATCCCCGCGACGATCACCGCCGCTATTAAAATAGGATTCATTCTCTTCCCTCCTTACGCAAACAGTCCGTCAACTAGTCCCGCAAAGCCAAAGAATGAAAGCGCGACGATGGAAGCGGACACGAGGGTTATGGGAAGTCCGCGGAAGCTCTTGGGAGGGTTTGCCTCCTCAAGCCTTGAGCGAACTCCCGCAAAAAGCACCATGGCAAGCAGAAATCCGAGTCCCACTCCGAGAGAGTTGACCATAGCTTCAAGGAAATTATAGCCGTCGTTGATGTTATTGATAGTAACGCCGAGGACGGCACAGTTTGTGGTAATAAGCGGCAGATAAATTCCGAGAGACGCGTGAAGCGCGGGAAGATATTTCTTAAGTATTATCTCCACAAGCTGAACGAGAGCGGCTATAACGAGGATAAACACGATAGTTCTCATGTAGCCAAGGCCGTTGGGGTCAAGCAGATAATACTGAATAGGCCATGTTGCCGCCGTTGACATAAGCATGACGAATATTACCGCCGCGCCCATGCCCGCCGCCTGATTAAGCTTTTTGGACACTCCGAGGAAGGGACAGATACCGAGGAACTTGGAAAGCACGTAGTTATTCACAAGCACCGAAGTCATAAGTATGATAGCAAACGATCTGAGCATTTCCATTACTGTTCTCCTCCTTCCGTCTCTTTTTTATTACATTCCGAGGACTCCTTCTTACCGCACAGAGCCGCCGAGGGGCAGCCCGCGCAGCCCATTTCCTTCTTTGACGACTTATTGCCCGTCAGCTTATTAACAAGAGCTATAAGACAGCCGAACACGAAGAAGCCGCCTGGGGCGAGAGTCAAAATAGATATCTTGACATCTGCAAGGAACGGTATAGCAATACCGCACCAGCTGCCCGCTCCTATTATCTCGCGGATCGACGCCATTATAAACAGAGCAAGCGTAAAGCCTACACCCATTCCGAGAGCATCAAGAGCCGAATCTATCACCGTATTCTTGCTTGCGTACATTTCCGCTCTTCCGAGGATTATGCAGTTTACCACGATAAGAGACAGGAATATACCCAACGCCTCGTAAAGATCGGGCACGAATGCGTGCATGATCATTTCAACCATTGTAACAAATCCCGCGATAAGAACTATGTAGCACGGAATACGCACCTGATCGGGTATCACCTTACGGAGAGCCGAAACCGCCATATTTGAGCAAAGAAGCACTGCCGTTGCCGCCACGCCCATGCCGAGAGCGTTCATTACCGAGGTGGTTATAGCCAGCGTAGGGCAAGTTCCGAGCACCAGCACGAGCACGGGGTTTTCCTTGATTATTCCCTTTAAAAAGTTTTGAAGCTTTCCCATTACTGTGCCTCCTTTGCCATATTTACCGCCTCAAAGGCGTCAGACACCGCGTCAATCACGGCAGACGAGGATATAGTTGCGCCGCTTATAGCGTCAACGCCGCTGAGTGACTGATCCTTACCCGCAAACTGTCCCGTAAATTCGGGAAGAGTGACCTTGGTTCCTATACCCGAGGTCTCTCCGCTTGCGGAGATGACGGTAAGTCCCGTTATCTTTCCCTCGCCCGTAAAGCCTACGGCTACGGACATGGGCTTTGAGGAATCGTAGCCCTTGACGGAAAGCATGGCAACGTAGCCCTCTCCGTCCTTGTCGCGGTAAACGGCACTCACCGACTCGGGAAGCGCGTCAAAGGACACCTTCTCAAATCCGCCGTTTTCGGGGAGGACCGCCGCAAGCGCCTCCTGCTCCGCCTTTTCCTGCGCCTCTGCTATCTTTGGCGCAGTTACCATATTTACCGCCGCCATTGCCACCGCTATAAAAAGACAGATAGCAAAAAGGACGATTATGCTTTTAAGAGATGTCAGCTTTTTCATTTCTTCTTAACACCTCCCAAGGGCTTCTTTTTTGTCCACGACGTGATATATGGAGTGAGTATGTTCATAAACAGTATAGCGAAGGACACGCCCTCGGGATAGTTTCCGAACACACGGATAAGCACCGTTATAGCTCCGCAGCCAGCTCCGAAGATGACCTTACCCCATTTTGTGGGAGGAGTGGTGGAATAATCGGTCGCCATAAATACCGCTCCCAGCAAAAGTCCGCCTGTCAGCGCATGCTCTAAGGGATTTTCGCCAAGGGCGAGAGTAAATAACATTACCGTTCCCACAAATACCACGGGTGTGTGCCACGTGATAACGCGGCGAGCTATAAGATACACACCTCCGATAATAATAGCAAGAGCGCAGGTCTCACCGATAGAGCCGCCGTGTCTTCCAAGGAACAGGTCGAGAAGCGAGGGCATCTCTCCGCCGCTGAGGGGAGTTGCCGAGCTTACCGCATCGTTCTTGGTTGAGAAATCCGACATGCTTCCCGCAAAGGATATGAGCATTACCACTCTTGCGGTTATAGCAGGGTTTGCAAAGTTGCAGCCAATTCCTCCGAAGAGCTGCTTTACCACAACTATCGCAACGATACTGCCGAATATAGCCTGCCATAGGGGTATTGACACAGGCAGATTAAAGCCAAGGAGCATACCCGTTACAACGGCGGAAAGGTCGCCTACGGTCACGTCTCTCTTACAAAGCTTTTCAAAGAGCCACTCCGAGATCACACATGAGGCAACGCACACGGCAGTCACCACAAGCGCGCGCCAGCCAAATATGACCGTTGCCGCTATAAGTGCGGGTACGAGAGCGATGATAACGTCGAGCATTATAGTCCTTGTTGAATATCTCGCTCTTACATGGGGGGACGGAGATACCAAAAGCACACTGTTGTCCATTATTTACCTCCTCCTTGCTTTGATGTCTGATAGTTTCTGAGCATTGCCTTGGCAAGCTTGTTTTTCTGTACTATATTTCTCTTTGCGGGGCATACGTAGCTACAGCAGCCGCACTCCATGCAAAGATTTACTTTTGATCGTTCAAGAGCCTCGCCGTCCCCTGCCTCATAAGCCTTGGAAATATCGCAGGGAGACAGGCTGAAAGGACAGTGCGCCGCGCATTTGCCGCACCTGATGCAGGCGCTTGACTTCGGCGGTGTAGCGTCCTTTCTGTCAAAGGCGAGTATGGCATTGGTCTGCTTGAGCACGGGCATGGTAAGATCGGGGAGCGCTATACCCATCATGGGACCTCCCCAGAGTATCTTTCTCGGCTGGCACTTGAATCCGCCGCAAAACTCGATAAGCTCAAGCACGGGAGTGCCGATAGGAACGATAACGTTCTTGGGCTCGGCAATAGCTGAGCCGTCCACAGTCACGCATTTCTCCACCTGCGGCATACCCGTTCTTATGTATTTTGCGATAGCCGCAACGGTGGTGCAGTTTATGACCACCGCTCCCACGTCCGCGGGAAGCTGACCTTCCTTTATTATCCTTCCAAGGGTATGGTACACAAGCACCTTTTCACCGCCCTGAGGATAGAGCGCTGGCAATGACTTGACCTCCACTCCGCTCATTCCCTCGGTGGCGCGTCTCATGCTCTCGATACACCTTGGCTTGTTGTTCTCGATGCCGATGACCGCCTTATCCGTCTCAAGGTACTTCATAATAAGCGCAAGTCCCTCGGCAACGTACTCTGCATCGTCTATCATGGTACGGGTATCCGAGGTTATGTAAGGCTCGCACTCAGCGCCGTTTACGACTATAGTGTCAATTTTCGACACTTCCGCCGAAAGCTTGACCGTGGTGGGAAAACCTGCGCCGCCAAAGCCCACGATACCGCTCATTCTTACCGCCTCGAGAAACTCCTCTCTGTTTGTGACCTTGGGGGGAGTGATATCCTCGCTGACCGTCTGCAAGCCGTCGGGCTCAATTACAACGGTGGTAACGTGAGTACCCGCCACAGATATTATCTCGTCTATCTTCTTGACTTTTCCCGAAACGCCCGAGTAAATGGGAGAGGAAAGTCCCTTACCGGGTTCTCCCACAAGCTGTCCCACCTTGATCTCGTCTCCCACCTTAACAACGGGAACGGCGGGAGCGCCGATGTGCATGGACATGGGAAGCACAAGCTTCTTGGGAACCTCCATACGAACGGGCACTGCCTCCGCGGTGTTTTTACAGTGCCGCAGATGCACGCCCTTTAACTTAAAAATCGACACGATTTTCCTCCATAAAAAGAAATAAAACATATTTTTTTACACTTTATTATACCACTTTGGCAGGTCATTGTCAACGTATTTTGTTCGATTTCTACCACTTTTGCACAAAAAAGGCATCTTTGTTTTGTTAATAATTTATCAAAAGCAAAAATTTACAAAATTCAATTTAATTTTTAGTGAAAATGTGATATACTTGATGTGTTCATTACACTCTACAGGAGGGAGATACGTGCAGATACACACAACTATAGAATATTATTCACCAGACCCCTGCGTGATCGCCCTCGGTTGCTTTGACGGTGTCCACAGAGGGCACGCAGAGGTAATAAAATCCGCAAAAAAGGCAGCACAGATACGCCATCTGCCGCTATGCGTTTTTACCTTTGCCGCCCCTCCGCGCAACTATTTTATTCCCCGATCGGTGCCTCTTATAACCGATACGGCGGAAAAGCTGAGCATACTTGAGGATATCGGCGTTGACAGAGCGCTTTGTCTCCCCTTGAGCCACGAGATATTTTCAATAACGCCCGAGGATTTTATCGACAAGATACTTGCGGGGCGTCTGCGTGCGGTGCACGTTGTTTGCGGATTTAATTACACCTTTGGCGCGAAAGGCGTGGGAAATACTGAGCTTTTGAAGCAAAGATGCGAAACGTTGGGCATAGGAGTCACAGTTGTGCCCGAGTTCACGATGGACGGCGTTGCGATAAGCTCCTCACTCGTCAGAGAGGCTGTTAAGAACGGAGACATGGAAACAGCGAAAAAATATCTTGGCAGATCCTTTTTCCTCCGTTCCACGGTGGTAAACGGCCAGCATCTTGCGCGGACACTTGGCTTTCCTACGGTAAACACAGTCCCTGACCCAAAACTTCTGCTCCCCAAAAACGGAGTTTACGCCACGCGGATAAGCTTTGACGGTATCCAAAAATTCGGTATAACCAACGTGGGCGTGCGACCCACAGTAAACACGGGCATAACGTGCGCCGAGACGCATATATTTGATTTTTGCGGAGATCTTTACGGAAAGGAGATAACAGTAGAATTTCTGCATTTTCTCCGTCCCGAAAGGAAATTCCCGTCCGTTGAGATAATGGCAGAGCAGATACGCGCGGATATAGAGACGGCAAAAGAGATATTGAGTTTAAACGATATGTAATTAAAAGGAACTGAACCGTTCATGCGGCTTAGTTCCTTTTTGATTTATCGTTGTGTTCGCACAACCCATTCTTTAAAGTTTAGGTCAAGCCTTTTTAAAGGCTTGCTGGTTCTCAGGGCAGCGCCATGAGCCGACCTCCGCAGAGGTCGGAACTCCATTATCGGCAAGCAGCGTATAGCCCAGCGGATATATCCTTGCAAGCCGCTTCGCATATTCAAGAGTACCGTCAAAAGAATCTCCCTCGCCCACAAAAATTTTCGGAGTGGCACGGCATATGTCCGTTGACGCTCGGCACACCCGCGCTACGCTCTCGGGGGGGCAGGACAGATCTGCCGCTATAAATATCCTTGCGGGAAGTCGGTAGCGAGAAAGATAAGCAATAAGCTTTTCAGCATAGGTATAGTTGCCGTTGCAGTCAATATATAATTCCATTTTTCGACACTTATTTTGAGAAATCAACGTGCAAATAATTTGACTCAAAAGCAAATTATTTTCGCCATTATTACATTTTTCACCATTATAAATCTTTTTTGATACACGCTCAGCAGAATAGATATTGGGGGGCTCAAACTCCCCATTATACAGATCGATGTATATCCTTGAAATCTCTTTTTTTAGACATTTTAGGATATCAAAAAATTCTTCAAATTCAACTTGTACCATCAAGGAATTAAGATGCAGTACGCAAGATTTAAATTTATTTTTTTCATCACCGTTTTTTATTGCTTCAACAAACAATTCATTATATAATTTTTCGTCATATGCAGACAGTATTCGCTCATTTTCATAAAGACATATTTCCGTGTATTTTTCGTTATATATTTTCCACAGAGCGCAGGCGCTTTCTCTGCATACGTTATTACGTCCGATCAGTCCGCCCAGCGCCAAAATTATCCGTTCGGTCACGTCCGCCGCCTCTTGGTTTTCTCCAAGATAGGGCAATATTCGACAAAGCTCGGCAAACCGCTCGAAGTCAGATGCCCTGCCGCTCATGTATTTTTGCTCGCAGCCGCAAAGGCGCATCAGCTCAAAAACGCCTGCGTCGGCTATCGCAAGCCAGATATTCATGATTTTTCCGCCCCTTTCCGCTTTTTTGTTCTTCCTGCCTTTCTTTGATGATATTATAGCAGAAAGCCGACTTTTTTTCAAGTAAATTACTCAAATGCAAATAAAAATGGCAGAAAACAAAAAATTGTTACAAAATTATTTAATAAAATATTCGCAAGATTATAGACAATTCGGCTCTTGTGTGGTATAATATTATGAAGTTTTATTTTTTAGGCGGTGTGTCCATGAACATAAAAACGGTCTGTCCTTATTCCTTCGGAGCAAATACGTATATTATTTTCTCCGAACACCACGCGCTTGCCGTGGATCCGTCCGCATCGGTAGAGGCGATAATGTCCGCCGTCGCCGAGGAGGGCGCGGTGCTTGAGGGCATACTGCTCACGCACGGACACTTCGATCATACCGTCTCGCTGGACACGCTCCGCCGCGCGACAGCTGTTGGCGCTTATATCCACGAAAGCGACGCCGTCATGCTGACGGACGGAAAGAAGAACGCATTTTACACCTTCTACGGAAAGGAATGTGTTCACGCCCCTGCCGAGCATACGCTGACGGACGGTCAGGTGCTCAACCTTGGTAACGAAGAAATACGTGTGATCCACACCCCGGGACATTCAGGGGGCTCTGTGTGCTTTGACTGCGGCGACTTTCTCGTAACGGGCGACACGCTCTTTGCCGAGAGCATAGGCAGATGCGACCTGTGGAGCGGAAGCGAGGCTCTTATGCAGTCCTCTCTTGAGCTACTCAGAACGCTTGACCCGTCTCTTACGATATACCCCGGACATGGCGCTCCGTCCCGACTCGGATCGGCACTTGACAACGCCGCATACTTCTTTTGAAAATTCAACCAATGAAAGGATAACAATAAATGGACTTTTCTAAGCTTGCAGAACTACTTTTTCCAAACGTAACAAAAACTCCCGCCGACATGGAGGCAGAGTATCCCGCCCGCACGCTCCCCGAGGGCGCTAAGGTAACGAGATTTGCTCCAAGCCCCACGGGCTTCGTTCATTTCGGAGGGCTCTTCCCTACCACCGTTGCCGAAAGACTTGCTCATCAAAGCGGTGGCGTGCTCTATCTGAGAATTGAGGACACCGATGCCCGCCGTGAGGTAGCGGGCGCCGCTGAGGGACTTATAAAGACGCTTTCACGCTACGGAATAGATTTCGACGAGGGCGCGGTGCTTGACAGTGAGGGTAAGGTGTCCGACAAGGGCATTTACGGACCTTACAAGCAGAGTCTGCGCGGTCCTGTTTATCATGTTTACGCAAAGCAGCTTGTCCGCGAGGGCAAAGCGTATCCCTGCTTTACAGAGGCAGAGGAGCTTGAGGAGCTTTTGGCGGTAAACAAAAAGGAAGAGATAAAGAACACCGACTGGCTGGCGCAGGCTGAGAGCAGACGCGCTCAGATGCTCAAGGACAGAGCCATAACCCTTGAGGAGGTAGAGAAAAACCTTGAGGCGGGAAATCCCTTTGTTCTTCGTATCCTTGCGGACGGAGACCCCGAGAGAAAGATTAAGTTCACCGACCTTGTAAAGGGAGGCATGGAGATACCCGAGAATGACGAGGATTTCGTGCTTCTTAAGTCCGACGGTATTCCTACCTATCACTTTGCTCACGCCGTTGACGACCACCTTATGGGTACTACTCACGTTATCCGCGGTGAGGAATGGCTGCCAAGCCTTGCGAAGCACTTACAGCTCTTCAGATATCTTGGCTTCAAGACACCAAAGTATCTGCACATAGCGCAGATCATGCGCCTTGACGAGAACGGCAACAAAAAGAAGCTTTCCAAGCGCGACATGGGTGCAAATATGGACGACTACACGGAAATGGGCTACTGCCCCGAGGCGGTATGCGAGTACGTTATGACGCTTCTCAACTCCAACTACGAGGAGTGGAGAATGCAGAACCCCGACAAGAGCTACAAGGACTTCCCCTTCAACGTAAAGAAGATGTCAGTCTCGGGTTGTCTGTTTGACTTCAACAAGCTTGGCGACGTTTCAAAGAACGTTATCTCCCGCATGGACGCAAAGAAGGTTACCGAGAGCGTTACCGAATGGGCGCTTGAGTTTGACAGACCCTTTGGCGAGCTTCTTGCGGCAAATAAGGAGACCGCCGAGAAAATATTCGCCATAGGCAGAGGCGGTAAGAAGCCGAGAAAGGATCTGGCTACATGGCGTGACGCAAAGCCGTATATGGGCTTCTTCTTCGATGAATACTTTGAGGTAGAGTGCGATTACCCCGAGAAGTTTCCGAGAGAGGACATCAAGGCGGTGTTTGACGGCTTCCTTGAAACGTTTGACGAGGGAGACGACATGAATGCTTGGTTTGACAAGATCAAGGCGGTTGCCGAGGCGAACGGCTACACCACCGACATGAAGGCGTACAAGGCAGATCCCGAAGCGTTCAAGGGCAACGTAGCCGACGTTAGCATGTTTTTGCGTCTTGCTGTAACGGGAAAGGTAAATTCCCCCGACATGTATTCGGTAATGCAGATACTCGGTAAGGATAAGGTCGCCGAGAGAATAGAAAAAATGAGAGCAACGCTCTGAGCTTGAATAGCAAACCAATACGTACAATTTTTTCAAGCAAATGAAACTCGTAAAACGCACTGCAGCGCTATCGAGTTTCCACCTTAGACCTTACAGTAAATTACGCACAAACTAAAAATACAAATAATTTTAGTTTTGCTTTCTTTTTGCTTACTTTTTCTTTCGCGAAAGAAAAAGTAAGCGCGTCCCCGAAAATACATTCAAGCAAAGGAAAAAATCAAAATGGAAGAAATAGCAAGCAATTTTATACATGACATAATAGACGCCGATCTTAAGGAAACGCCCGATAAAAAAATACACACACGTTTTCCTCCCGAGCCCAACGGATATCTCCACATCGGCTCGGCTAAGGCAATACTCATAAATTACGAGACGGCAAAGAAGTACGGCGGTAAGTTCAATCTCCGCTATGATGACACCAACCCCACAAAGGAGGACACCGAGTACGTTGAGTCCATATACGAGGATCTCACTTGGTTGGGCGCTACACCGGACGGCGGTATCTTCTACGGCTCGGATTACTTTGATAAGTGCTATGAGTACGCTGAAAAGCTCATTATGGACGGTAAGGCTTACGTATGCGACCTTAACGCGGAGCAAATGAGAGAATACAGAGGAACACTTACCGAGGCGGGTAAGGAAAGCCCTTACAGAAACAGAAGCGTGGAGGAGAACCTTGACCTGTTCCGACGCATGAGAGCGGGCGAGTTCCCCGACGGAAGCCGCACTTTGCGCGCTAAGATAGATATGGCGTCCCCAAATATGAACATGCGTGACCCCGCCATATACCGCATAGTTCACACCTCCCACCACCGTCAGGGCAACAAGTGGTGCATCTATCCCCTTTACGACTACGCCCACCCCATTCAGGACGCGCTTGAGGGTATCACATACTCACTGTGCTCCCTTGAATTTGAAAACCACCGCCCTCTCTACGAGTGGGTTATCGACAATATAGGCTTTGAGTCCAAGCCCAAGCAGAGAGAGTTCGCGAGACTTAACGTGACCAACACGGTAATGTCCAAGAGATATCTGCGCTACCTTGTTGAGAACGATATGGTAGACGGCTGGGACGACCCCAGACTTCCTACCATCTGCGCCCTTCGCAGACGTGGCTACACTCCCTCGTCTATATTCAACTTTGTAAGAAGCGCGGGCGTTTCAAAGGCAAACAGCCTTGTTGATATCGGTATGCTTGAGCACTGCATACGCGAGGAGCTTAACGCCGAGGCGCAAAGACGCATAGCCATCGAACGCCCCATAAAGGTCGTTATTGACAACTACCCCCAGGACAAGACCGAATACTTCGACCTGCCCAATAATCCTCAGGATCCCGAGGCGGGAACAAGAGCGCTTCCCTTTACGAGGGAGCTTTATATCGACGCGTCGGACTTTGCCGAGGTACCGCCCCCCAAGTTCTTCCGCCTCAAGCCCGAGGGCGAGGTAAGACTCATGGGCGCTTACATCATCAAGTGCGGCGAGATAGTGAAGGACGCCAATGGCAACGTGCTTGAGATACACGCCACTGCCGATCTTGAAACGAGAAACGGAAATCCCGTGGACGGCAGAAAGATCAAGGGCACTATCCACTGGTTGTCCGCGCCTCACGCAAAGGACACCACTCTCATGCTTTACGACAGGCTCTTTACCATCGAGAACGTAAACGCTATTCCCGAGGACAAGACCTATAACGACTATCTCAATCCTCAGTCGCTGACGGTGATTAAGGGCGCTAAGATCGAGCCTTCCCTTGCCGACGCAAAGGCGGGCGAGAAGTTCCAGTTTGTAAGAAACGGATACTTCTGTAAGGACACAAAGCACGAGAACACCTTCAACCGTGTAGTCGGACTTAAGGACAGCTTCCCCGCTAAGAAGAACTGAGAGGCGATCTTATGAATCCCATTATAGCAGTGGCGCTTATATATTTCGCAATCATCTCGCTGATATCGGTGATCGTGTGCATATACGATAAGCTGATATCCAAAAAGAACAGAGTGGAGCTGAGAGTTCCCGAAAAAACGCTTTTTCTGCTCTCTGCCTTGGGCGGCTCGGTGGCTATGTACGTGTGTATGCTGCTGGTGCGCCACAAGACAAAGCACAAGAGATTTATGATAGGCATACCGCTTATTATCGTGCTTCAGATAGCTTTGATAATTTTGGCTATGTACGCCCGTGCCTTCATCAATTTTCCCGCGTAATTTTTTCTAAAGGAGACGACGAATGTCCACCCAACTTGAAAAATTCAGTCTGATCTTCCCCGACGAGGAGACTCAGAGAGATCATTATAACGGCGATAATACGCCTAATATCGATATGTTTGTGCTTGACGAGCTTGGACTGCTTGAGGTGTTCGATCTCAAGAATAGCAGTCTTGACGAGTATTTCACCAAGGACAGACGCGTAATAAAGCACAGAATGGACGTTTTCGGAGATATGCTTGAGTTCCCCGAAATATCCGTAACGCTTAACAAGCTCATTCCCATTCTCACCGATATCATGGAGCTTCGCCGCCTTGAGGCGGACACGGGCGACACCGAGTCCTATCTTGAGAGCATTACCGAGATCGAGCTCTATATATCCAGCATATCAACGCTCAACGCAGGTCTGTCTCCCATTAAGGAGCAGCTGAAGAGCGAAGCGTTGCGTACACTTGCCTTCCGTATATCGGAGCTTGCGGAGAGTGATTACTACAAGGAGCTTAATATAAAGCTTTCCGAGCTTACAAACCGAGTGCGCGACATCAAGAGCGTGACCATAGGAGTAAATCTGGACGCCCAGCTCCGCCCATCAAGCGCGGGAGTTCTGTCCATAAATCCCGAGCCGTTCCGCTCGGGCGACGTGATAGAAAAAATTCTCCGTCTTAATTTTAAGGACGATGAATATACTTGTATCGCAAACCTTGTTCCCTTTAACAAAAAGCAGTCGGAAAATCAAAGAACGGCGCTGGCTCTTGCCTTCAACTCGGCTATAAACGACGTTTACAAGCAGTCTCTGCGCTCGTGGAAGAAGATCGTGCAGAGCTACGTGCTTGAAAATACCGACTTTTTGCTTGATCTCATGCCCGAAATAGAATTTCTCGTAAAGGGCACGGCACTGCTGAGAGCGCTGAGCGCAAAGGGACTTTCCCTCTGCCGTCCCACCATACCCGAGGACGGCGCGAGAAGCTTTGCGGCAAAGGGACTTTACAACCCTTGTGTAGCGCTGAAGGTGGACTACGAGATAGTTACAAACGACATAGATATGGATAAGGACAACGCCATGATATACGTCCTTACAGGACCGAACAGAGGCGGAAAGTCGGTCATCACCTGCGCTATCGGTCTTTCTCAGGCAATGCTTCAGCTTGGCATGTTCGTCCCCGCGGACAGTGCGACGGTGAGCATTGCGGACGGTATCTTCACCCACTTCCCCACGGGAGCGGACGATACTATCGATAAGGGAAGGCTTGGCGAGGAGTGCGCCCGTCTGAGGGATATTTTCGAAGCGGTAAGCGCCGACAGTCTGGTGCTTCTTGACGAGTCACTGTCCTCCACAGGCTCATTTGAGGCGTCCTATATCGCCGCCGAGGTATTGGCGGGACTCAGCCGCGTTGGCTGTCGCTGCCTGTTCTCCACCCACCTGCACGAGCTTGCGGCAGAGATAGATAACATAAATGCCCGTACTGCCCCCGACGGTGGCGTTGCCATAGACACGCTGGTGGCTGGAATAGAATCGGGCAAGCGTTCGTTCAAGATATACAGACAAAAGCCAGACGGAAAGAGCTACGCCCGCGATATCGCGGATAAATACGGTCTTTCTTACGAAAATATAGTATCAAGGCTTCGCTGACCAAATACAGAAAGTGAGATAAAAATGAACACCGAAATACTTAAATTGCTTGAAAATGACGCAAGGCTGACGCCTGCGCAGATAGCGATCATGCTTGATATGCCCGTGGAGGCAGTCAATGCGCAGATCGCTGAGCTTGAGGCTAACGGCACGGTCGTTGGCTACAAGACCATCATAGATTGGGAAAAGACGGGCATTGAGTCTGTCAGCGCAATGATAGAGGTAAAGCTGACGCCTCAGAAGGATAAGGGCTTCGACAGAGTTGCCGAAAAGCTTTACAACTATCCCGAGGTGCAGTCGGTATACCTTATGTCGGGTGCTTACGACCTGTCTGTCATGATCGAGGGCAAGACCATGAAGGAGGTTGCCTCCTTCGTCTCCCAGAAGCTCTCCACCATAGATTCCGTAATATCCACGGCAACGCACTTCGTGCTTCACAAATACAAGGATAAGGGCATGGTCTACGATCTTCCCGAAATCGACGAAAGGGGTACTTTTAACTGATGATAGATTATAGTAAGGTTCTTTCAAAAACAGTCGTCGAAACACCAAAATCGGGCATACGTAAATTTTTTGACCTGATGAACACCATGAGCGACGTGGTTGGACTTACCGTTGGTGAGCCCGATTTCCAAACCCCTTGGCATATCCGCGAGGCAGGTATAGAAAGCCTTGAGAAGGGCAGGACCTATTACACGGCAAACGCGGGACTTTCAGAGCTTCGTTCCGAGATAAGCAATTATATGGCAAGACGCTTCGGTATATCCTACGTTCCCGAAAAGGAGGTCATAGTGACCGTTGGCGGAAGCGAGGCTATCGATATTGCCTTCCGCTCGCTCATAGAGCCTGGAGACGAGGTCATCGTTCCCACTCCCTCCTTTGTGTGCTACGCTCCCTTGGCAAGAATGTCGGGCGGAGTTCCCGTAATTCTTGAGACAAAATTTGAGAACAACTTCAAGATAGACCCCGAGGCGCTTAAGGCGGCTATAACACCTAAAACAAAGCTTTTGGTTCTGCCCTACCCCAACAACCCCACGGGCGCTATCATGACAAAGGCTGAGCTTGAGGAGATTGCGGAGATACTCCGCGACACCAATATTATTGTTCTTTCCGACGAGATATACGCGGAGCTTACCTACACGGGAGACCATTGCTCCGTCGCCTCCATTGAGGGCATGAAGGAGCGCACTATCGTGGCAAGCGGATTTTCCAAGGCATACGCCATGACGGGCTGGAGACTTGGCTACATCTGCGCACCCGCGCCTCTTACCGAGCAGATGCTCAAGATACATCAGTACGGCATTATGTCCTCTCCCACCACCTCTCAGTTTGCCGCTATCGAGGCACTGAAGAACGGCGACGAGGATATAAAGATGATGCACGACGAGTACAACCGCCGCCGCAGATATATCTACAACGGACTCAAGAGCATAGGAATAGAAGCGTTTGAGCCTGAGGGAGCCTTTTACATATTCCCCAACATCGGAAGCTTTGGACTTTCGGGCGAGGAATTTTGCTCCAAGCTGCTCTACGATTACAAGTGCGCTATCGTCCCCGGCAACGCCTTTGGCGCGGGCGGCGAGGGCTTTGCGAGAATTTCCTACGCTTATTCCATAAAGCACATAACACAAGCTCTTGAGCGCATTGAGGCGTTTGTCAAGAGCCTGTAATAAAAGATCAAGGAGTCGGACAACAGTCTGACTCCTTTTTGTTGTATCATAAATTGGGATTTATCGGTATGTTTGATGTGTTCGCACAACCCCACTCTTAAAGTTTAGGTCAAGCCTTTTTAAAGGCTTGCGGAGTCTTGAGGCAGAGCCTCAAGCCGACCTCTGCGGAGGTCGGGGAGGGCTCCGCGCCCTCCACTGCGCCTCCTTTTAAAAAAGGCGGGCGAAAACTTTAAAAACGGGTGCGGTGCGAACACACCTATAAATCAAAATCCGACTACAATTAATTGTAACGTATTTTACATTTTTATTGACATTTTTCTACGATTATTATATAATAAAAACAACCTGATAACTAAGGAGGAAATTATGAAAAAAATTTCAAAAATAATATGGGGCATCGTGCTCGTTGCCGCGGGTCTTGTGGTTGCGGCAGATATCATTGGAATTGTAAACGTAAATTACGCGCTGATATTTGACGGCTGGTGGACTCTGTTTATCATTATCCCCGCCATTATCTCCATCATATCAAACGGTCCGAGAACGGGAAATATTATCTGGCTCTTCGTTGGCGCGGCGCTTTTCATTGGCAGTCGGGATATACTTCCCTTTGAAACTGTCATAAAGCTTATTCTTCCCATTATCATTGTCATCGTAGGCTTGTCTATGATCTTCGGCGGCATTTGGAAAAGGGCTGACAAGGGTGCGGATAAAGGCAACGCCAAGCGAAGAAGGTGCGGCAAGAAGGAGGAATACGCAGCGGTATTCTCGGGACAGGATCTGGAATTTATGGGCAAGCGCCTTGAGGATCTCTCTCTTGACGCCATCTTTGGCGGCATCAAGTGCGATCTCAGAGGTGCTATAATAGAAAAGGACGTAGTCATCAACGCAAATGCTGTGTTCGGAGGAATAGACCTGATCGTCCCCATCGGCGTTGCGGTAAAGTCAAGCTCCACTTCTATCTTCGGCGGTGTCACCAATAAAAAGTCAAACGACGGTCTACCCGAGTCTCCCGTAATATACGTAAACGGCTCGGGAATATTCGGGGGTGTGACCATAAAATGACAAGCGCACAGAAAATAATTAAATACGCCGCCATAGCGTTCGCTATCATTTTAATTGCGGCGATAATATCGGGCCTCGTCAGCACTGCCGCTTCTGTTCTGCGAGCTATCACAGGCTTTGAGGGCGGCACTGACGGTGGCACTCCCACCTCTTATTCCTTTGACGTCTCAGAAATCAAAAATATTGATATGGAGATATCGGCGTCAAGCCTTACGGTAAAACGGGGCGACACGCTTTCCGTTGAGGTAAGCAGCGACCGCATTTCCGTAAAGCAGAGCGGAGACACGCTTAAGATACAGGAAAAGGACACATTTCTCTCTAAAAGCGTCTCTTCTCGAAGCGTCACGCTCATTCTTCCCGAGCACACGTTCGAAAAAGTTAATATAGAAGCGGGAGCGGGAAATATTTCCATAGACGGTCTGACCACCGACGTACTTGATCTTGATCTTGGGGCGGGCAATACCCGTATCTCCTCGCTCACCGTAGGGCGCAGTGCGGACATAGACGGAGGCGCGGGAGATATCAACATTTCGCAGTCCTCTATAGACGGGCTTGAGTTTGACATAGGCGTTGGCAACGTAGACATCAGCGCGGCACTTACGGGCAAGTCCGATATCGATTGCGGCGTTGGTAAGCTTGACCTTACGCTCTCCGGCGCAAAGACCGATTATTCCGTTAAGGCGGATAAGGGGCTTGGCAGCTTTACCGTGGACGGAAGCTCCGTCAGCGACGGTGAGACCGTGGGAAGCGGAGCAAACGAGGTAAGGATCAGCAGCGGAGTTGGCGCCGTTACCGTTAAATTCGAGTAAGCATAGCCATCGGCTACCCTCAGACGAACATAAGATAGAAATAGTATATCAAGCCGTATATCATTCCCGCCACCGTTCCGTAAAACAGCACAGGACCTGCCACGGTAAATATCTTAGCGCCAACGCCGAGGACAAAGCCCTCTGACTTGGAATCTATAGCGGGCGAGGCAACGGAGTTTGCAAAGCCCGTTATGGGCACAAGCGTTCCTGCCCCCGCATGCTTGGCGATATTATCAAACACGCCAAAGGCGGTAAGGATTATCGAGATAGCGGAAAGCGTTATGGAGGCAAGCGCGGAGGCATCGGAGACCTCAAAGCCCCATATATACGCATAAAGCTGCCTCAGTCCCTGTGAGATGGCACAGATAGTGCCTCCGAAAAGGAACGCCTTTACGCAATCCTTGGCAATAGGTGATTTTGGCGCATGCGCCTTGGCGTATTTTTTATACTCTTCTTTATTCATGTTCATAGCATTTCTTCCTTTGGGTTGTATAATTTGTAATATTCAAATTTTGATTTATCGGTGAGTTTACAATCTGTGTTCGCATTTATTTTGTGGTAGGGGAGGGGCTCGCTCCTCCCGTTTTTAAGACAATGTTAAATAGCCTTTTATTACTTTAACTCTATTGAAATTACACCGTTTTATTAAGATACATTTGTGCTGCCATGCGGGAGGAGCAAGCCCCTCCCCTACGCTCGTCAGAGAGTAAGTCGCATATTATTAACTCCCCGATAAATCCCAATTTTCCGTTAACGTTCAATAACAGTATTATTTTATCTCACAAAATAAATTTTATACTTTTTATTTACTTTTTATAAGATTTGGTGTATAATGATAGTAATAAAAAGCAATCAAAAATGAAAGCGAGGATATATAAATGGCAAGCTGGAAGGAGATACGCTCAAACGTAGAGCGCGTTGCTAAAAAGACCATTAATAAGACCGAGGAGCTCGCAGAAAACGCCTCCATGCACGTTAAACTCACTACCCTCAACTCAAAGAGAGACGGACTTTACGAAAAGCTTGGCAAGCTGACGTACAAGCAGCTCAGGTCGGGCGTGGAAAAGGCTGAGGAGATCGCAAAGGTCATCGCGGATATTGACAAAACGCTTGACGATATAGCCAAGCAGAAGGCTAAGATCGAAGAGGCAAAGGCTCAGAAGGCTCAGGCAAAGCAGGAAAAGAAAGAAGCCCGCGCCGAGGCTGAGGCAAAAAAGCAAGCGGAGTGCGTTGCCGAGGTTCAGGTAATTATCGACAATTCCTCCGAGGAATGATAACACAATAAGAAAAAGTCTTGACGGATCTATCTGTCAAGACTTTTTCTTATTATTTCGTATTGCCCCTCAACGTAAGCCAAGCGCCGCCATACCGTTCGCTCGTCCAAATTATGCTTGTGAGCGTATCTGACCGCTCTCATGCTTATATCGTTCTGCCCTCTCACGCTTCCGTCAAGATATATCCGCTCAAAAAGCACCAACGACTCCGTCCTACCGCAAAGCCTGAGTATACGGCAGGTCTCCCATACCGCGAACACGTCCTTTGCCTCCTCGAGGGTGCGGCAGCTTCCTCGTATTCGGGAGCATACGCTAAATACGTCAAGCTTCTCGCGGTACAGACCAAGACGGATATATTTCTTAAAAACGCTCATAAGTCTGTTTCTTTTCTGTGTTTTCTTCATAGCCTGTCCTCCGCTTATATTATAGAACATTTGTTCTTATTTGTCAAGTCCCCCCTTCATTTTTATTCCGTCTCCCGTTATTACTCGTCCAAACGTTGCCCCAACTATCCTCAAGTCCTGAACAAAGCCAAACCTCTCAAGATATCTCGTGTCAAGCTCTACTTTTTGGTCGTCTGACACCCTGTCCCGTCCGCTTATCTGCGACAGTCCCGTGATCCCCGGGCGCAGGGTATATACTCCTCTCCTTTGCCTCATATCGTGTACCTCGGTCTCCTCGGGAATGAGAGGACGGGGTCCCACAAGGCTCATATCTCCCTTTATTACGTTTATCAGCTGAGGAAGCTCGTCAAGGCTTGTCCTCCTCAAAAAGCGCCCCACCCGTGTTACGTGCTTCTCGGGATCGCATAGTCTTGACGAGGGGCAGCAAGGCGGAGCGGTGACGTACATGGTGCGGAATTTGTAGCACACAAAGGGCTTGCCGTCACGCCCCACCCGAGTCTGCCTGAATATTCCGCTCCCCTCCGAATCCAGCCGCACCGCCGCCCATATCACCAACATCGGCAGCCACAAAAACACCAGCAACGCCGCGGAAAAGAGCACGTCAAGTCCTCTCTTGACCACACGGTAGAGCCTATGTCTTTTCCCTCCCACACTCATGCAAATATCCCCTTAGAACGTTTTTCATTAGCATTTGCATTTTTGTGCGGAATATTACAATATCACCTTTTAAATCCAAAAATACAGGGCGCCGCAGTATTGCCTGAATACTGCGACGCCCTGTATTTTTATTTACGTTTTTCTGTTTTTTCGGCTCTTAGCGTCTTATATATCTCCTCGGTGGCAAGCCGTGCCTTGGTCACGACGCTTCTGTCGTTGGCAGGAAAGCAGTAATACAGAGCATTTTGATTTCCTATACCGATAACGTCTCCGAGCTTGTACCAATAAAAATCGGAATTGAGCGTGTAAAGCGATACCGACTTCTGCGTATAATCAAGCTGACCGTCACAGCCCGTAAGATGAAAGCCCTCCTTGCTATGCTCAAGCTTGCCCTGTCCCACCTTAAAAACGCCCCTGGTGTTGACTATCATGTAAATATCCACGGGCACGCAAAAGCCGTAAGTGCCGTTATCAAGCTCTTCCCTTACGCACTTGCGTTCCCACGCATACCAATCGGGAATATGCGCAAACTCCGTCTCCCCCGACGTTGCCGAAAGATATCCGTACTCCGTAAGCTCCCAGCGCTTTCCGCAAGCCGCGCACCCGATGTGTATCCCCTCGCCCTTCATATGTCCCTCAGAGCCACAGCTCGGGCACTTATAAAGAAGTCTTTCAAGTCCGTCCGCGCGGAACGGCTCGGATACACAGATCTTATTCTCCTGCTGCCATTTGAAATTATCAAAGGAAAACTCCCTTTTTATCACCGCGTCAATTTCGTCGGCAGACATGTTCGCGATCTCCTCGGAGGACAGAACGTATCTCAGCTCGGCAGATACACGCACCTTGCGCTTTTGCAGCTCGTTGTAGAGCGGATCGCGGTGAAACGCTCCGAAGGTCTCTAACATGACAAGAGGCGCTCCCAGCATCTTGACGAACTTTCCAAGGCTATCGGGAAGCGTGGTGGCAGTGCCGTCAAAGCTATATCCCGCCTCGGGATACATAAGCACAGAGCTTTTCAGCTTTTTGATGCAGTGGCTTATATCCCGTACAAGTCCTATATCAAAGACGAATTTTCTCGTGGGGATACACCCAAGCTGACGCATAAGCCAGCTCTTACCCACAAAGGCGTCAAGCGTGGCAACTATATTGAAGGGTCTCGGATATAGCACGCTCGCGGCTATCTTGAGATCTATGAAGCTTGAATGGTTCATAAGTATAAGGCAGGGCTCGTCCTTGCCAAGCCGCTCCATTCCCACCCTTCGGCATTTGAACCTTGTAAGGAAAAGGTCAGGCAAGGATACCGTTTTCAGCAGAGTTCTGAAAAGAATATTGGGCTTTTTGGGTGTTTCATGCTTGGGCAGCTTCATTTCGGCTACCGTGGCATAGCTTTTTTCGGCATTCTTTATCTTCATATTGTCACCTACCTTTCACATGTCTGTTACCATTATATCATAAAAAAATCGATTTGACAAGATAGGTTTTCCTAAAAGACATATCCTTGCTTTGGTTGCTTGGTTGAAGTTTACGAACAAAACGGTAGGGGCTGGCGCCCACGACAGCCCGTTACAAGCGAACGGAGCCTCGGGTCGTCGAAGGCGCCGACCCCTACCGAATTTAATTGTAAGGTTAAAGCTTTATGTCTTTGATTTGGGCATAGTAAGCACTGCGTTTGTGTACACAAATGCGAAAAATGAATTGAACGCGATATTATTCTATCATTACGTATCTATCGTTTTCGGGGTCTCCCATAACGTCGGCGGGGGCGACACGGTAGCGCTTAGCCACAGACCAGAGAGTATCGCCTGACGAGGGATAGCAGACAGTAAGCTCGCACTCACGCGGAGCGAAGGCATCACCGAAGGAGGCTTTCTCCACCGCATTAACGGTGGTCTCGCCCATGCAGTCGGCGCTGATAAGAAGCTCGGCATCTACCGAAAGCTCTCCCTTTTCCGCCCTCGCTCTTATGTCTGTAAGCTCTGCGCAGCCGTCAAAGCAGGTGGGAACTCCGTCCGCCGAGGTCTGCGCCTCGTATCTTACGGGAATATTTATATCCGTGCTATAAAGCTCTCCGTCGTTTCGGTATATGAGCACAAGGCTTGCCGTGCCGCTATAGGCGTATCTGCCGTCGGTAAGCGTGCAGCCGTCAAAGCAAACACTTCCGAGAGCATCAACTATCTGAGCGTTTTCGGGAACGCCAGCCTTTTCAAGCGGTATCCGCTCACTGAGCGTAAGATTTGCATTGCCGCAGGAAAGAAGAGACACGGGAGCCGTCTGTCTCATCTCACAGACGCACTCTCTCTCGGTAGAATACACGTCCTCGGTATATTCCACCTCCGAGTTTCTCGCCGCCATTGCCTCAAGGATAACTCCTATATCGCACTGCACTCCGCTCTCGCTTACGTTTACCGACATTTCCGAAAGTACGCCGCGCACTCGGCAATATCTGTCCGAGGAGCATTCGTCCATGTCCACGTCTCCATCAAAGGGCACATCTGCGTTGACCGTGGATATGACCTCCCCCTCTCCGTTTTCGTCGGGCGCGGCACACAAAAGCTTTAAAAGCACCTTACCGCGGCAGGAAACTCCGCTTCCACTACACTCCGTATTCGTAACGCACACGCGGGCGTCGGCGGACACCACTCTCATATCCTCCGAGGACAGAGGCGCGGTGTAACTCAGCGATATAACGTCTGACACGGCACTGTCACACATAAGGCTCTTGCACTTGCCCGTTCTGGTATAAACGCTGACGGGGTCCACCTCTGATATCATGCGCACACCCACGGGCATTTTAGCAAAAACGCGCACGTTAGGGCGCAAGCGGCTTTTGATGCTCAGTCTGCGAGGGGCGCTCACTCTTGTGCTTACCCCCTCGGCGCACACGTGACACAGAACGGTAACGCCGTTGGTAACGTCAATATCCGCTCCCCTTTCAAGAGGAACGCTGAAGCTATATTCGCCCGACAGAGGAGCGGAATACATACCGCCGTCTCCGCCCACGTAGAGCACCTGATAGTCCACTGTTCCGTTAAACTCCACCGAGTCGCCGCTGATGTATTTTGCGGGAGGCAGAACAGTCTGCGACACGCACAGTATCCGTCTGATATCGCTCTGATAATCGGGTAAGGTATAGTCGCCCGCCGCCTCCACCCCAAAGCTCTTCTCACACGCCTTGACAGTTAAATATCCGTTTTCCCCATTGTTTATCATAAGCCTTCTCCTTTTCCTGTATTCATCTTTACGGTAAATTATATGTTGCGCCGCTTGGCTTTATTACTTGAGACGTTGGAATGGGGGATTTTAGACGGTAAATTTTATTTATAGGTGTTTTATAATCTATGTTCGCACTCACATAAGGCTCCCTCCGAGAGGGGGCTCCCGCGTAGCGGGTGGAGGAGCCTGCGTGCATAACGGTTAAGATTTCATTATGTTTTGACGCACTCTCCCTCAGTCAGCTTCGCTGACAGCT
>JAGAPH010000039.1 GCA_017623375.1 Clostridia bacterium | reverse complement strand
TCGGGCTTTCCGTCATCAGTCGTTCCGTCGGTTTGAGTAGTGTCAGACGGCTGAGAGTTCTCGTCCTTTTTACAGGCGGTAAACATCCCAAGGAGCATCAGGATAGCAAGCGCAACGCTTAAATACCTCAAAAATACTTTCATAATTTTTCCTCATAATTTGTTTTCTGTTAAAACAAATAAAAAAACTTGTAATTCATCTTATGCCGATACACGGCATTTCTCGTTCAGAGCGGCAATATAGGGAGATCTACCGTTCCGTCAGACTTTCCCGTCTGCTCTGATTCTGCTTTTTCATCATCGCCGCTTGAAGCTGACGAATCCGATTTTGTCTTTTCTGTATCGCTTTCATCGACTTCATCAGAAGTCTTATCATCATTCACCGTTTCAAAGCCGTCGGCATCGTCGGTATCGGAAACAAATTCCGTCGTTCCGTCCTCTTTTTTGGTCTGCTCGCCGCAAGCGGCGAGCAGACTGAGCATCATAACAACGGACAATGCCACGGCAAGATATTTTAATTTCATCTTCATTATGCTTTATTGAGCGCCGTCTTTCGCATAATCCATCTCGGCGTCAATTGCTCCGTTGGAAAATACGACAGGTCCTATCGCGCTGCTCAAAAGAATATCATCCTTCACCGTCAAAGAGATTATTTCTATCTTTATTGTTTCGTAATGCTTCATATCACGCCACCTCTTGAGTTATTTCTTGATAATAAATCTTCGAACCGTCACCATAGGTAGCCATCTTAAATTCACCCAAAACAGCATCGGTCAAGCTACCGTCACTTGTACTCATCTCGGTACCTTCCGCTATACCCTTTATCGTCGTAAAGTAGTTATTAAATGTAGTTTGGTTAAAATCACTATTCAACTGTCCGATATTATGAAGTAATTTGACTTCCTTTTCCGTTTCATCAATAACTACGGTTACGGTACGTGTGATTCTAAAATTAGCTTTGCTTCCGTAAGCTCTAATAAAATTGCCACTGCTCGATGTCAGCGCATTTCCGTCCGCATCTACGAACAACTGGGCATCGGCATCTATATAATAATACTTATTGCTACCGCCCCATGATCCTATCAAGCAGTCATAGAAGGTTGGCGTCTCCGTAACAAACTTAATATTCTCTCCTATATAAAGGCGCACCTCTTTACTTGAGTCAGTCCGCAAAATTGCTGTATCCGTACCGTTACTGTTACTCGTTCCGTTTGCGACCACCGTACCGTTGACAAAATCAAATCTTGCCGGAGAAGAATACGCTGTTTGTATTTCAACGGCACCTCTCTTTTTATTATTATAATTTTTGACATTCAAGGTACCTGCATTATTTTCATCACCTACTTGAATTGAGTTGGTCCAAATAACGCCTGCCGTCAAAGTGCCCGAACGAACATAAACGAGAGGGGAATAATTCTCGGTAACACTGGTCAGAACGCAATTGATACTCATATTATTGGTAGTCGCCATCGTTCCGTCAATAATAAGCTCACAATTGTTTAGACCAGTAATGAACGAGCTTCCCAAATTCATAGCGCTATTCTTATTGACCAAAGTCTTATTATAGAAATATACAGAGGATGTGCCGGCCCGAGCAATTTCAGCCGCAACAGTTTCGGTACCGACGTTCATAGGACCCCATATATGCCATGTAGCTGTAGTGGTAATCTCCAGCTTGCCCGTTACGGTCAAGGGAGCATTTACACTTGTCAGGTTGGTCAACGACAGCGCCGCGTCCGCAGGAGCGGTAAGCGTATAACTCTTTTCCGACTTATCATATTCTACCGTCACGCCGTCTGCGCTGTAGTTCGCCAAATCATACTCCGAGTACCACTGCTCACCTATAAGGATAGCGTTTTCGGGAGTGATCTCTGTGGAATAATCCACGTCCTCGCTCTTAAGCGTAAAACGTGTTACTATCTTGGGCTCATTTGCAACATTCGTTTCGGTATTCTCGCTTACAACCGTATAGCTCTCAAGGTCAAGCTTGGGGAGCTCGGCTGTCATTCCGTATATAGAGCCGCTGAAGTCGTAGCCCTTGCCATCGATAGATATGCTGCCCACCGAATCAACGGTTGGAGTTACCTCAACGTATTCCTGCAAATACGCAACTGCCGCAAAGCCGTAAACGTAGGTTGCGTTGACAAGGTTTGCAATCGCGCTGTCATTACCGCCCTTTGCCGCTACGTAGGACTTGATACTGTAAGAGAAGGTCTGCTCTGCTCCGTCCTTTGTGAGCTTCGCCGTAACAACGTCGTTCATATTGGTTGCGTTGAAGCTGTTGTAACGGATAACGTAGTAGCCCTCGCCAAGAGCCGTGTAATCCTCGGGAGTTACCTCTGTTCCGTTGATGGTTGCCGTGTACTCGTCAGCGCTTGCCGCCTCAAATACGAAATACAGACCGAGCTTGTAGTCAAAGCGCACACCCGCGCCTACCCAAGCCGCGCCGTTTACAGCCTTATCAGTCTCTGTGACAGTTATCTTCTTTGTCGCGAGAATCTTTTGCTCATCGGTAAGTTCCGCATTTGCAAGGTTTTCTGTGTCATGGTCTACGTAGGTCTGCGCAGCCGCACCGTAATTGAGCATATTAACGCAAAGCTCCTGTACCGCCGCGTGCTGTAAGTCTGACTCACACGCACACACGCAAGTACCGTCAGTGCGTTCATAAGCAAGCATATCCATAAGATAGCTCTTTACGCTTACCTTCTTTTCTTCGCCTATCTCATTGCCATTTGCATCACACAGGGTCACTGCAAGCTCTTCTCCCATATACTGGGGAGTAACGTAAGCAAAGCTGAACACGCCGTCCTCATTCTCGCTTATCTCATAAGTGTCGCCTTTGAATATCACTTTAAGCATTGAGCCATCGTCTGTGATTGCTGTGGTGTGGAATTTTACGACAATACTATCACTCAGAGAAATGTTTACTCCCGTAATTTCCACAGTCTCGTTTTCGTTTGCTTCATCCGAAGCGGTGGTTTGCGCAAAGCACATTACGGATGCCGAGACAAGCATTGATAAAACAAGTATCATTGCCAGTGCTCCGCGCCATAAAAGCTTGCGTGGGTTGCCTTTTGTTTTCATGGTTTATTCCTCCTAAAATTTTTATAATTTATCAAGTATCTTTGGATACTTAGATTTCAAAAATAACGTCCTATCAACCGTCTATCTCTCCATCCATGCCGTCAGGTGTGGTATCGGGATATTCTATTTCGTATTCATAAATATATCTCACAGTAGTTTTTATGGGATAGTGGTCAGACAGCCAAGAGTTATTGTCAGTTCTTCTGTCTCTACACACGTCAAAGGTCAAAACATCAAATATGTCCTTTGAAACAAAACAGAAATCGATCGGTACGCCCTCGTAATCTCCGTATTTGAATTTATCGTGACCCGTTATGCCAAGATCGGTATCGCGTGCCACTTGCTGACAGTCCTGAAAAGCGGCTGCCATGGTTGCGTTCGTAGTGTGATAAGTATAATGAGTATTAAAGTCACCTGCTACGAGTACGGGATATTCGCTCTGCTTTGCGCGCTCCAGCACCACCTTCATTTGCTCGAACTGCGCGAGATTACTTTCGGTGTGGACGTTAAATACGTTTAGCTTCGCGCCTGTGTCTTTATGCTCAAGCAGCGCTCTGACGCAAATTCGGGGATATTTCGAGTTCCAATCCTTTGAAACTTTTTCGGGAGTTTCCGACAGCCAGAAGCGTTCCTCATTTACAAGCGTCCATACGTTTTTTTCGTAAGCCGTGGCAAGTCCTTCTCCGTCCTCCGTGTGACGCGTGTACCAGATAACCTCATATTTATCAGCGAGCTTCTCTTTCAGAAAATCAAACTGCGCCTTTTTAACCTCTTGCAAACAAATAACGCTTGCATCCGATCTCATTATAAAGGAAGCCACCTCATCCCAACGCGCGTCATATTTTGAACCATTTAAAATATTAAACGACATCAGAGTAGTATCGAAGGATTTCATAGTAATTACGTTTCCGTCTATTTTTTTGTTTTC
>JAGAPH010000038.1 GCA_017623375.1 Clostridia bacterium | reverse complement strand
TTACGCACTTTCTTCGTTAGGCTCCCTTGTGCAAAGGGAGCTGGCACCGAAGGTGACTGAGGGATTGTTTTTTTAATACAAACTATCTTTTCAAACACACCGACAAATCAAAATTTGAAGGATAAAAATTCACTGTCACAGCTTGACGTCAACAACGACGGCGTTGTGGTCGGACATATATCCGTCCTGCCACCTGTCCACCACCTCAAAGCTATCGATCACCGCCCCCGTCTGCTTACCGTTATAGAAACAGAAATCGATCCGCTTGTATTTTTCCGCCGGTATGACCGCGCCCTCAACGGAATATCCGTTAAAGGTATTCAGCTCTGTGCTGTCAGCCGCGGTATGTCTTGCGTCAAGCAGCTCCTCCGTCATGGAAAGATATTCGTCCGAGCCCTCTTCCGAATTGAAATCTCCCGTTACAAATACAGGATATCCCTTCTCCTCAAGCTCTCTTATCTTTCCCTTGATTATCTCTATCTCCTTAAGCCTTATCTCATTGCTGGTCACATCGATATGAGTGTTGACGTGTGCCGCGAGCTTTCCCGTTTGCTTATTCTTCAACACCGCCCAGCCTGCCGAGATGTAAAACCTTGAGCCAAAGGCACGGGAAGGAACTTCGGGAGTCTCTGACAGCCACATGCGTCCGCTTTCCACAAGCTCGCTCTTATCGGGATCGTACCAGATGAAGTTCTTGAACGCGAAGCTTCCCTTTTCACTGTACGCCTCAGGCTGCGCGGGAACGTAGCCAAGAGCGCCCAGCCCCTCACTCAGTCTGTCAAGCCAAAACTTCTCGCACTCCTGCACGCCCATACTATCGGGGCGGACAGTACCGACGAAATCGATTATTCTCGGCTCTCTGATGCCCTGATTGTTCATGTCCGCGCTATGGGCGTATCTGAGATTTAAGCTTACTATCCTCATTTTTTGTCACCTCTTATAGAACGTAAACTCTACGAGCAACGCATTATGGTCTGACATATATCCGCCGTCCCACTTATCGTATACCTCGAATTTCTCCGCACAAACGTTTTCGTCGTCGTTGTGGAAAACAAAATCTCCCGTTTTGTAGCTCGAAACGGGTATGTCAACGCCCTCCTTGCTATAAGCGGTGTACGTTCCCATTTGGGTTGTTATCGCCGCACTGTAGCGCGCGTCGAACATATCGGTAGTCATTCCCTTATATATATCGGACGCGGTGGAGGTGTTGAAGTCTCCCGTAACGAATACCTTATAGCCCTTATCAGTAAATTCCTTTATCTTGGCACTAAGCACTTCGTATTCCTTCGTTCTTATGGCAGCGTCTCCTACGAACAGGTGTGTATTGACGTGAACGTACTGCGCTCCCGTCTCCTTGTTTTCAAGTATCGCCCAGCCCGCTGAGATGTAGTTGGTCGCGCCGAAGCCCTGAGAAGGCTTATCGGGTGTTTCGGAGAGCCATATCCTTCCGCCCTCTACAAGCTTTGTAGTATTGGAATTGTACCATATGTAATTCTTGAAGGCATATGAGCCGCCTTCACTGTATATCTTCTCCTGAACGGCTACGTAGCCAAGCTTTCCGATAGTAGCTTGAAGTCTTACGCGCCAGAATTCCTCGCACTCCTGAACTCCGAGTGAGTCGGGCATCTTTGTTTTCATAAAGTTATATACTCTCGGCTCTCTTATACTCTGATTGTTGTCCGTAGCCTTGAGCGCCCATCTCAGATTGAGGCTGGATATTTTTACTGTAGTCTCTTCATGCTCGTAAACATATTCTTCCATATGATCCTCCAAAACGTTTATTATAAGATTTCCGTCCTTGACCACAAGACAGTTCTCAAGGAAGTAGTCCACACAATCCTCCAACACATCGGCAGTTCCGCCGATAAGGACTATTTTGTTTCCGTCCCTGGTAATAAGGTGATCCATTCGGGTCACTCGTTCTGACGCGCTCTTGCTCTGAGAATAGCCCGTGTGTCCCACGAGTATCTCTCGGCTCTCGCCGTCATACTGCGCGCCGCTTTCAAGATAATCACCGCTCATCTCAAGCTCAACGCCGTATTTTTCCTTTATACCGCTCTGAAGCTTTGCGGCTTGCTTTGCTTCGTTGCCGTATTCGTCACCCTCGGCAAAGATTATTTTATATTCCTCGGCAGGCTCACCGTTTGCCGCCCCATTATCACCGCCATTAACGTCACCGCTATCGCTTCCGTTGCCGTCGTTACAGCCAAAAAGACAGCCAAGCCCCATAAGCAGTGCCAATATTAAACATACAATTCCCTTTAGTCCTTTCATTTTTCTTACACTCCTTATTCAGATATAATCGTTGCGTAATATTCGCACTTAAAATAAACCTTAAATTCCTTGCGGGGCGCTCCACACACCGCATTCACGCTCAGATGAGTTATCCTTCCGCCCTCTATCCGAGCCTCAACTATAGCTCCTCCCTTTGCCGCAAGCTTAAAGCTTATCGCCTCGCCCGCGTCCTCAAAGGCAGGCAGAATGTAGATATTCTCGCCGTCACTCTGCAGCAGCATTTCATTGGCTACGGTAACGAATACAGCCGCCGCCGTTGAGAAATACGGGCGGTATCTGTGTCCCTGCTCGTTTATCTCAAACATTTCGTCAAAGCACCCTACCGATTCGTAGGACTGCTTAAGTCTGTCGTATGCCTTCTCGGCATCTCCGATCCTCGTATATCCGATAGCCTTCCAAAGCGCGTACCACGGAGAAAGCTTTTTACCAACGGCATACATATTTCCGTATTTGCCGCCATTGCTCTCAAAATCCTCCCACGCCTTGGTCATTCTTTCATCGTCGGCATCTATAACGTCAAACGGGAATTTTCCACCGAACACCGCAATGCTCTTCTGCCTGCAATTAAGGTACGGCACGAAGCGTCCCTCTTCGCAGGGCAGATTTTTGCGAAGCCCCTCGACTACCCGCCTGCACTCCTCTCGGTATTCCGCGTCGGTGTCGAGTATTTGTGACGCGGCGGCGCATATCTCAAGAGTTTTAATAACTCCGCACACGGTAAGGAAGGGATTTTCCACCGAGCTTCCAAGCCTCTCAAGGTCGGTGCATTTTCCGAGAAAATAGCTTCCGTCCTGCTTTTGATATATCATGTGAAGCGTATAGAATTTCGCGCATGCCCTTATCATTCGGTAGCTTCTGCGAAGAAATTCCATATCCCCCGTGTATTCGTAGTATTCGTAAGCTCCAAGCGCCACGGTGGCGTTCTGCAATACGTGATCCCTCCAGAAGCCGTTAGTCTCCACGTTGTTTCCGTATTCATCGGTAATAAACGGGAAATGCGCCTGGTTGTCGGTAAGATGTGTGGCGCGCTTTATCGCCTTATCAAGCGTAGTCCTCATTCTGAACTCGGGGACCTTTTTCGCAAGAGCGTATCTTCCGCTCTCCAGCATGGCAATAAAGTTGTGGTACTCATCATATGTAAAGAACTTGCCGTGCCACGAGTCGTCGTATATTCCCACCGCCATTGACCACTTGGTGGTGTAGCATTTTATATTGTAAATTGCGGTCCTGTATATACTGTTAAGCCTTTCGTCGGCAGTATTGACGTAGCCCTCGGAATAAAAATTTCTGAACGCCTCCGCCGTTTGCTTAAACTGTCTCTCCACACCGCCAACCGAAAGCGCCTCGGCTATCCACTTTTCTATCTTAGCTTTATAGTCACTGTCTCCGAGATCGTCCTCAAGGCAGATGAAAAAGCATACCTCGCCGTTCTCCGGTACAGAGCAGCTGAGTGTCACGTCGCCTCCGCTTACGGTGACCTCCGCGGGAATATCACAAAATACGGCGACTCTTCCCGTATATCTCTCGTATCCGGATATTACGAAATCGATGACCGCTCCATTCTCCGTTCTTTGAGCCACAGCGTTATTAACGTATCTCTCGGCGTCGCTTTCTTGCCCGAACAAGCTATATCTCAGCTCTGCCTTATGAGCTGCCGCCTCAAATCTCTTTCTGAGAACGTACATATTTTTATCCTGACAGATGATGCAATCGGAATATACCCTCGCCCCGTCGGAATACAGGCAGTCCGATCTGATGCAGCCCTCATCAACGCAAAGCTCCTGTTCAAAATCCACAAGCTCCGCTCCGCGAGAAAAGCTAAAGCTTCCAAAGGATACAAGAGCAGTATCAAAATTAGGGAGCCAGCCTATTACTCTTCTTCCCGCTCGGTAGATACGACCGTCATACGCCCTCTTAAAGTCGGGAAAATCCTTATCCTTAGTATAACCCACAGTGCCGTCTGCCGAGGGAGCTATTACTATGTCTCCGTTGCTGAGGATCGGAGGGTAATAACACTCGGATCTCGTTCTACTGTTATATTTCATAAAAGATATCTCCTAACGCTCAACTTTTCATCAATAAGATTGTAGCATATATACAGAGAAAAATATATATAAAAATCACGCTTTTGATATTGACAAATACGCATTTTAGTTGTATAATCTTATGGGCAAGTCAAACAAATGCACACAGTTACAAGATTGATTGTTACATAAATTTGCCAATATTTTTCAAAGAGGAACGCAAAAATGGCTATGAAAGAAAGGCAAGCGCAAACATGTATTTTTGGATACACCGACGAGGATCTATGTATCACCGAATTTTCAAAATCAAGGATAGGAGAATCCACCCTATCGGTAGGACCTTACGTCAGAAACGTATATCTTTTGCACATTGTCGTCGAAGGAGTGTGCCGATTCAGTGGCTTTGAAATTGAGGAAAAGGAAGCCTTTCTCACCGCTAAGGGCGAGCTTCAGGCATTCAACGTAGGTCCTAATTACATGCACTATTGGTTTGGGTTTACAGGTCCGAAGGCAAAGACTCTGCTTGAGCTTTTCGACATTCCAACCTCCTCTCACATCAAGTTCAGAACAAAGGATTGGGAATACGTAAAGACTCTTCTTGAAACGTCATTCAAAAAGTGCGTATCAAGCCACCTGCTCGACAGGATCACCATAGCAAAAAGCGCCCTTTTCTCAATTCTACCGCTTCTCGTATCCTGCGATGGAGACAAAGACAGAAGCCTTCCCACCGACGAAATGGAAATAATAGCGCAATACATGCGAAACAATTATACCGCAAAGGTTAACATGCAGCATCTCGCCGACACCATACATATCTCACAGAAGCACATGTATAAAAAATTCTTCAAGGCATACGGTGTTTCTCCTCAGCAATATCTTATCGACACCCGCATGGACGCCGCCAAAAAGCTGCTTTGCAATACTACGTACAAAATAAAGGAGATAGCCGCCAGCGTCGGCTACTCCTCTCAGCTTGATTTTTCAAATATGTTCAAGAAAAAGACAGGGCTCAGTCCTAAGGCGTACCGCGCGCAGTACGCAAAGAATCCTCCCAATGATCCGCAAAAATAAAAAACGAGCCAATAACGGCTCGGAAAGGTATACATTATGAAGGAATACAAAATATCAGATCTCAGAAGCTCTTCCCCCATTTGCGAAAAGATAATTTATCAGATAGTCTTTCGCACCTTTACAGAGCAAGGCACTATCAGTGCCGCCACCGAAAAGCTTAAGCACGTTGCCTCTATCGGAGCGGATATAATCTATCTCTCCCCATTTTTCGCCGCCGATCCCGACGAAAACAGAGAGAATTGGAGTCCCAGACAGACGGCGGCGGGAACGGACAATCCCAAAAATCCTTACCGCATCTGCGACTATTACAGAATAGACGAGGAATACGGAACGGACGAGGATCTTTGCGCCTTTGTAATGGAGGCGCACCGTCTCGGACTTGAGGTCATATTCGATCTCGTTTACATGCACTGCGGTCCTACGGAGTTCGTTCAGAAGCACCCAAGCTTTGTAAAGAGGTATAGCGACGGGAGCATAATGTCCACCCGCTATAACTTTCCCTATCTGGATCACGGTAACCCCGAGCTTCGCGAATACTTATGGAGCAATATGATCTACCTTATAGAAAAATTTGATGTTGACGGCTTCCGCTGTGATGTGGGAGATAAGGTACCGCTTGACTTCTGGGCAGAGGGCAGACGGCGTTGCGAGCAGATAAAGCCAAGCCTTTATTTCATCAACGAGGGACAGGAGCCAGACTATATGCTTGACGTATTTGACGCAAGCTACTACAACCACGATTTTTCATGGAACGAGGTCATTCTCAAGGCACTTCGGAACGGAAAGAACATCTCTGCCGACATACGCATGATATACGCGGCTCTTGCCGCAAGAAACCCCGAGGGAGCCATGCTTCTGAGAGCCTATGAAAATCACGATTTTGTAAACGATTCCTACGATGGACGCATAGATAAGCTCTGTCCTCAGCTATGCGAGGCGGTAATGGTAATGAACTTTCTTATTGACGGTGTCCCCCTGCTTTACAGCGGAAATGAATTTGCCGAATGTCGCAGACACAGTATATTCAGGAAAGCCGACGACCGCCTGTGCATGGATTGGTCTGCTATGGACACGCCCCTGGGTCAAAAAAGGCTGGCACTTACAAAAAAGCTTTGCTCTCTCCGCCATTCCCTTCCCGTTCTCTGCCACGGAGCCGCCGCTATGGAAAAGGACGCAGAGCTTGTAGTCATAACCCGTACTCTCGGAAATACAACTGTAAGAGCGGTGTTCTCCTTTGAGTGTGACGGCGCGGAATACGTTCCCCACGGAGGAAATGAGCTTATCTCGTGGGGCTGCGAACGCCTCGGAAGCAGCATTTTCATTCAAAAGGGCGGATATTACGCCGAGTGTATAATTTCATAATAGCTCCACACGCTTGAAAATATCCGCTGTAATTTTCAAATTTTGATTTGTCGGTGTGTTTGAAAAGATAGTTTGTATTAAAAAAACAATCCCTCAGTCACCTTCGGTGCCAGCTCCCTTTGCACAAGGGAGCCTAACGAAGAAAGTGCGTAATTCCATATAAATCAAGAAAATATCGGCATAGAAGCCTTACATTTTCATGTATAAAGTTCGGTTTATACCAAGGCTCCCTTGTGCAAAGGGAGCTGGCGCCGAAGGCGACTGAGGGATTGTTCGTGGAATAATGTAACTATTAACACCCCGATAAATCCCAATTT
>JAGAPH010000004.1 GCA_017623375.1 Clostridia bacterium | reverse complement strand
GGCGTCCTCGACGGTCCGTTCTACGCGATAGTGTAACTATTGAAAATTATATAAATTTGATTGTGTTTAGGGCGGACCGTCGAGGACGCCGGTCCCTACAATTTGTGTAGTGCGAACATAGCAAACGGACCGCTAAATCCCAATTTGTCCAAATCAAAGAGATAACGGAGAAGGCGTTGTGAAAAAGCCTTCTCCGTTTGTTATCACTGTTATTTTCTTACCAGATATTTTCTCATATCAATAGCACATGCCACAAGGATTATAAGTCCCTTTATGACATACTGAAGATTGGAGTCGATACCGAGGAAGGTCAATCCAACGAAGATTATACGGAGCAGCACCACACCCATGATAACGCCTCTTATCTTACCTATACCACCTACAAATGACACGCCTCCTATAACACTTGCGGCAATGGCGTCAAGCTCGTAATTAAGTCCCGTTGCGGCACTGTTTGAGCCTATTCTCGCTGCCTCTATAAAGCCTGTAACTCCGTACATAACTCCCGCAAGCACGAACACCAGTATTATCGTCCTCGACACGTTTACACCCGACACGTTAGCCGCTTCGGGATTTGATCCTACGGCGAACATATTCTTTCCGAACGTGGTCTTATTCCATATAAACCACATTATTACCGTAATACCGATCGCGTAGAAAACGTAATTCGGAAGCGACACCGATCCGAATTTGAATATACTTCCCGTGATAAAATCGGTATATTTTGAGTCAAGTCCCGAAATAGACTGCCCGTTATTTGTTCCCTGCATAAGATAGATGAGAAGCGCGCCGTAGGTTATAAGCTGAGTAGCCAGCGTTACGATAAACGGATGCAGATTAAATTTTGCAGTACAAAATCCGTTTACAAAGCCCACCGCCGCTCCTATGGCTATAACGATAAGAAATACGACTATAAGCGGAAATGTTGCGAGGTTTGGAAACATCTTGCCCGCATATCCGCTTGCCTGAAGCAGAGACGCCGCCACTATCGCCGTTATACCCACTATACGTCCCGCCGACAGGTCAGTACCCGTAAGAATGATACACCCCGCAATTCCAAGGGCGATAGGCAGGTTTGCCGCCGACAGAGAAATGATATTTACGATAGACGACAGTGACAGAAATCTCGGCTCGTATATGGCGATACCAACGATAGCCGCTATCAGCAGAATATAAAGCAAATTATTTATAAAGAACTCCCTTACCGCGTTTTTCTTATCGGCAGGCGACAGCTCCTTCATGCTTAAAAATCTTTTTTTCAGATCAAATCTACTACTCATATTTTTTGTCCTTTACACGTATTTTGCGGCAAGACTCATTATCTCCTCCTGCACGCCCTGAGAGTCCTTGCCGTCAAGCTCCACCTCGCCCGCAAGCCTTCCGCCCGACATGACGAGTATCCTGTCGCAAATGCCGAGAAGCTCTGGCATCTCACTTGACACCATTATCACCGACTTGCCCTTGCCCGCAAGCTCAAGTATGAGCTGGTATATCTCGTATTTTGCCCCCACGTCGATACCTCGCGTGGGCTCGTCAAGCAGCAGCACCTCGGGCTCGGTAAGCAGCCATCTGCCAAGTATGACCTTTTGCTGATTTCCGCCCGAGAGCGTTCGTATCTTGGTGTATTTGCTCGGAGTTTTTATTCTCATCGCCTTTATAGACCAATCGGTATCCTTGTGCATTTTTCTGTCGTTGAGGAAAAGACCTGCCAGACGGTAACGCGGAAGGCTTGATATTACAGTATTCTCGGTAATATCAAGTATGCCGAATATTCCCGTGGCTCGCCGCTCCTCGGTAAGGAGCGCAAAGCCGTTAGCTATCGCCTCTCTCGGGTTTCGGTTAAGAGCGGGCTTTCCGTTGAGCGTTATGCTTCCGCCTGTTCGCGTAAGCAGACCGAAAATGCTTTCCAGCAGCTCGGTTCGTCCCGCGCCGCCAAGACCCGCAACGCCTACCACCTCTCCGCGCCGCACATCAAAGGAAACGTCCTTTACGTTTGCGTATCTCGCCGTAAGCCCCTCTACTCTCAGCGCTACATCTCCAACTTGATTGGTTTTAGGCGGAAATCGCTCTGTCAGCTCTCTTCCCACCATAAGCTTTATTATTCTGTCGATCGTCAGATCCTTTGCGGGCTCTGTGGCGATATGCTGACCGTCACGCATGATAGTCACGTCGTCGGATATACGCAGGATCTCCTCCATCTTGTGAGAAATATAAATTATGCCGCAGCCGTTGTCACGGAGCTTGTTTATTATCCTGAAAAGGTGCTCCACCTCTCTTTCGTTCAGCGAGGACGTGGGCTCGTCAAGCACGATTATCTTTGAGTTATACGACACCGCCTTGGCTATCTCCACCATTTGTCTGTCAGAGACGGACATGGTGCTCATTACAGTTCTCGGATCGACCTTTATATCAAGCTCCTCGAATATACGCTTGGTATCGTCGTACATCTTCCGCTCAAGCGTATATATTCCCAGCGCCGTGGGATAGCGACCAAGCCAGATGTTGTCCATTACGTTTCTCTTGAGCGCCTGATTAAGCTCCTGATGCACCATTGCCACTCCGCACTCAAGCGCCTGCGCGGGATTTTTGAAGCTTACCTCCTTGCCCTCAAGAAATATCTGCCCCGAGTCGGCGCTATAAATACCGAACAGGCATTTCATAAGCGTGGATTTTCCCGCTCCGTTCTCTCCCATGAGCGCATGGACCGTTCCCCGTCTTACCTTGAGAGAAACACCCGCCAGCGCCTTTACGCTTGGAAATTCCTTGCATATGTTTTTCATTTCAAGTAAAATATCCTGCATCTTTGCCCCCATTGTAGGAAGTGAAAAGGTAAGAGTGAAAAGTGAAAAGGTAATGAAGACCTTCGCCCACGGCAATGATCCACCCAACTTATTCACTGTTCACCTTTACCTATTACCTCACCTCACGTTACTTTTCCTCTCCCAGATATACAGAATAGGAGATACGAACCTTAGAAACGTTATCGTCAATATTATAATCGGTCATTCCGTCAAGAATACCTCTGCTGTTAATACCGTTATCAACTGTCTTCATTATAGCCTTCGCCATTCCGTCAGCGTCCTGCTTTATTGTTCCCGCCATTTTGTTTGCTCCTATAAGCGACACCGCAGCGCTTGTGGCATCAACGCCGAATACGGGTACTGTCACAGATCCCTCAGAACCCGTGTTGTAGCCCGCCGAGGAAAGCGCCGATATCGCGCCCTCAGCCATTCCGTCATTGTTGCAGATTATAAGCTCTACCATGTTTTTGTTCTGAGAATTGTAGGAAGCTAAAATTGTGGTCATATACTCGTTTGCCGCCTGTGCCGACCATTTGCCGTCACGGTCAAGCAGATACCCATCCTTATTTGCGCTATCGTAGAATACGAGCTTGGGCTTGCCTGCCGCCTCAAGCTTTTTGTTGGCGTTCTCAACGGAATATTGCGTTCTGTATATTGCTTCGTTGTTACCCTTCTCTCCCATAAAGAGAACGTAGGATATCTTTCCGTCGCCGTTCAAGTCAACTGCGTTGTAGTTCTTGACCACATAGTCACCGACCATGTCGCCCTGAAGGTATCCCGCCTCCTTGGCGTCCGTTCCTATAAAGGCGCATTTGTCATAGCTCTGCACTATGCCGTCGGACACCTCGCGGTTGAAAAAGATAACGGGGATACCAGCGTTTTTGGCGAGGTTTACGATACCCGTTGCCGCGTCGTCAGAGCCTGTAGTAACTATATTTACGACTATCATTTTTGCTCCCTTGGTTATTGCAGTTTGCACCTGCTCTGTCTGAGTCGTCTGATTGTTGTTTCCGTCGTGATCCTGATAGGATATTCCCGCCGCGTCAAGCTCTCGGTCAAGTGCTGCGCGCACGGTGGAAATATACGGGTCACTGTAAGTGTAATAAAAAACGTGAATGTCTGCCGCGTCGTTCTTTCTCGAGCAGCCCGTAAAGCAGCCGAGGCACAAGATAATAGCAAACACAAACGTTAATATTTTTTTTGATCTCATTTTTTTGCTCTCCTTTATTATTTTAAATTTCAAGCTACAATAATTGTTCCGCATTTTTGCCTGTTATATACGCATTAAAATTTAAAATCAATTCAATAAAAAATCAAAATAAAAAGAGACCTTTGACAATACAAAAGTCTCCTTAATTCATATTAAACAAATATTCTATTTCATCTCTATCATTACCACCTCGGGATCGTTGAATATTCTCGGTATCCTTCCCGATGGCTTGAGTCCGCGAGACACTACTAATTTATTATGGTACACGCCCGAGGTATATTGGGGAAATATGCCCTGACCCGGTGCGAACACCCCTCTGCCGAATATCCTCCACTGCCCGCCGTGGGCGTGACCGCTCACAATGAGATCGATATTTCTGTCCTTTAAGTATTTCTTATAACACTCGGGGTGGTGACATAGCAGTATCTTGGGAATATCAAGATTGCAAAATCCGTCAAGCCACGCAAGCTCGGGCGCTCTTCCCTCGTTGATAAGCCCCGACGACAGCCCGCCGATAGCAATACCATTTTCTATTACGTAGCCGTCGTCAAGAAATACCGCTCCGCACTCCCGAATACGGTCAACCTCACCCTTATCGTAATACTTCGGTATGCTCTTTATCCTGCTCCACTTCAGCTTATCCCACGAGCGTACACCGCCGTTTTCGTGATTGCCCACGGAATAAAACACAGGCGCTATCTGTGCCGAGCGACGTATCAGCTCAAAGCCTGCGCTTTTGCCCTCGGTGTTCTTACCGTCAAGCCGTTCAAATATATCTCCCGGCATGAGTATAAGGTCGGGCGACTCCTCCTTGAGGATATCAATTATTCCGCCCACGTCCATGCCCCGTCTGCTATGCAGATCGGATACCACCGCAAGGCGCATGATCTTGTCAAGGTGCCCCGTATATACGTTGTATTTGCTCTTTGTCACACTCGCCATGTCCTACGCCCCCTCTCACTTACTTATGATATTTTATCATATAACAGAGAGTTTGTCAATAAAACGATTTTTCAAGTTGTTTCAATTTCTTTGAAGGGTTCTTAGGGGAATCTTTCTTTTAAGAAAGTTCCCCTAAGCGGGTCCTCTTACGCCTCGGTATGTCTGCCGAGGAAGCCTGCTGCCGCCTGTATAAGCTTTGCTTCCGTGTCCGCCGTTGCCCAGATATCCTTTGGGCGATCAGCGGTGATTTCCCCTATCGACGCCACACAACCTATAACGTCACCCTCACTTATTATTGGCATAGCGCAACGAATAAAATGATTGGTAGAATCGGCAATAATGGGAAGCTTGTCTGCACCGTCATACCAACTGTAAAAGCCTCTGCCCTCGATTATCTTCTCCGCCTCTGCGGAAAGATTTTTGTCTGAAAATTCCTTTTTTGAAACCCCCGCGCTGGCAATGACGGCGTCTCTGTCGCTTATAACAACGGAAAGATTGCAGGTCTTGTAAAGGGTCTCGGCATACTGCGACGCAAAGGAGGATAGCTCTCCAATGGGCGAATACTTTTTGAAAATGACCTCTCCCTCTCTGTCGGTATATATCTCCAGCGGGTCGCCGTCACTGATAACATTGACACGAAAAACCTTATCGCGCTGATTCCTCGCGCATTGGGCTGCCACTATGGAATAATCCTCTGTGGCTCTTTCGATATTTTCCGTGTCCGAATTAAAATTTACGGGTACTTCACTT
>JAGAPH010000037.1 GCA_017623375.1 Clostridia bacterium | reverse complement strand
GATTTCATTATGTTTTGACGCACTCTCCCTCAGTCAGCTTCGCTGACAGCTCCCTCCCGGAGGGAGCCTTATGAAGTAAGTGCTAATATAGCGAACACATCGCTAAATCCCAATTTGCAGACATAACACGCTTGTCAAATTTTGATTTATCGAAGAGTTTACAATCTATGTTAGCTCTCTCTTTATTGTAGGGACCGGCGTCCTCGACGGTCCGTCCCAAACACAATGAAATTTTATAATTTTTAACAAGATACACTATCGCCAAGCGCGGACAGTCGAGGACGCCTGTCCCTACAGTTTTTGTTTGGTGCTAACATATCAATCTCACCGATAAATCCCAATTTATAAACACAATGCTGATCTTTATAAATAAATTATATCATGTTGACAAAGTGGCGACAATATGCTATACTGTAAAAAAACAACTACTATTCTCCAAAAATAAGGGCGGTTGATTATATGAATAATATATCTTTTTACAATAGCTTTACCTTTAAGCGGTATTCCTTTTCGGGATACAGGCATACGGATAATTCGGGAGGGATAACCTACCATTACGTGGGTCAGATGCTGGCGGGGAAGGTGCGCTTTGTGTCCGATAGCAGGGAGGAGCTCATATTGCGCGCGGGAGACTATTTTTATCTCCCCAAGAACATGCGCTATCACTCCTATTGGTACGGAGACCCCGAAATGGACAACAGGATCGTGTGGAATTCCTTCGGCTTTGAGTATTTTCCGTCGGAGAGTGACACGCGCTACAAGGCGCAACGGCTTTTTCCCTCGGAGCAGGGGGAGGCGGCATTTGAGCGCATAGCGGAGGCAGTGGCGGTGACGGCACAGACGGTTGGGTGGCTTTACGTCTTTCTTGGAGAGCTTATGGGGGGCATGGAGCCCACGGAAAGGACTGTCACAGACGCGCTTATGACTCGGGCAATGCGGTATATATCGGAGCACCCCGACCTGAAAGTGCCCGAGCTTGCCAAGTACTGCGGAATAAGCGAGTCGGGGCTTTATGCCTTTTTTAAGAAGAAAGTTGGGGCTACGCCTATCGACGTAAAGAACCGAATGAAGGCTGACGAGGCGGTGGTGCTGCTTGAGTCCACTGGACTTTCAGTGGAGCAGATCAGCGAACGGCTGGGCTTTTCCACCTCTGCGTATTTCAGAAAGGTCATCAAGGAGCAAACGGGCAAGACCCCAATGCGGATACGCAAGGAGGCTAAAATAATTTGATCTGTATACTGTGGGGGTATTGAAATGTATTTTGGGAGCATTTGCAGATACTTCGGCGCTAACGGCAGAGCGTAATATCGTAACGATGTTTACGCTCTTTTTTTATGCCGTTTATTATACGGTAATAGGTATATTTTGTAAAGTACAATAAAAAAATTTTACCAATATCAAAAAAAAAACTTGTTGACATCTCAACAATCATATGATATACTCTTATGGCAGTTGTTGACTTTTCAACAATTGTGCGTTTGACAATAACAAAGGAGAAGAGTATGAATAAAATATCTGTCAAAAAAATATTACTTATAACAGGAGCTTCACTGCTTTCGCTGGTGCTTGTGGTGGGAATTGCAGTGGCGGCGATCTGGCACAACGAGATCAGTACGGTGGCGTCCATAGAGATGCTGGTGGACGCAAACGGGGAGAATAAAAGCGCGCCCGTTTACATTATGGACGTCAAGGGTGATTATTACTTTGACAAATTCATTGAGGAGGGCGGCGCATCAAATGACGGTGAATTGATACAGTTCGTAGTGGACAACATTACAAAGGAATAATAACGGAGGAGAGTGCCCTTGAGGTGCTTAAGACTGTTGGACGGAGAAAATGGGATAGCCGAAACGGTGAGAGCGATGCAAACGGAATTACCGTCTGGTCGGCACTGTACGACCTGACCAATAAGACCGTAACGTGGGTAAGCAACGAGGAGTTCGATAACACGGACGCCGTCTTTACCTTTGATTTCTCCTATCTTGATAAATAAATTAAACGAGAGGTAGATATGCTTATATTCAAAAAAATCGGCTGCCGTGCGTTTCAGATGGTGTTTCGCGCCGCACTGCCGATTCTGCCGTACCGCGAGCCGAGGGTGGTTTCCTCCTGCTCGGAGCTTGGCAGTGTGTTTGAAAAGGAAAAGACCGCGGCGGCACTTATAGTCACCGACGGGGGCATCGTTAAAAACGGGCTTATTCAGCCGCTTGAGGCGGTACTTAGAGATAACAAGATAAGATACACGGTGTACGACGGTACGCAGCCCAATCCCACGGTGGATAATGTGGAGGAGGCGCTCCTGCTCTACCGTGAGGGCAAGTGCGATACGCTTATTGCCATAGGCGGCGGCTCGGCAATGGACTGCGCCAAGGCGGTGGGTGCGAGAGTAGCGTATCCCAAAAGGGCAGTGGGTAAGATGGGAGGTATCCTGCGAGTGCTTCGCAGGCTTCCAACGCTTATCGCCATTCCAACCACGGCGGGAACGGGAAGCGAGACAACGCTTGCGGCGGTCATCACCGACAGTGCCACTCATCACAAATACGCGCTGATGAGCTTTCCGCTTATCCCCCACTACGCGGTGCTTGACGCCCGTCTTACCTACACGCTTCCTCCTCACATGACCTCCACCACGGGCATGGACGCGCTGACCCACGCGGTGGAGGCCTATATCGGTCGCTCCACCACAAGACAAACCAGAAGGCTGGCGCTTGAGGCGACAAGGCTGGTGTTTGAAAACGTAGAGCGGGCGTATGAGGACGGCCACGACCATGCGGCAAGAGAGAGCATGCTCCGCGCCGCGTATAAGGCAGGGCTTGCGTTCTCCAAGTCATACGTGGGCTATATCCACGCCGTGGCGCACTCGTTGGGAGGCAGATACGGCACGCCTCACGGACTTGCCAACGCGGTCATTATGCCCTACGTTTTGGAGACCTACGGCAGGTGTATATATAAGAAGCTTTATCGCCTCGGTATCGCCGCGGGCGTTTGCGCTGAGGAGGACACCTATGAGGCGGGGGCAAAGAAATTTATAGGGGCGGTCAAGGAGCTGAACGCAAAAATGAATATTCCTCGGACGCTTACGAATATCAGAAATGAGGATATCCCCGAAATGGCGCGCCACGCAGAGAGGGAGGCAAATCCGCTCTATCCCGTGCCCAAGCTGATGACGGCAGGGGAGCTTGAGGAGATCTATCATAAAATTTCGGATCGGAGTAAAACACAATGACAAGTTATGAGATACAGAGCTTGCTTGAAAAGCAAAGAGAATATTACAGAAGCGGGGCGACCGTTCCCGTAAAATTCCGCATAGGGCAGCTCAAAAAGCTGTATAATACTGTTAAAAGATATGAAAACGAGATAAACGACGCCCTTAAGGAGGATCTTGGGAAAAGTCATTACGAGGGCTTTATGTGCGAGAGCGGACTTGTGCTGACAGAGATCAGCTATATGATCAGGCACACGAGAAGATTTGCGAGAAGAAGGACAGTTGCAACGCCTCTTGCTCAATTCCACTCTCATAGCTACAAGCAGCCCGTGCCCTACGGAAACGTGCTGATCATGAGCCCTTGGAACTATCCCTTCCTGCTGACCCTCGATCCCTTGGCTGATGCCATCGCCGCGGGAAATACGGCGATAGTCAAGCCCAGCGCTTACTCGCCTGCAACAGGTAGAATAGTTGAGAAGATAATCAAGGAATGCTTTGCTCCCGAATACGTGGCGGTGGTCATGGGAGGAAGGGCGGAGAACACCGCGCTCCTTGATCAAAAATTCGACATGGTATTCTTCACGGGAAGTCAGGCAGTGGGCAAGGAGGTGCTCCGACGCACGGCAGAGCACCTTACACCCTCAGTACTGGAGCTGGGTGGAAAGAGCCCCTGTATAGTTGACGCTACGGCAAACATCAAGCTTGCCGCCAAGCGCATAGTGTTCGGAAAATACCTCAACTGCGGTCAGACCTGCGTCGCCCCCGACTATATCCTTTGCGAGAGGTCGGTGAAGGATCAATTTGTAAAGGCGGTCTGCGAGGAGATCAAGCGGCAGTACGGCGAGGATCCTCTTGCAAACAGGGACTACGGCAAGATCATCAATGAAAAGCACTTTACGAGGCTTTGCGGCTTGATAGATAAGGATAAGGTGGTCATGGGCGGAAGGACCAACGCCGCCTCCTGTCAGATCGCCCCGACGGTCATGGACAACGTGACCTACGACGACGCCGTAATGGGCGAGGAGATATTCGGACCTATCATGCCCATTATTACCTTTGACGATTTCGATAGCGTGGTGGACGAGCTTAAGACCAAGGATAAGCCTCTTGCTCTCTATCTCTTTACCAAGGACAGAAGTCACGTTGGGCGTGTTACCAAGGAGCTTTCCTATGGGGGTGGTTGTATCAACGACGTGGTCATTCATCTTGCCACCAGCGCCATGGGCTTTGGCGGCGTTGGGGAGAGCGGAATGGGAAGCTATCACGGCAAGGACGGCTTTGATGCCTTCTCACATTATAAATCCATAGTGGACAAAAAGACGTGGCTGGATCTGCCCATGCGCTATCAGCCTTATAAGAGCAGATTTTACCAAAAGCTTTTGCACATTTTCTTGAGGTGATCTGTGAAAAACATCAAATTATCGCAAAGGATCATGCTTGTGCTCAACGTGTTGGTGATCGCTGTGATACTCGTAATGAACTATTTTTATCAGAAGAACGGCTTTGACTTTACGCTGAAGTGTATCTGCAGCGGATCGTTTGCCGCGCTTGGAGTCGTTGATCTTATTTACGCGCTTGCGGCGGTGCTGGGCGTTATTCTGCTGCTTGGTGTTTTCCGTGAGATAAGGGCGAGGGAAAGGAATTTGACCGCCCGCCGTCAAAAATTGGGAGAGTAAGTATTTGTATTCAGTTAGCTTTTGACGGTTTGCCTTTTCAAATTTTGATTTATAGGTGGGTTCGCACTTTCTTCGTTGTAGGGACCGGCGTCCTCGACGGTCCGTTCCAAACACAATGAAATTTATATATTTTTTAATATTTTATAGTTACATTATCGCCAAGAACGGACCGTCGAGG
>JAGAPH010000036.1 GCA_017623375.1 Clostridia bacterium | reverse complement strand
CGTTCGTAATAAGATCGGAAAGACCGAGAAGCGCTCTCATCTGGTTAACGCCCTCCTCGCCCGTCTTCCAGAGCTTGATCTCATCTCCGTCGAGAAGCTGACGGCTTCTTTCAAGACGGTTTTTAAGATCCTGTTTTCTCCAGGAAACAGGAGTCAGACCAAACTTCATTTCACGAACTCGCTCGGGGCTTTCAAGATACCACTTGCCGGGGCAGAACTCTGCAAGGTGTCTGTCACCGGCCGCAGAAATATAGCCAAATCTTCTGAACAGATCAAAGGTTACCTTGCCTGCGCAGGCAAAGGAGTTATTCATCCAGTTGTTATCTGTTTGATTAGGCAATCCGTCAGCATACTTTTCACAGAACTGAGCGTAGTAGGGGAACAGGTCGATGCCGCGGTATTTAGCGCTTGTGAGCCACGTAAAGTGGTTGACCGCAACAGGATTTACATTGATCTCCTCTCTTGTAGCCTTCTTACCAAGATATTCCTGAACAACACGGGCAAGAAGCTTTTGAGTTCCGAAAACCTCGTGGCAGCAGCCGAACGCCTTGATCTCGGGGAATACTCTGTAAAGAGTCTTTACGCAAAGGGTCATCGGGTTAGTATAGTTGATTACCCAGGCATCGGGGCAGTATTCCTTAACATAATTGGCGATTTCCTCAAACATAGGGATCGTACGCATAGCTCTTACGATTCCACCGGGACCCGTAGTATCGCCAACATATTGATAAATGCCGTACTTCTCAGGAGTATGTACATCGGACTCCATCTCGTCAAATGTGCCCGGGAGTATCGATATTACGACAAAATCGGCACCCGTCATAGCTTCCTTCGGGGTTTTTACCGCCTTATATGTCCACTTTGACTTCGCGTCCTTGCACTCGCCAAATCTATTACCAATGATCTCATTAGCCTCAGCCGCCTCATAGTCGATATCGTAAAGATATACGTCTCCGCTCATATCCTCGTTGGCAGCAAGGTCACTCATAAGACCCCACGCCCATCCTCGTGAGCCACCGCCTACGTAAGCTATCTTTACGTCCTTAGCCATATTATTTTCAAATATCATATAATATCTCCTTCCCTGTGTCGGTCATACGTACGACACCGTTAATTAAAGTATAATCTTTTTGAGCTTTTATGTCAAGTAATACTGTTATTTTTTCTTATTTTGTCAGCTTACTTGATTTTTTATTTTACATATGCTACAATTTAGTAAATAGCGAAACGAGGTGAAAATATGGATTTTAATAAAAATATTTTTGAGAACAGAAAAGCGCTTGGCCGTCCGTTGCTCGCCGCCCACAGAGGCGTATGCGGTGCAAATATTCCCTGCAACACGATAGCGGCTTATAAGATCGCCATGGCTCAGGGTGCGGACGTTGTTGAGATAGACGTTGCAAGGTCGAAGGACGGCAAGTTCTACGTATTCCACCCCGGTATGGAGCACGTCTTTTTACGAAGCTCCCGTCAGATATCGGAGATGGACTCCTCCGAGGTGGAGTCTATGTATCTTGTTAATCAGGACTCCGTGCGTACGAGCTACAAGGTGCCTACCCTTGCCGAGGTGCTCGCGCTTCTTAAGGACAAGGTTTATATAAACGTGGACAAATTCTGGATAGACGTTGCAGGCATATCCGACGAGATACGTAAGGCGGGTGTTGAGAAGCAGGTCATCGTCAAGACAAACGTGGATGAAAAATCGCTCGAGGCGGTTAAAAAATACGCCCCCGACTTTATGTTCGTTCCCCTTGTATGGGGTAAGGATACTGTCAGTGATAGGCTGATAGCGGACGGTATCAATCTTATCGGTACTGAGATCCTTTTCGGCAAGGAGGATGACGAATGCATAAGCGACGAATATATACGCTCGATGCACGATAAGGGTCTTATGATCTGGGCAAACGCCATTATCTATAACGAGGAGGCGGTTATCTCCGCGCACCACACGGACGATATCTCTCTGTGGGACGATCCCGATAAGGGCTGGGGCTGGCTGATCGACAAAAACGTAGATTTTATCCAGACTGACTGGCTGCTTATGCTGAAGGATTATATTAATAAAAGAAGCAAATAAGCTATTACAATAAGCGCTGACAAATATCCCTCACCTTATAAATAAAGCAAAAAGACGCAGAGCATAGGCATTGTGTTCCTAAGGACAGTTTTTGAAATGTAATAAAGTACGTTACCTACCGACAGGAAAAGGACGAAGAGTTGTAAAAGCTCCTCGTCCTCTTTTCTTTGCAAGCACTGACTTAATTAAAGACAT
>JAGAPH010000035.1 GCA_017623375.1 Clostridia bacterium | reverse complement strand
GGAGCCTGCGTGCATAACGGTTAAGATTTCATTATGTTTTGACGCACTCTCCCTCAGTCAGCTTCGCTGACAGCTCCCTCCCGGAGGGAGCCTTATGAAGTAAGTACTAACATAGCGTACTCACCGATAAATCCCAATTTATTTATCACTTAAGATATGCTCTTCAAAAACTCGGTGCAGTATTTTTGCTCGGCGTCGAAGTCCATACAGGAAACGTATATCTTTTCCATATCCGCGTGTGCCTTTCCCGCAAATGATAGCTCATGCGCCGCAAGCTCAAGCAGAGTTCGGTATGCCTGCCTTGCGGTGCGGTAAGCTCCGCGGACGCTTGCAATACCCGCTGTATCCACGAAGCGCTTCATATTTATTCTGTCCTCTTCTCCGTCCGCCTCGTCACGCACGCAGAAATAGTCGCCCGAGCAGGGGAAATATATCTCCCTCGGACTGCTTGGGTCTACTGTGTCGTAGGACACCCAAGCGCTGATACCAAGCTCCCCTGCTCTCCGCAAAAGCTCTCTCATGAGCAGATCAGCACTGCCGTAATGATCCTCAACCGTGTGGCAGACGGTCGCCATATCCTTAAGCGTATCAAGATGCACCGCTCCGCGTATTCCGAAGGCATCCGTCTGACATACGCGCACCTCGCCCTTGCCGTCGGACTGTATCTTATCGCATATACGGCGAACCGCCGCCCTCATCTTATCTGTCTTGACGCACGGAAGTATAACGCCCTTGAGCGTTTGCTCCACTCGCCCTGCCGCACCAAGATATCCGTACGCGTTGGCATAAGCCGCACTCTTACTCGCCCCAAGGCTGCGCACTGCGTCTTCATGCTTCTCAAGTGCTGAGGCGTCCCAGTACCGTCCGAGATCGATAAGCCCGTCACGCACCCCAGGCAGTACGGTATCGCAGGAATGAGGGGCGGTGCCGTCAAGCAACGCTATACTTCCGTCAATTATCACTCCGTCAAGAGACGACGTATCCGACGAGCAATAATAATACTCAACGTCCCGTCCCGCCTTTTGTGCATGCAGAGCCACACGACGCATAAAGCTGCTCTTACCCGTGCCCGGTCCGCCCTTGATTATGTATCTGCGCTTTATGGGCTCACAGAAGAATATCTTGTCAAAAAAGCTTACGAAGCCGTCCTTGCCGTTTACCGCCGCAAAGTACGCCTTTTCTTTCCTTATACAGCTTATATCGGTCATATTACCGTTTACGTTCATATCAATACCTCCTTCAATGCTTGCAATAAAGCATATGCAAAAGGAGAGTGATACGCCACTTATCTTTCGATTATTTTTATATTTACAGGCTTGATGCCCGACTGCTCGTAAACTATCTCGTTTATCTGGGATATCTGCGCGGGGATAAGTCCGTCACTTCTTACAACTATGCTGGCAGAATCGTCGCTGATGACCGCAACACATTCCTCAAAGCCCTTGGCTACCACCAACGACTCGATGTTTGCCTCTGCCTCCATGATGTCCGCAAGCTTATTTATCTGAGCAAGCGCCTCATTCTTTGCGGTCTCGGTCGACGCCTCGTTATCCACCACCGCGCGAAGCACCTCGATCGCTTCGTCTCTTGTGCGCTGACGGTTTACCTGAATACTGGAAAAATAGGAGTCAATGGTCTGCTCAGTGCCTGCCGCTCCGTTTCCCGTGTCTGCCGTGCCTGCGTCCATTCCCGCGCTCTGTCCGTAGTCAAAGCCCTCGTCCTTACTGCCCGAGAATATGATGAGATTTACTCCCACCGCGACCACTACCAAAAATACCGCTCCGAAAATGATAAAATTTCTCTTTCCTACCCTTCGGCAAAAATCAGCAACGTTTCTTTTTAAATTATCAAGTTTCATAATACGCTCCTCCACATTTTTTTATACGCTACATATATATTACTCATTCCGCGCAAATATGCAGGATCAGCTCTGCGACTGCGCGACAAAAATTTTATTGGTGCTAACGTCAAGTGCCGCCGACACAAGCGATATTATCTCCTGCCTCACCGAGGCGCTTCCGCCCCCCTCGCAAACGATGCCCACGCCCGCTATCTCGGGATTTTCATAAGCCGTCACCACTGCTCGCTTATCCGAGCCGCTTCCCGACATGACTATCTCGCTCTTATAGCCCGAGGTGCTTGACTGTGAATCCATGGCGTACACGGTGCGATAGCCGCCTCTGAGGCTAACGAACACCGTCACCCGTCCTGCACCCTTGACCTGGGCGCAAAGAGCAGAGACTCTGCTCTCAAGCATATCGGCGTAAGCGTCTGCGCTTACTGATACATCAGCCACACCGGCGCTCTCCGTCTCTTTTCCGTCACTGCTCCCGAAGCCTCCACCAAAGATCAGCAGTATTATTCCAAGTCCTCCGCCAAGAACAACAAATATAAATTTTTGCCACTTATTTTCTTTATATTTTGATTTTTCCGACACAACAGTTCTCCGTCAATATTCTTTATTTTACAAATATATTCGCTATTATTTTTTATTTTTCGTCAAAAAGATTATATATTATTTCGCACTCGACAGAAAGCCTTTCAGCAACATATTTCTTTATCCCTTGTGGATCTGCGCTCACCGCCTCGGGGGCAATAAAGACCTTCACAGACTCGATGCGTGTGTTTTCCCCATCTTGTGATATCTCCAAACTGACGCCAACTCCGTCGGCGTTTACATCTAACGTCTGAGCAAGCTCGTTTTTTAACACCTGCTCTGCCGCCGTTTTGTTTGTGTAAAGCAGGTTTTGATTGTAAATTTCGTCATAATTATCAGTTTCAAATTCTTCTTCAAGCGCTATGTCAATATTACCTATATCAACTCTTATAATCCCTTTGATCACAGGAACTGCCACTGCGGCAATAACGCATATTGAGCATATCAGTTCAATGTGCTTTTTCATTATACCCTCTGGGGATATGACATTCACAAGAGCTGCCGTCAAGGCAACGCCGAAAAGCGTTAAAAAGTACGATCTCATATTAACCTCTATACTCTCTACGCCACCGCCACGGCGCACTTTACGAATATCCCCAGTGCCACAGCAAATGCCACCGAGCATATCGCCACCGCGCCTATAAGGCAACCGTATATGTTCCCAAGCTCCGACAAAAGTCTGCTCTCCCTCCCGCACCCAAGCGCCTGTGCCATGCTTGCCGTCACGAGAAAAACGAGACGGAACAGTAGTAGCGAAACAAGTGTCGGTAGTGTGAGAAGCAGGACAAAAAGTATTCCTCCCACCCCCACCACGCTCTTTATGTACTGTACGCTCCCCGCAACTGTGCGTAAGGTGTCGCCCACAGCGCCACCAACCACGGGTATGACCGTGGAGCTGAGCAGCTTTGCGCTTCTTGCCGCGGCGGTGTCGGCAGAGACGGCAATAGTGGTCTGCGCCCCGAGGGCAAACACAAAAATGGTCATGACCGAAGCAACAAAAAAATTGTACGTTTTTTTAACCGCCCCCGTAAAGCCGCCAAGCATACTTCCGTCGGAAAGTCCCGAGCACACGGCACTCATTCCCATGACGTAGCAAACGGGAAGCGCCGTATCGGCGCAAAGGCGCTGGGTGACGGAGATCAAGCCGTACAGTGCGGCAGTTCCCACCGAGGCGGTGCTTACGTTACCTCCCATCGCCCACACAACTCCCGTTATGGGGATCATGCTCTCCATCAGTGCCGTCAGTCGGTCGAAAAATCCGCTGACACGGTCTATCTGCCCGTACTGAGCGCTGACTATCGCCGATATTATTGCCGCCGCTGAGCAAAAGCCAAAGCCCTTGGCAAGAGCACCGCCCGCCATTCCGTCAAAGATATGGCTACTGACTGCCGATATTATAACAAGTCCCGATACCACCGCAAGCAGTGCCGCCGCATCGGGCAACGCTCTCCCCGTGATGCCGAGTATCTCCTCAGCTATCCTTTGTGGCTTTATCAGCTCCACAAGCTTTCGTCCCGACTCCTCGACGCTCTCCCCAACGGCGTCCTCGGCAAGTGACGAGCCCGACCTATCCGACACGTCCTTTGCTATCTCTGCAAGCTTGCCCGAGATATCCTCCGCAAGAGAGTTGTCCTCTGCCGACGCGCCTACGTGAACTGTAAGACAGAAAATCATTACAATAAAGGTACTGCATATCGCAAGCGGTATTTTCCGTTTCCTCATCTTTGACCTCCGTTTGCTTTGATATTCAAATTGGGATTTATCGGGGTGTTGATAGTTACATTTATTCCAAGAACAATCCCTCAGTCGCCTTCGGCGCCAGCTCCCTTTGCACAAGGGAGCCTAACGAAGAAAGTGCGTAATTCCATATAAATCAAGAAAATATCGGT
>JAGAPH010000034.1 GCA_017623375.1 Clostridia bacterium | reverse complement strand
TCGAACTCCCGTTACCGCCGTGAAAGGGCGGTGTCTTAGCCGCTTGACCAACGGGCCGATGGTAGCGGGAATTGGACTTGAACCCATGACCTACCGGGTATGAACCGGTTGCTCTAGCCAACTGAGCTATCCCGCCACGTTTATTTAGCGCTTTTTCGGTTATTCACCGTCGAACGCTCAAATATTATACCACAACAATTCCCTTTTGTCAACACTTTTTTGCAAAGTTTTTTTACTTTTTTATCCGTTTTTTATATGCACGCATTTTTATATCCCACATGTCTCAAAAACACATTGACTTAAACCCATTTATGTGCTATAATTCTCTCATATACTACGGTTTATTCGTACATTTTATTCATAGGAGACATCATTATGCTTTATCAAAAATTCTCACTCAGCGAAAAATACCCCGACGCTTCCCTTACCGCCTACGTTTGCGATCCTCTTCCCGCCGTTCCCGCCCGTCCTGCGGTAATAGTTTGCCCCGGCGGCGGCTACAATATGCTTGCGCCCCGTGAGGCTGAGCCCGTGGTAAGACGCTTCTTTGGCGAGGGAATGAATGTTTATCTTCTTAAATATTCCGTTGGCGAGGGTGCGCGCGATTTTGCGCCTCTTATTGAGGCTTCCCTTGCAGTCAAGCTTGTGCGTCAGCGCGCCGCTGAGGACAACACAAACCCCGAAAAGATATATATTCTCGGCTTCTCCGCTGGCGGTCATCTTGCCGCAAGCACGGGAATACTGTGGAATATCCCTGAGGTGCGTGACGCCGTTGGTGTAACGTCGGGAGAAAGCCCTGAGGGCATCAACCGTCCAAGCGGAATGGTTCTCTGCTATCCTGTTATCACAGCAGGCAAATATGCCCATCTTGGAAGTATAAAGCGTGTCAGCGGTCACGAGCAGCCTACCGATGAGGATATCCGGATGTTCTCACTTGAGAAGCATGTTGACGCCACCACTCCCCCCGCCTTTATCTGGCACACCTTTTCCGACAAGACTGTCCCCGTCCGTAACTCCCTGCTCCTTATGGACGCAATGGTCGAAGCGAAGATACCCTTTGAGTCTCATATATTCCCCGAGGGTCCTCACGGACTGAGTCTCGCCAACAAGGAGACATGCGAGGGCAGAGGTGAGCTTCTCAATCCTCACGCAGCTCCATGGGCATCCCTCGCGGTCAAGTGGATCAGAGACTTCTGATGAAGAAGTTATTTATAATTATAGGAATAGCCGTTGTTGCGGTAATACTCGCCGTTGGCGTGGCTTTATCTATCCCCGCAAGAACGGTGGATTTCCGTGGGTCGGTTGATAGCGTCACGTATAACGAGGCTGAGGGCTGCTATTACGTAAAGGCAACGTCACTGACGGGCGGTATCGCCACGATAAGAGTAGATTCGGACGTATCTGTCAAAAGCCTTGGGGGAGACAAAATGTCCGCCTCCGAGATAAAGGCAGGCGACGACATAGACCTTGATTACAAGGGAAAATGGACGGACGCCGAGACTCCGATCATAGCAAAATGGGTAAGAGTAACTCCAAGATTTACCTCAACGGGAACGCTTATCTTTGCCGATAACGTTGGCGCGTTTATCGTTTGTAAGGACACCCTCTCTGAGCGCATAGCCGTCCACCGAATAATTTTCACTACCGATGTGTCCGAGGAGCTTACCACGGGCGACAAAATAAGAATACGCCACCAGCGCCCTGACGATTTTGACGGCTCCTTCTATATTCTCCGTGTATATCAGACGGAGCTTATATCAGACGGAAGCGTTGATACCTTGACAGAGGCGGAAAAAAGCTGTCTTTATCCTTACGGCTACACTATCGTGGAGCGCGAGGCTATCCCCGCCCCCGAGCAGGATAGCCTGATTGGATAACTGTTCTGTTGGATTGGGAAAGTTATCTTCAAATTTGATTTGTCGGTGTGTTCGCACTCTCTTTGTTGTAGGGACAGGCGTCCCCGACTGTCCGTTCGTAACACAAAGAAATCTTATGGTTTTCAATTAAGATACATTATCGCCAAGGACGGACAGGCATGTAGCGTAGCGGAATTGGACGCACGGTCCCTACAGTTTTTGTTTGGTACGAACACATCAACCTCACCGCTAAATCCCAATTTATAGACAAAACAGAAAAAACATAAAATGAGGCTGAGTCACTGACTCAGCCTCATTTTTTATTGGCTATCGAATATTATTCACCAACCGTAAATACGTGATAGGTAACTGTCTCGGCGGAAGCGGATACCATTACGATAATACCGTGTTCCTCGGAGACGCTTACCGTTACGAGATCGTAGGTGGTGGTAGCGAGAAGCTCGCCGTTTGCGTTATAATACTTATGGTCGCCCGAGGCAGTATCAACCGTCTTATAGCCCACTCCCTCAATGATGCTGAAGGAGAGCGCGGGAGCTGTGTCGCTTTCATTGTACGTGTAAAGCGTTGTGCTCGCTCCGTCACGGAAGGAAAGAACCGTATATCCCGTCTCAGTCTCCGCTCTCACGTAAACGGTATCGCTGACCGAGCCGATAACCTCGGCGTCGTTCTCAACCAGATTATATATGGGATTAAGCTCAAGGTCGTAGAGCGCAACCTCGCCTATAAAGCAAGCTCCCACTCTTCTCATTGGGTTGTTATAAGCCTTTACAAGCTTGCCATTTCCTTTTACTATCGCGCCGCCCGTAAGCGTTCTTACCTGATAAAGATCATCGCCTATCTTTATCGGCAGATCTGTTGCCTTGCCGTCAAGCAGCTTCAGAGAACCCTTTGCCTTACCCTTGTTATTCATGAGAACTATATCGACATTAGCCTCCGAGAAGTCTATCTTCTTATCGACTATCGGAACTATCTCAGCGATATTATCGAAATTATCGGTAAATCTGTTCTCGGTCTTTTCCGCGTCCTTATCGTAAAGCTCGTAATTTGTTACCACATCTTGAACAAAGTAATCAAGCTTTACCTTCTTTGCCTTGCCATTGTCCGCGGAAACGATATAGGACTCAAGATTGAGCTTAAGCGTCTCACCGTCGTCTACAACGGTCACATCGTACTTCTTTGCATCCTCATCGGCAACGTACAAATACTGAACGAGTATATCTCCATTATTCAGGACGAAAGCGTTGGATTCAAATTCAGTAGCGTAGTCGGGAAAACTCCACGTAGCCACGGCGTTAAAGCTGCGGTCGTAAACTATTACGGTATCGCCGAGAACATAATAGTAATCATCGTTGAAAAAGTCGCAGTTTTCAAGCGCCAGATACTCGGGAACGTCGCAGGTCTTTGTAAGCGCGCCGTCCTCACCTACGCTGTACGCTACGTAGTTATACATCAGTACGTCACCGAACATAGTAGGCAAGCCTGCATCATGCTCCGTTGTCGTGACCGCCGTACCCTTTGCGTCGTAAAGGGTATAAGTGGTCTCAAGCACACCGCCAGTTCCGTCCAAATCAACCTCGGTCTTGGCAACGGTAAATACGGGAAGTCCGTCGTAAATATCGACGTCATATGTAAACGCGGTGTCCGCAAAGGTAGCGATCACCTGTCCCGCGTTCATTCCGAACACCTTGGTTGAAACATTAGCACCCTCAAAAGAATAGAAAACGATAAACTCTTCGTTGCTTTCAGTTACCGCATAGCCCGTAAGCTCGGACAGAATGGCGCCCGTCTTGTAAACGTCGGACGTTACGTCGTATTTCTTATTGAGTATCTTACCCACGCTTCCGCATGACGTCAACACTGTGGCAAGAACGAGTATGGAAGCCACCAATAAAAATATTTTTCCTTTTTTCATAGTATATCTCCTAAAAAAGTATTAAAAAGGGGGTATGTCAGGCTCACGCCCAGCTCATGGTGGTGGGCTTTTCCTCTTCAATAACGATGTCCTTAAGGAAGGCAACTGCCTTGCGCAGACCCTCGTCTATGGACATTACGCTATCCTCGTGCTCAATGGAAAGCACCTTATCGTATCCGCACAGACGGAGATTGGAAACAAGGTCTCTCCAATAGCTTTCGTTGTTACCGTAGCCAACGGTGCGGAATACCCAAGCGCGCTCAAGCTCTCTTCCGTAGTGCTTGGTATCGAGAACGCCGTTCTTTGCAGTATTGTACTTATCGATCTTTGTATCCTTTGCGTGAACGTGATATATAGCCCCCTTAAGCTCGCGGATAGCCGCAACGGGATCCATTCCCTGCCAGATAAGGTGGGAGGGGTCGAAGTTAGCGCCTATAACGTCGCCGACTGCGGCGCGGAGCTTGAGAAGAGTTTCGGGATTGTAAACGCAGAAGCCCGGGTGCATCTCAAAGGCTACTTTTACGCCGTGAGCCTTACAGAACTCACCCATCTTCTGCCAATAGGGTATTACCTTCTCCGCCCACTGCCACTCGAGTATCTCGATGTAGTCCTCAGGCCAAGCGCAGGTTACCCAGTTGGGAAGCTTTGCGCCCTCATGGTCACCGGGGCAGCCCGAGAAGGTGATAACGGTGTCAACGCCCAGCTTCTCAGCAAGAAGCACTGCGTTGGTGAAATCCTTGTCGTACTGAGCCGCGATCTCCTTATTGGGGTGAAGGGGGTTGCCGTGTGCGGCAAGAGCGCATATCTCAACGTCGTACTTCTTAAAGGTGGAAACGAACTTAGCAAGCTTCTTCTCGTCCGCAAGAAGCTCCTCGGGGTTGCAGTGAGCCTTTCCGGGGTATCCGCCCGCTCCGATCTCGACCGTATGTACTCCGAGACCCGTAAGTATCTTGAGCGTCTCCTCAAGACTCTTAGCTCCGTAAAGATTTGCAAGAACACTTAATTTCATAATGCTTTCTCCTTTATGTATTATTAATTTTATTCAAAATCCTGCTCCATGAGGCGTTTATTGAACTCCTCGGCGGTATTGTAGCCCATCTTCTTCTGACGGTTGTTCATTGCCGCGATCTCAAGCACCACCGCAAGGTTTCTGCCGGGGTGCACGGGAATGGTTATGGACGGAACGTCAATACCAAGTATGTTTTCGTACTGCTCCTCAAGTCCGAAGCGGTCGTACATCTTTTCGGGATCCCAATGCTCAAGGTTTATGACAAGGTCTATCCTCTCCGTAGCCTTGACCGCACCCATACCGAAAAGCCTTCTTACGTCGACCACACCGATACCGCGAAGCTCGATATAGTAGCGTATAAGCTCGGGGGCGCTTCCGACCAGTGTCTTTGCCGACACGCGCTTTATCTCCACCGCGTCGTCTGCTATCAGTCGGTGTCCTCGTTTTACAAGCTCGATAGCCGTCTCGCTCTTACCGATACCGCTGTCTCCCAGAATAAGCATACCCTCGCCGTATACCTCTACGAGTCCGCCGTGTCGGGTGATACGGGGAGCGAGGCTTGTATTGAGGTTTGCGATAAGGGACGCAAGAAATTCACTTGTTCGCACCTGTGTCCTGAGAAGCGGGACCTTATATTTTTGCGCCAGACACATCATCTCGTCAAGCACTGTGAGCTTTGAGGTCACGATCACGGCAACGGGTGCCAGCTTGAGGAACTCCTCAAGTCGGAGCGTTCGCTGAGTTGAGGAAAGATCGGTAAGATACTTGGTTTCCGCTTTTCCTATTACCTGTATCCTCATGGGATCGAACATCTCAACGAAGCCCGCGAGAGCAAGTCCCGGGCGGTCGACCTCCGTGCTGGATACCTTTATCTCAGCGGAGGAGCGAGGCATATACACCTGCTCAAGCTGAAATTCCTCTATAATATATTCGAGAGATATACTGTATTTTGATTTCATCGTACACCCTCCCTTCCGTTTTTATAATTATATCATACTTCCCGACAAAATGGAAGAGATTTTTTAGATTTATTTGGATAGATATTCAAATTTTGATTTGTCAGTGGGTTTGTTTATGTTAAAAAACAATCCCTCAGTCGCCTTCGGCGCCAGCTCCCGTTACACAAGGGAGCCTTGGGATAAACCGAACTTTATACATGAAAATGTAAGGCTTCTATGCCGATATTTTCTTAATGTATATGGAATTACGCACTTTCTTCGTTAGGCTCCCTTGTGCAAAGGGAGCTCCCGCAAGGCGGGTGAGGGATTGTTCGTGGAATAATGTAACTATTAACCCCCGATAAATCCCAATTTACACACACAATGCGGTGCTTCAAATTTTGATTTGTTGGTGGGTTTACAATCTGTGTTCGCACTCACATAAGGCTCCCTCCGAGAGGGGGCTCCCGCGTAGCGGGTGGAGGAGCCTGCGTGCATAACGGTTAAGATTTCATTATGTTTTGACGCACTCTCCCTCAGTCAGCTTCGCTG
>JAGAPH010000003.1 GCA_017623375.1 Clostridia bacterium | reverse complement strand
ATTAGATCTCTGATTACATAAAACTGAACATCTCTCGGGCGAAAAAACTCATCCTTTTTCGCCCTTTTGGTGCTTCTTTTATTACCTCAAAATTTTTCTCAATTATTTTCAAAAAAACTATTGACTTTTCTTAGCAGGTTTACAGCATAGCAATTATTGACCAACTGATATAATTTACCGCTAATTTCGCACACCGTTGCTCCGATGCTTTTTTTGTGGTTTGATTACTCGCCTGCGTCCGTTTGCATCTCCATTGCGAGCCTCGCTCCAAAGTTCTTTTATCGTACTTTTCATGGGCTGCACCTTCTGTCAGCACACAACAATACCACAGAAGGGAGAGAAAGTCCGCACCTTTTTCGAAACAAATCCAAGTTTTTTCGCAAGGCCTTTTCTTTATTACTCTCACACACCGAACAGTCTCAAGGCTTCTCTCGCTGCGTTTTGCTCCGCCTCTCTCTTTGATCTTCCCTTGCCGTGTCCGATAACGTTGGAGTTGAGCCTTACCTCTACCTCAAATACCTTTGCGTGATCGGGTCCGCTCTCTCCCGTTATAACGTACATAGGCGTGGCTCCGTCACTTACCTGAGTCAGCTGCTGGAGCTCGGTCTTGGCGTCCGCGTGCAGTATGGCGCGGGCATTTTCCTCCATCGCCTTCTTTATTATGGGAAGCAAAAATCCTCTGACAACGTCAAGTCCTCTCTCGCCCGCGTCAAGATATATTGCGGCAAGAAGCGCCTCAAAGGCGTCCTCTAAAATAGACTGCTGATCCCTGTTTTTTTCCTCTCCGTTGCCAAGATACAGATACTGTCCGAGCCCTATTCCCCTCGCGTATGACGCAAGAGCAGCCGACTGCACAAGAGCCGCGCGAATGTGCGTAAGATCGCCCTCGGGCAGGTCGCTGTATTTTTTGAACAGATATTCACTTACCACGATAGAAAGCACCGAATCTCCGAGGAACTCAAGTCTCTCGTTACATTCCGCCTCTATCCTCTTGTTCTTAAGCTCGTGAGCATAGGAGGAATGAGTCAGCGCCTCCCGAAGAAGCTCCTTATTCTTAAAGGTATATCCAACGGTCTGCTCCAAAGCGCCAATATCCGTTTTTCGCATTTTATCCTCCTCCTTGCTTTTTAAATCGTATCCTTGATACGGTCTATCTCCTCAAGCGCTCTCTCGGAGAGCTTCTCGTATTTTGCCATCTTTCCGCCCTTGACTCTCAAGGGAAGCGGCTCTATTATGCCGAAATTTGCGTTCATGGGAACGAACGCCCCCGTGCCGCCGTGGGCGACATAATCCGCCATAGCGCCTATCATGGTGCTTCTCGGGAATATGACCGCGTCAAGCCCCAGCGCCTGTCTTGCGGCGTTAAGTCCCGCCACAAAGCCCGAGCCCGCGGACTCGATATAGCCCTCAACTCCCGTCATCTGTCCCGCAAAATACACACCCTCTCGGCTGACGAGCCTGTAAGTCCCGTCAAGCTTATCGGGGGAATTTATATAAGTATTTCTGTGCATGATACCGTAGCGGAGAAAATCCGCGTTCTCAAGACCGGGGATCATTCGGAACACTCTTCTCTGCTCGGGGAAGGTCAGGTGCGTCTGAAAGCCTACTAAATTATACATGCTTCCCTCGGCGTTCTCACGTCTGAGCTGAACAACGGCGTGCGCCTGATTGCCCACTCTTTTGTCGATAAGCCCCACAGGCTTGAGAGGTCCGAACAGAAGGGTGTCGTGTCCTCTTTTAGCCATGACCTCAACGGGCATACAGCCCTCGAACACCTTCAGCTTTTTCTGCTCTTCCCTGTCAAAATCCTTGAGCTGCGCCTCCTCGGCAGACACAAGCGCCTCCCAAAAGGCGTTATACTGCTCCTCGGTCATGGGGCAGTTGATATAATCCGCGTCGCCCTTGTCGTATCTTGAGGCAAAGAACGCCACGTCCATATTGATGCTCTCCGCATCCACGATAGGAGCGGCGGCGTCAAAGAAGTGCAGTCCCTCTCCCACAAGCTCACGCTGAATATACTCCGACATGGCGTCGGAAGTAAGCGGACCTGTGGCGATGACGGTGATACCGTCTCCCACCTCGGTCATCTCTTTTTCTATGACCGTTATGCTTGGGTGTGACCTTATCTTATCTGTGATATACTGTGAGAATTTATCTCTGTCAACGGCAAGCGCCGAGCCCGCGGGGACTCTCGTGGCGTCAGCCGCCTCCATAATAAGCGAGCCCATACGGCGAAGCTCCTCCTTGAGAAGCCCCACCGCGTTTGTTGTACTGTCAGAGCGCAAGGAATTGGAGCAAACAAGCTCAGCAAACCCCTCGGAATGATGGGCAGGCGTGAATTTTTTCGGCTTCATCTCGTAAAGCTCCACCTTCACGCCGCGCTTTGCCACCTGCCAAGCCGCCTCGCAGCCCGCAAGCCCCGCGCCGTATATTTTTACAGTTTTTTCCATATCCATCCTATATCAATAAACCAAATTACTCCTCAGAGCCCTCGATAGGCTTCTTAAAGCCGCAGCCCGTCTTTCGGCAGACGAGCACCGCCTGACCCTTTTTGCGGAAGAGCATCTCGCCGCAGTCGGGGCATTTTTCGTTTGTAGGAAGATCCCATGACGAAAAGTCACATTCGGGATATCTGTCGCAGCTATAAAATACAGTTCTGTTTCTTCCCGTCTTAACTACTATCTTTGAGCCGCACTTGGGGCAAGGTACGCCTATCTCCTTTGTCCTTTGCTTTGTAAAGCTGCACTCGGGATAACGGCTGCAGGCAAAAAACGTTCCGAATCTGCCCGTTCTCTGCACCATATCAGAGCCGCACTTCTCGCACTTGAAGTCGGCAATAACTGCCTTCTTCTCCTCGCTCTCGCCCTCGGCTCCGTCCTCGCGGGGCTTAGTAAGAGGCTTGGTGTTTCTGCAGGTGGGGTAGTTAGGACAAGCGGCAAACTTACCGAATCTGCCGTTCTTTACTATCATCTTGCTTCCGCACTTATCGCAGATAATGTCCGTCTCCTCAACGGGCACCTCAAGCTCCTCATTCTCCATTTTCTCATTAGCCTTATCGAGCTCCGCGGAAAAGCCCTTCCAGAAATCGTCAAGAACGGTATTCATGGGAAGTCCGCCCTTTTCGATATCGTCAAGGCGCTGCTCCATACGAGCGGTAAAGGCGTAATCGACCACATCGGGGAAGCTCTCCTCCATAAGCTTGTTTGTAAGCTCTCCTGTGGGTGTGGGAACGAGCGACTTACCCTCGCGCTTTACGTAGTTTCTCGCGATTATGGTAGTGATTATCGTCGCAAAGGTGCTGGGACGTCCTATGCCCTTCTCCTCAAGGAACTTGATAAGAGAAGCGTCGTTGTATCTTGCGGGAGGCTCGGTGAAATGCTTTGCGGGGTCTGTGCCCACAAGCTCCACCTTCTGTCCCTCCTTAACGTCGGGCAGTCTGATATTTCTCTGCTCGCTGACCTCGTCAGCCGTGGTATGAGTATCGTCCTCGCTCTCCTCATACACCGCCATATATCCCTGAAAATCAACGGTATATCCGCTTGTTCTGAATATATATCCCGCACACTCAAAATCGGCAGTAACGGTAGAAAGCACAGCCGACTCCATCTGGCTTGCGATAAATCTCTCCCAGATAAGCTTATAGAGCTTGAACTGGTCTGAGGTAACGTATTTCTTTATCCTTGCGGGCTCAAGGTCGATGCGCGCGGGACGTATAGCCTCGTGGGCGTCCTGTGTTCCAGCCTTTGCCTTATAGACACGGGGAGATGAGGGATAATACTTATCTCCGTACTTTTCTCCGATAAAGGCTTTTGCCTCCTCCTGCGCCTGAGCGGACACTCTCTGTGAGTCGGTACGCATGTAGGTGATAAGACCCTGTACGCCGCCATTCTCCTGTCCCACGTTTACGCCCTCGTAAAGCTCCTGCGCGATACGCATTATGCGCTGAGACTGGAAGCCCAGCTTCTTTGCCGCCTCCTGCTGCATAGTAGATGTAGTAAATGGAGGCGCGGGAAGCTTTTTCTTCTTGGATTTCTTGACTGACTTTACGCTGAAATCACTATTGCTTACGGCGTTTACCACCTTCATGGCATCCGCCTCGCAACCCAGCTTTACCTTTCCCTTAGCGTCGCCGTAAAAGCGAACGGTAAATTCCTGTCCGCCCTGTGCCGCAAGAGACGCGTCCACCGTCCAATACTCAACGGGAACGAAGGCTCTGATCTCTTCCTCTCTCTCAACGATGATACGGGTCGCCACAGACTGAACTCGTCCCGCGGACAGACCGCTTCTGACGTATTTCCAAAGGAATGGGGACAGCTTATAGCCAACTATTCTGTCAAGTATTCTTCTCGCCTGCTGGGAATTGACCAGATCCATGTCGATGCTCCTGGGCTCCTTGATAGCGCTCTTGACCGCCGTCTTGGTTATCTCGTTGAAGGTAACTCTGAGAGTTTTGTCAACGGGGATACCCAGAGCCGTGGCAAGATGCCACGATATTGCCTCTCCCTCGCGGTCAGGGTCGGTGGCGAGAAATACTTTGTTTGCGTTCTTGGCTTCTTTTTTTATCTCCTTGATAAGGTCGCCCTTACCTCTTATGTTTATATAATGAGCCTCAAAGCCGTTTTCTATATCTACTCCAAGCTTGCTCTTGGGAAGATCTCTCACGTGTCCCTTGGACGCTACCACCTTATAATTAGATCCGAGATATCCCTTTATTGTAGCCGCCTTGGAGGGTGACTCCACTATAACAAGATTTGCCATTTATTTTTCCTTTCAAAATCATTATTTCTTTATATACAGTCCGCCGGGCAGAGATGCCACAAGACCGCATATTTCCAAAACGGTAAGCGCCGTTATGACCTCTCCCACATCTATTCCGTGAGCAGCCACCGCATCGGGTGTAAACGCCGTTCCATCGGGAATAAGCGCAAATATTTTCTGAGTTCCCTCGTCAAGCCCCAAAAAGATACTTTCGGAGTTATCCGATACTGCAGGCACAGACGTTTGTTGACTGACTGCTTCTGTCTTGCCCATATCCTCCGTCTCTACGGAAATGGGGCTATCCTTGCTCGGTATGTACCTTTCTTTGTGATACACCGAGGCAACTCCGTATTTTTCAAGTGCCTCTTCGCAGGGCACCGCACTTCTTTTCGCCCTTGAAAGTCCGCGGAAGCTTATGGTGTCGTGATAGAGAAAATCATAATGCTCTATGATGTCATCGGCACGCAGCACCACGTTCACACCGTCCTTTATAAGCTGGTTAGGTCCCTCCGAGTTGCTATCGTTTATCTTACCGGGGAGCGCAAAGACCTCACGCCCCTGAGCGATTGCCTTTGATGCGGTAATAAGCGCTCCGCTTCCGCGCGCGCCCTCAACTATGATCACGCCCTGACACATACCGCTGATTATCCTGTTCCTTTTAGGAAAATTCCCGGGGTTGGGTCTTTCAAAAGGAGGATACTCGCTAACGACCGCGCCGTGCTTGATGATAGCCTGCATCAGCTTTTCGTGCTCTCGGGGATAGGTAACAGATATCCCGCAGCCAAGCACCGCAACGGTCTGTCCGCCCGACTCAATAGTGCCGCAGGCGCAAACACCGTCTATTCCAAGCGCCATTCCGCTGACAACGCACACGTTCGCCGCCCCAAGCTCATAGGATATTTTATACGCGCTTTGCTTCCCGTATTCGCTCATTTTTCGCGTTCCTACCATTCCCACGCACAAGCATGAGTTTATGTCGGGCAGATGTCCCTTGCAATAAAGCACAACGGGAGGATCCTCTAAGCTTCTCAGGCTCATAGGATATCGCTTGTTGCGGTATCCTATGATATCTATTCTGTTCTTTTTACAGTACTGTAAGATCGAGTACGCCTTTTCAAGAGATTTGTCGCAAAGCTTTTCCTTAAGACGGGGACTTATGCCCTCAAGCTGCTCTATCTCCTCAGACTCAAGCCTGTAAACGTCGTAAGGATCGTCATACTTCTCCACGATCCGAGAAAAGCTCTTTGACGCGATCCCCACTCTTTCGGCAAGCCATACCCAATACAGATTGTTTTCGTCCTTCATTTTTGCTCCTCGCAAAATAATAGGTTTTTGTCACTTTACCTTAACGGTCTCCCATATGCAGATAGCCGCCGCTGCCGCCGCATTGAGCGACTCAGCGCCCTCACGCATGGGAATTATAACGGGAGCGGTACACGCTTCCACTGTGCTCTCGCGCAGTCCGTGTCCCTCGTTACCTATAACGAAGCAGTCCCCCGCGCGCAGATTCAGCTCGCCTATAGCGACGGAGTCTCTGTGCAGAGCCGTGGCGTACACCTCTCTGCCTTTGTCTCTCAGTGCCGCGATACAGTCGGCAAGAGCGCCCTCGGGGACGGTCAGCGTAGGCAGCTTGAAGATAGCTCCCATCGCCGCCCTTATTGTCTTGGGATTATAAAGATCGGCGCAGTCCGACGTAAGCACCAGCCTTTCTATCCCCAAGGCAAAGCAGCTTCTTATGACTGTTCCCAGATTACCGGGGTCGCGTACCGATTCAAGCAGCAGTATGCGCTCGCCGTCTCTTATCTCGAGGGCGGCGTCCTCTGCCTGCTTAGCGCCGTGTATGCCGTGTGGGATATGCGCCACGGTCACCACTCCCTCGGGAGACCTCTCGTCGGTCATCTTTTCAAAGACCTCGGCGCTTACCGTCACCACCTGCGCGCCTCTATCCTCGGCAGTCCTTGCCAGCTCCTGGGCTCTGCCGTCAGCCCCCTGTCGAAGAATGACGTATTTCAGCGGGATATCCGTCTGCAATACCTCTCGGAGCAGCTTGATGCCGTCAAAGCGAAAAAGCCCGCTCTCGGCTCTTTTCTTTTTCTCGGCAAGACCGCACACTGACTTGACAAGCGGGTTTTGCCTTGACGTTATGATCTGTCCGTCCATTGTACGTCCTACCTCCTTTAATAGCTTTCACACAAAAAACCCGGTAAAAACCGGGTTTTATAGCTCAGATTAAAGAGCTGCTTTTGACTTTTCAACGAGTGCCGCGAAAGCTTCCTTATCGGAAACAGCAAGCTCTGCGAGCATCTTGCGGTTGAGGTCTATGCCTGCCATCTTGAGACCGTGCATAAATGTGGAGTAGTTCATGCCGTTTACCTTTGCCTGAGCAGAGATACGAGCGATCCACAGTCTGCGGAAGTCTCTCTTCTTCATCTTTCTTCCTGCAAAAGCATAGTTACCGCTCTTGAGTACGGCTTGCTTTGCCATCTTGAAGTGCTTGGACTTTGCGCCCCAGTAACCCTTTGCAGCCTTAAGAACTTTATTTCTTCTCTTGCGCGTCATCATTGCGCCCTTGATTCTTGCCATTTTCTTTATCCTCCTCTGTTATTCCGTAATTATTTCTGAATAAGTGTTCTGATGTTTGCTGTCATTGCATCGCTGAGAATAGCACCCTGACGGAGGTGTCTCTTTCTCTTTGCGGTCTTAAGACCTGTGTTATGTCTGTGATGACAGTGACCCATTTTTACCTTACCGGAAGCGGTAACAGAAAATCTCTTGGCAGAAGCCTTATGTGTCTTTACTTTTCCCATTTTTATAATCTCCTTTTTAATAATCAGATTTGGTTTATATCATAAAACTGCGTTTCCGCATCTTACGAACTATTACTTGAGCTTGAGCGGCGATATTACCATGCTCATGATCCTTCCGTCAAGAACGGGCTTCTTGTCAACGCTTCCAACGGCGCTGCAGGTCTCCTCAAACTTACTCATTATCTCCTGACCGATAGATACATGGCTCATCTCGCGCCCCTTAAAGCGCATTACGACCCTTACCTTGTTGCCCGACTCGAGGAATTTCTGCGCGTGACGCGCCTTTGTCTCAAAGTCGTGAGTATCGATCCTGCATGAAAGCTGGATCTCCTTAAGCTCAACTGTCTGTTGTTTCTTTTTGGCTTCCTTTTCCTTTTTATCTCTTTCAAAGCGATACTTTCCGTAGTCCATAATGCGGCATACGGGCGGCTGTGCCTGGGGAGCCATCAAAACCAAGTCGTAACCCTGATCATAAGCGAGCTTCAAGGCAGCGTCGGAGGACATGATGCCGACGGCTTCACCGTCAACGCCAACAACTCTTACTTCCTTGAACTTGATCTCCTCGTTGATCATCAATTCCTTTGCGCTAATACCGAATACACCTCCATTTTAGCCCTTTGGGCATAAAAAAATCATGCGAAGGAACTTCTCCGCACGACAAACGCCAAGACACACCTATCTCGGACTTTTGGGTGAATATCAGACCGTACACACTCAAGCGGCACAGTGAGAACGGAGACGTTCTTCTTCTTTTGCCCGATTATTTTACCACATATCCCTTCCCGTGTCAAGAGCTTTTTGAAAATTTCTCAAAATTTTTATCTGTCAAAGAATTTTTCCGCTTGATATTGCCCGTCCGCGCTTGATATTCCTTCAAATTTTGATTTATCGGTGGTTTTACAATCTGTGTTCGCTCTCTCTTGATTGTAGGGACAGGCGTCCTCGACTGTCCGTTCTTGGCGATAATGTATCTTATTGAAAATCATAAGATTTCTCTGTGTTTAGGGCGGACAGTCGAGGACGCCTGT
>JAGAPH010000033.1 GCA_017623375.1 Clostridia bacterium | reverse complement strand
GGCGTCCTCGACTGTCCGTTCTTGGCGATAATGTATCTTATTGAAAATCATAAGATTTCTTTGTGTTTAGGACGGACAGTCGAGGACGCCTGTCCCTACAATTTTGGTTTATGCAAACATAGCAAACTCACCGCTAAATCCCAATTTATCACTTAAATCTCCTTGCATATCCGCACTTTCGGCAAAGCTCCTCGGCGACGGTGTGTGCCTTAAAGCCTTCGGCAATTCTTTGCGCCTTCTCGGAGCGAAGAATATCCTCAAGCGGCGAGTCAAATATATTTCCAAGCGCCAGCGTGCCGTTGTTATCAAGGCAACAAGGCACTACAGTTCCGTCGCAAAGCACGGCGAAATGATCGGAAAGCCCGTAGCAGAATACCCTCTCTCCCCCGTCCTCCGCTTCCATGTCAGGCCACGCAAAGCGGTCTCCGTACTCAAGGTGAAGCTTGTGGCGTATTCTCGCGCCTCTCTCTGAAAAGTGCCATTCGCAGTCTCCAAAGCGCTCCTTCATTCTTGAAAGTATATCACCGTTTCTTCCGCCGTCATGTCCCTTATTCCACAGACGAAGCACTACAAGAACTCCCGCGGCGCTTGCTCTGTCGGCAAAATCAAGGCAGGTGCGTATATATTCCTCGTATTTTTCCCCGTCCTCGCCCTCAAAGCTATGGACGGAGATATTGACCTTATAGACCCCCGCCTCAATAAGCGAGTCTCCTATTCCTTCAAGCAATGTGCCGTTTGTCGTCACCGCCGACTTAAAGCCCTTATTCCCCGCTATTCTTATAAATCGCGCAAGCTGAGGGTGTGTCAGCGGCTCGCCCATAAGATGATAATATATGTATTGTGTGTGCCCCAAAAGACTGTCCGTGACCTTCTCAAACTCTTCCTCGGTCATTCGCCGCGGCGCTCTTTTATGCCCCGGGCAAAAGGAACAGCTTTTGTTGCATATATTGGTTATCTCAACGTAAACTCTTGAGTACATTTCTCTCCTTAAAAGCATAGCGCCAAGACATATGTCAAGGCGCTATTGTTTTATTTTATCTCGTCGATGTCGTAAGGCGTGGACTGATATACGAAGTAGTTGAGCCAGTTGGAGTAAAGAAGGTTTGCGCAGCTTCTCCAACGCACTATAGGCTCCTTGGTGTCATCGTCATCGGGGAAATAATTCTTTGGAACATCGATAGGAAGCCCCGCGTTTTTATCCCTCATATACTCGTTTTTAAGCGTATCAGCGTCATATTCCGAGTGACCCGTGACGAAGATCTGCCTTCCCTTGCCCGTGGCGCACACGAATACACCCGCCTCCTCCGAGCTGCAAAGTATCTTAAGCTCGGGGACAAGCTCAATGTCCTCACGTCGACAGGTGGTGTGCCTTGAATGAGGCACCACGAATTTATCGTCAAAGCCACGGAAAAGAATGGAATGCTTGCGGTCAAGGTGATGCTCGAACACGCCGAAAAGCTTCTTCTCAAGGGGATATTTCTTTATACCGTAATGGTAATAAAGTCCCGCCTGCGCGCCCCAGCAGATGTGAAAGGTGCTCGTTACGTGAGATTTGCTCCACTCCATTATCTCACAAAGCTCATCCCAATATTCAACCTCTTCAAACTCCATCTGCTCCACGGGCGCACCCGTGATGATAAGTCCGTCGTATTTCTTGTGCTTTATCTCATCAAAGGTCTTGTAAAACGCCAGCATATGCTCCGCAGACGTGTGCTTTGACTTATGGGTGGCAGTCTGCAAAAGCTCAAGCTCCACCTGAAGAGGAGTGTTTCCTATAAGGCGCGCTATCTGCGTCTCGGTAACGATTTTCTGGGGCATGAGATTGAGCATGAGTATCTTAAGAGGTCTGATGTCCTGCGTCATCGCCCTCGTCTCGGTCATGACGAAAATATTCTCGTCAAGCAGTACCTGCGTTGCAGGTAAAAGATTTGGTATTCTTATGGGCATTTCATCGCCTCCTTTTCGGTTGATTTACAAATGTGATCAATTATTTACGGCGTCAAGAGCCTGCTTGATATCGGCGATAAGATCGTCTGCGCTCTCAAGTCCGCAGGAAAGTCTTACCAGATCGGGACCTACTCCGGCCGCGATAAGCTCCTCGTCGTTCATCTGTCTGTGCGTTGCGCTTGCGGGGTGCAGGCAGCAGGTTCTGGCATCGGCAACATGCGTCTCGATAGCGGCGATCTTAAGATGCTTCATAAACGCTTCTGCTGCCTTTCTTCCGCCCTTGACTCCAAAGCTTACAACACCGCACGTGCCCTTGGGCATATACTTGCAAGCAAGGTCGTAATACTTGTCGCCCTCAAGGCTTGGGTAGCTTACCCATGCTATTCTGTCGTCGGATTTAAGGAATTTAGCCACGGCAAGTCCGTTTTCGCAGTGTCTCTGCATTCTTACGTGCAGGCTCTCAAGTCCAAGGTTAAGCAGAAATGCGTTCTGAGGCGCCTGAATAGCACCGAAGTCACGCATCAGCTGAGCCGTTGCCTTGGTAATAAACGCTCCCTCAAGACCAAATCTCTCTGTGTAGGTAACGCCGTGGTAGCTTGCGTCGGGCGTGCAAAGTCCCGCAAACTTCTCGGGATACTTTGTCCAGTCAAATTTACCGCTATCAACGATACAACCGCCAACAGCCGCGCCATGACCGTCCATATACTTTGTGGTAGAGTGGGTAACGATATCCGCGCCCCACTCAAAGGGACGGCAGTTTACGGGTGTTGCAAAGGTATTATCTATTATAAGCGGAACTCCGTGAGAATGAGCCGCCCTTGCGAATTTCTCGATATCAAGAACGGTCAGCGCGGGGTTTGCTATTGTCTCGCCGAATACCGCCTTGGTGTTGGGACGGAATGCGGCGTTCAGCTCTTCCTCGGTAGCATCGGGGGAAACGAAGGTAAAGTCGATGCCCATGCGCTTCATGGTGACGGAGAACAGATTGAACGTACCGCCGTAAATGGTAGATGAAGCCACAACGTGGTCGCCGTTGGATGCTATGTTAAATACCGCAAAGAAGTTAGCAGCCTGTCCTGAGGAGGTAAGCATAGCGGCAGTACCGCCCTCCATATCGCAGATCTTAGCCGCAACGCTATCGTTGGTGGGGTTTTGCAGACGGGTATAGAAATAGCCCGATGCCTCAAGATCGAAAAGCTTTCCCATATCCTCGCTTGTATTATACTTAAACGTAGTGCTCTGAATTATCGGTATCTGCCGGGGCTCTCCGTTTCCGGGAGTATAGCCGCCCTGCACACATTTTGTTTCCATTTTATATTCTGACATAACATCTCTCCTTTTGGGGAATAAAAATATACTATATTATATCACAAGCAAGCCGAATATTCAAGGGCTTTGCGAATTTTTCCTCGTTTTGATCGTTTAAAACCGAAGGCATTTTTTTCTTCAAATTTTGATTTGTCGGTGGGTTTATAATCTATGTTCGCACTCACATAAGGCTCCCTCCGAGAGGGGGCTCCCGCGTAGCGGGTGGAGGAGCCTGCGTGCATAACGGTTAAGATTTCATTATGTTTTGACGCACTCTCCCTCAGTCAGCTTCGCTGACAGCT
>JAGAPH010000032.1 GCA_017623375.1 Clostridia bacterium | reverse complement strand
GATCGTTCACGCCACACGCGGCAAGTCGTTCTGCGACCTCACGGATTTTATCGGCTTTCTTTGAAAAATAGCCGTTTGTTATGACTTGGCGTTTGGGAATATTCAGTTCTTTGGCTGCCGTCATGATCGCACAGACCGCGTCTACATATAAAAGCGGTTCACCGCCAAATGTCATGACGGTTTTGATATCGTACTCCGCCGTGATCTTACGCACCGCATTTGCGGCGATTTGCGGATCGATCCGCTCACCGCAAGACGTGTGATCGCCCTCGGAACAGTGCTTGCACCGCCCCGTGCAGGCGTAGGTCACGATGAACTCAATCTTGTTTAAATTTTTGAGGTAGTGATTCATATTTTCTTTGTGTAAGCGGTAATCGCATCCGATACGAACTCGGCTGTTCCCTCTCCGCACTTGTCGATGTTCTCCTTGAATCGCTCGTCAGCGACATACATCTTGCCAAGACCTGCAAGAATCTCATCTGTGCAAGTGTAGTAATTGTCGGTGATGTGTGTCTGAAGCTTGGCAACAAGCGCCTGTGCTTCGTTGGAATCAGCCTCTGCGTCACTCTCCTTGCACACAGCGAAGTCAGCAAATATCGCCATTACGCCGTCATTTGCTTCTGACCACTTTTCTTTTGTGTAGTTTTTTGTTTTCTGTTCAAGCTCGCGATACGCTGAGGTGTCGCCCCAACGTTCAAAACTTTCTTTTGAATAGCTTTTTTCTATAGTTTTCATGTTTTTGCCTATTCTTTAACTAAGGGTTGCTCACCCATATATTTAATCGATATTAACTTTTGATATAGTTCTGGATTGTTTATAACAATAATTTTCAGTTCTTCAACTGCTCTTGTTACAATTTGGTATAGCATTCCTTTCAAACTGTAATAATTACTTAAAATACTTGACAATCGATTCTTATCACTATATCTGAAATTTGAATCCATCGCAAAAACTACTCTATCAAATTCTTGCCCAATAACTCCATGTGCTTTTTCGTCACACAAGCAGGATAGCGAATTAACCGATCCAGAGGAATATTGTGACGGAGTAAATGTTATTGCCTTCCATTTTCCTGTAGCATCCAAGTAATTCAAATAATCTTGCGCATCTTTCACTTTTGAAAAATACTCAATTGTAATATTATCGTAATTTAAGTTATCTTGGCTGCTACCTATGGCCATCATATTATGTATAAATGATGCCATACGTTTATTCGTTCTTATTTTTGTTGTAAGCCTACGCAATTCAGCCACTTTTTCGGGATAATTTTCTATAAGAAATGAATGGATTTCCTTTGTTTCATCATCCCGTAAATACTGTTTGGGATCATACGAAAATAATATACTGATACCTTTTTCATTAGCATATGTTACCAAGTCTTCAAGTTGGCTTTTCCATATTCGATGAGCTTCGTCAACGACAATTAAATCGGGCTCCTTTACAACATGACTTATATCAGAACATCTTAAAGAACTTGCTGATTTTATATTCCAATGATAGTCATAAGTTAGTCTATACTGTCCCTCGTTTAAGTTAGCACAATGTAAAACCAAAACTTTTTTACCGCATTCTTGATATGTTTTCGCAATGTCGTATGTAAGCAATGTTTTTCCTGTACCTGCATCGGCAGATATGCAGAAGAACAAATACTCATTGTTATCTATCGAGTCTAATATCTCCTTCTTTTTCTTTGCCTGATCCGTAGTGAGAAAATACTCACCGGACATAAAACGATCCACCTTATTGAAAGGAGAAACGAGATAGTTAGAAGGCTTGAAAAGCTTGTCCGGATCTAAGTCGAAATCTACATTTTGACTTACAAGCACATCAACTAAACGTTGGGGGTCGATGCTCTCCACAGAATTATTTTCAGCATCGTAACAATAGATTCCGTCATCCTCAATATACGTATATATCTTTAACGGCTTTTCAAGGAATTTAAGATAATAATGCTGTTTATGCATTTGAGTGATAATAGTATCAATTTTGCTTTCTTCAGAGAGCTTGCTTTTTAGCTCAATATTAACAATATAGTCTGTTCCGAATCGAAGCAAATCAAACTCGTTAGCTATCTGAGGTATTGAGAAACCTACATAATATCCATCAAGAATCCGGAATGGAGCTGGCATATCGGCAGATATCAAATCGCAAAACTTTCTCAAAGATACAACCTCGTTCTTTTTCAAAAGTAATTTTGATTTTTCTATCTTTATTTTCCCTTCGTAATGCGCTACATGTGTTTGGCAAACAGAAGGTAAATACTGTGGTTTCATATGCCTCACCCCATTTCTTGTAATTTTATTTCACCGTCTTAATATATTCTCTTAAATACTTGTATGGGAATGGAATAACCGTTAGTTGCCCATTCTTAACAAACGAAACGCTCATAAGTGGTAACAATTGTTCAAAAAAGTCGGGAGCATCCTTATATTTGACAATCCGTCGAATATTGGTTGAATGACTAATGCTATTACGCATTCCCTCTCCTATTTCACCTACGAAGTAGTATGTATCTCCACTCTGCTCAAAGCACTTGATATCCAAGCACGAAGTCAAAAGTTCATCACGTTTGCTTCTACCGCGCAGTTTATTGTTTCCTTCCAAGAGCTCTGCATCTATTGCAAACAGTTCCGGAAGAGTTATCCAGTCAGTTCCCTTTATGATATTAATTTTGCCGTTGGAATTTTTCAAAACGCCTTGGATATCTTCAGATTTTGCCTTAGCGTTCTCAAAAATCTCCACACACTCATGGTACTGATCCATATTGAAAAAGTCCAACTTGGATTCTGTAAAAGTAAAGCTTCCATCAGGCTTGATATTCATAAAGAAATACCTATTTACACCATTATCACACTTTGCGCATCCAAAGCAAAATTCCTCTTGATAGCCAAGTGCATTCCAATCGAACAATGTTATTTGACCGCTTAAAATATCTTTTTTGATAAGTAGTTCATGAACGATTGTAGAGATTGCAAACTCGCTCTTTCCGGAAAAATCCTCAAATGTTATGTGCTGAACAGCTACACCTTCATGCTTTTCCTTGTAGGGATCTTCTATATCCTCATAATATGCCGCATTGTGAATAACGCATATATTCAAAGCCCCCTTGGACACACGTTTTCCAACTGTGGCTTTTACGCTATATTTTTCAAGAAGCTTTTCGGCTACCTCATGACAAAATCTATCTGAGTACTCGTCACCTATCTGATCAACTATTTTAATGCTTTGCACGGAAAGCATCTCTTGGATTGCTTTCAGATTTTCCTTTTGAGCTCTTCTCGAATAATCAAGTGCGGTATATTCTTTGATTGTGTCAAATTCAATGGATGCAAGTCCTGCGAATTCCATATTAAAATTAGATATGACAGTAGCAAGCATACCTACTTTACTTTTACGATATTTTCTTATGTCCTGAAGATCAATAAACGGAATATCTATTTTCTTACCGTCAAGCTGACGCATGATAAAGGCGGGCTCATCATCTTCTTTCAGCTTTCTTCTTAACGTACTCTTTCGAGAAAATACATACTTGGGATACTCCTCGAACTTTCTGGCACCAAACGTTATTTTCTTTCTGAGTAGCTCAGATGTAAAGGTATGCATAGACATACAAAGCTTCATGTCTTGAGTAATACGCAATTCCAAACACGGAACTTGCCAAATGATATTTTTCTCGGATTTTTTATCATGACGCAACCACTCGTTATGGAAACAATAAAAGTGGCCTGTAAGATTGTTACATTTCAAAAACTCGGATTTTTGGCTGCTCATACTATTCAACAAAAGCTGAAGAATTTCACTTTCTTTAAGCAAGGATACGTCCTCTTTTGAGAACGTAATTTTATCACCTTCCTCGTGTGAATCAAAGGTTCGCTTCAATGCATCAAAATTGCCATCGTTACGATCCATCAGAACAAGGAAAGTGTTTCCCCTTTCAAACAAGACCGAGCGAACCGAATTATTCAAAAAAGGTGCATCGATTATATATGCTCCATGCTTGAAATACTTATCGTCAGTTTTTACACGAAAGACATCATACTTATCATTGAAAGCCGATATATTTACTTTAAAAATGACTTGATTTGTTCTAATCGGAGAATTCATTTATACACCTCTTTATCATATCAAATGCTTTATGAATGGGTTGGTTAGGATTGTTTGAATCTATCAACGAAGGAATTTGTACAACTGTTATATCTCCATAACTCGACCTAATCGGTTCGACAAATTGCTCAGACACTACATTAATTACAATAATGCATTTTGCATTACAAGTATCAGCTTTCGACTTGATTTTCTTGAACATTTCCTCATTACCAAATAGCGTTCTCTCATGCCAATTCTTAAAGTCAATGAAAATACCAGTATTTTCAATCTTATAGTCGAACAATTCAAACACTTCGGGATCTTCGATTTCTGTCAAATTCAGTCCTAAATGCCTCCAAAGCAAAAATCTTCCGGTCATCTCTCCCAAAGCACCCTTGTAAATGTTGTTAAACAACGGCGGAGAAAGAATAAAATCATTATAATCGAATGTCGTTGCCCAGCCCTTGCGCTCGAAGAAATTTCGAAGGCTTTGATTTTTCATCAAAAGATCCAGCTTGGCTGCAGACGATGAAACCTCGTATGGGTACTCTTTTGTTTTTCCGAAACTAACAAGAACTTTATTATAATCCGACTCCTGATTATAATAAATTGTGTTCATTGGTTTTGGTAATCTTACATACGTATTGTGTGCCATAAAGCTGCGGCTTTCTTCCAACGAGGACAGTGTTGGATGCTGCAACGTATACTCCCTGAGCATCTTCCACTGCACCATACGAGACTCCGTCCAATCTTCGCGCAAAATGTTATTGATCATCTTGTTTACGCGAACAGACAATAACGATGCCTCATCAGCAAAATCCCCACCTGCGTAAGCTTTTCTATGTTCTTCAATATGAGTAAGCAAAGCTCTAAACTCGGGATTCAAAAGTCTGTTTCCATCATCGATGTCAAAATCAATGCTTTCGGAAATACGATAGTCCGCAAAAACATACACTGTTTTTCTCTTTTGATTTGTTCTACAAATACGACCAATTGCCTGAATTATAGTACGAGTAGACATTAAAACCACACTTTTAGTATCGTAAACCGATTTTGAGTCATCCCGATAAAATTGTCCTGTCAAAAAAGTCTTAAATGCCTTTTTTACATGTTTTTTTGTTTCTTGTGCCGAAAGCTCAGCCCACTCTTGCAAAAATTCCACATAATAAAGGTACTTTACGAAATCCTCATCTGAAAGATTTTCATTTAAATTCACAAAGATATTCGTAGGCTTGTCCAAATAGATCGCATCAAAATCTTTTTCGCATCTCGATTCTCGATCATTGCTACTTACCAAATGACCTATTAAATTTTGAGGGATACCATACTGCAGATTTTGTCCTGCTCCTATGGTCTGATACACAGAAATTACAAACAGCTTTTCACCCTGTTGCAACCTATCAATGATTTGCTCTTTATTTATGTCAAATTCTTCGCCATCTAACAAGCAAACGGTATTTTTGTCAAACTTCTGTCCTCTCTCTTTATGGATAAACTTGAATATTTCATACAGCATATCCATATCCAGATACATATCACCCGGACGAGGGTGCTTGGTTAACACACACAGAAAAGACTGAATGTCGTCATGGCACACAAATTGCTTATACGCCATAGCAATTCTAAAATATCTTTCTTTGTTGTAACTATTCTTTTCTTGGCTCAGTGCTCTCTCTACTTTATCAAAAATATGTTGTGCAAGCTCAGTGTCGTTGAAAACGCCTTCCCATATTTTTTCGTGATAGACTTCTCCCAAAAGTTGAACATCAACCTCAACATCTTTATATCCGGAGATCGATTTTTCAAATTCAGTTCTAAGTCTGCCTCTATCGGATTCCCTTACGACATTATACTTGGTCTGCATCTTTGCTTTCAGATACTTATGATCGAAGTTTCCGACAACAGTTGGAACAGATGCTGTAGCAGATATTCCTATTACCTTAGCCTTTTCACAAAATCTCAAAAGGATTTTTTCAGGCGTCACTTGAAAAGAATACATCATGATTTTTGATTGCATATCATGTGCATAATCATCTTCAAACGCATAATAACGGAATCCGTTTTCATAAAACGACAAATCAAAATCCGCATTTTCTATATCGCCCTTCGGCTTGTGCGAAGAAATAAGAATTTGTGAAGTTATATAGTCAATATGCTTGTCACTCAAACGGAATTCAGCCAAAATTGAACGAATTGCGGATTCCAACGAAAACTCATCTTCTCCTGGTTTTCTTCGTTCTTCTCTGCACTGCATATAGTTATATGCAAGCATATTTATGCCGCCTGAAAAATATTTAATAAATCCTCTCAGTTTGCCGAGCATCACTTGGATATTTCCATCCTCGCTACTTGGTTTCTCGGAAGAAAACTGTATCGCATTTATTCTCTCGGCCGAGTCGCTGACAGTTGTAATGTAGGACTTGTTTCCGTCCAAAATTGCATGGAACTGATGGTCTTGAAACAAAAAATTTCGCGATTCAGCATCTTCGTTGCTTACCGTCTTATGACTGAATTGCAACGAATACTGACTATGAATAGCATCAGCTTTTTCTCGTATGTTGTCAACGATAAACTGAAGGTTTGAGTGTTTATAATTGTTTGTAGCCTGACGCTCTGTCCATTTTTTAGACGGTGCGGTCATTGCTTTCGGAAACTCGATAGTGTGCAATACAGAATAGATGTCGTTAAACAGCTCTATGTAATCGATTTTCTCTCTCAGTCCGTTGGAAATAATATTTTTCAATATCGTTTCTTTTGTGGCATCGAACTCATCGATAAATATAACTGCGTTATCAATTATTTTCGAGTTATAAAACATATACGACGGTTCTACGATCGTGGCATTTCTCGCAAGAAATTTATCCATGCTCATGAATATAATTTGCTTGTCGCTCGTAAATACAGCCGGATACAACTCACCCAACCACTGCCATTTTTCGTCCGTCTTTATCGCGTAAATTCGATCTTTTACAGTTTTGAATTCGCGTGCCAAAATCGCCTGCACATATCGCCTAAATGCAGGTTCTGTCTTTCCCCTAAGATTTTCTCTGATGCTTTCAGCATAAGGTCGTAGCCCTTTTTTATCGGCATTCTTTTGAGATTCTCTCAAAAATCGAACGTCGTTCTTCATAGCTCTAAATTCATCAGTTTTTCTAAGTTCATGAGGAATTTTGTTTTCCAAATCTAAGGACAAATTTTGAACAACACATTCCCAATTAGAATCAATAAACAAAAATTTTTCTTTAAACTCGGCTAAACGACCATCTGCTTTGAACTGCTTCTCCAAATCTTCTTTTGGAAGATTCTTTTTCAAGGTTGTTACAAAGAAGAATTTGCGCTCAGCATTTGCTTCTTCCATAGATGCCTCGTATATGTATTTCAACACATTATAGGTTTTTCCAAAACCCGTAGGCATATCAAGCAACAAAAGCCCATTTTCAATTCCGTTAGAACAATAGTCCTTTATAGCTGTGTACATAAATTCTCCTTTTTTGTTTTAGAATCGTTTTGTGATTTCTTTTAATATTTCTTCATCTGCCGGGCAGAATTCATAGTTCGGGATTTCACTCGGTGTTATCCATTGAATATCGTTATGCTCCAGTTTCTGCGGTTCGCCCTCAGCGATAGTGACATTAAACAAAGTAAGATGCACCGTCAAATCGGGATACTCGTGGACAACATCCATGAACACATCACCGACCGAGAGAAGAACATTCAATTCTTCCTTGCACTCTCTGATGAGCGCTTGCTCTTTCGTTTCGCCTGACTCAACCTTACCACCAACGAACTCCCAAAGGAGACCTCTCGCCTTATATTCCGGACGTTGACATATCATAAATTTATTCCCCTGCCAAATGAGAGCGGCTACAACTTCTGTTATTTTCATATTTCTTCAATTCCTAAGCTCTTCAAGTATTGATATGTACCATCATAAAATTCGGGCAAGCGTGTACTATCCTCCCAGAAGCCGCTGACTGTTTTATTGGCGTTACCCTCAGGCACGCAAATCACCATTCCGGCTCTGGCGCGGGTGAGCAAAACTCGATACGCGTTCAGCATATACTTCATGAGTTCTTGCTTGCTCTCGGTATTCCCTATTTGTTCAACCCATTTAGTCTGACCATTGAAACGGTAGAAGCGCCACTTGCCGTCTTCATATCGCATATCGGCATCCCAAAGGAGACACGTATAGTCAAGCTCCAAGCCTTGTACCTGAATTTCTGTTGCTGCATCCTCGAGATAATTTGATGATCTTACATCATCTTTATCGTCAAGGAACCAGTGAACAGCATTTTCATCTCCAGCCGGTAATATATGTATTGCCAAAGGTTTAAATCTTGCAGATTCTTTCGTCACCAGAACACCAGTGCGTTCTGTTCCACGAACCTTATCGTGTAACCACTTTCTTGCTTTTGCCATATCTCGCGTCAAAACGATCGGATACTTATCTTTGATCTCGTTATACAGCGTCGCTGCATTGTCATCGAAAGACAAAAGCGAATGAACAAATGCCGAGAGCTTCTCTGCCCTGTAAGAACGCAACGAAACTCCCAAATGCAAACTATCATTGTAGGTAACATTAGGATTGTTTTGGAGCAACTCATTAACTCGTCCTTCAGCATACTCAGGTTCAGTCAACTTGGGAGAAATGTAGACATTCCAATGCGGGAACTGTTCGTTCAGTGCCTTAATCCATTCGGATATACCGGCTTCTCCGGTGTTAATCTCCTGACCACCACCGACAAGGCAAACTATCGTTGCCCAGTCCTCTCTGTGATCAAGAGACCAAATCAAAAATGCTGCTTCTGACAATGGGAAGTTTGGAACTTTCAGTTTATTACCATACGTTCCGCCGCGCTTCAAATAATCAGCAAGTCGCTTGTGCGTCCAAGAACGCTGAGCTTCATCAAAAATCGCTACATGCTCAACCTCACCAAATCCGGCTTTATCCAATTTTACAGCCTTTTCGGGATCGATTTCAAGAACACCGTTTTCAACGGGGTTCTTTATTTTAGCCAGCATATTATCGCGGTATCGGTGAATCATCTGAATAGACTTTGACACCTCACGGCGAGAGTCGGTCATTTTCTTCTTTTCACCATTCGCTCTACACTTGCTGTAATTATCCTGCGCAAGTGCCTCAGTCAACACTGCAACCAACGGACCATTACCGGAAAGGTAAACGGCGCCCTCGTCCTTGACAGGCTCTTTATTGCCCTGATATGTTTGCTTAATTGCAACATCAAGACCGACGAGTGTCTTTCCCGCGCCAGGAACACCCGTAACAAAGCAAATACTCTTTTTCTGCTTTTCTTTGCTATGTTTGATAACATCCAAAATATACGAGATGGTTCTATCAGTAGAAACCTTATCCGCTTCGTGACGAGTAATGTTTTCAACAGAATGATTCTCGTATAATGTTTTGGCTGCCTCTATTATTGTCGGTGTCGGAGCGTATGGGCTAATTAATCCAATTAGGATTTATAGACGGCTCATTTGGAAACTCTTTCAATACCTTGGCAATTAAATTAGCAACGCCTTGCTTTCCCGACATCAATGGATTGACCACTCTATCATCATATACAGACATTTGGATTTCAGTAGATGCGTTACGATAATTTGTTGCAACAAGGATCGGCACTATAAGATTGTCCTGACTAAATTTATGAAAGTTTTTCAAGTCGAGCGCATAGTCAAGAACTTGGTCTACATCTGCTTCTATTATCCTGGACTCGCCCACCTTAAACTCAAGACAAAAGACAATTCCCTCAAGAAGCAACACAACGTCAATTCTCTTACCAAGACGAGGTATATCATATTCAAAAATAATCTTTCCATCTTTGCTTGCAAATCGAGAAATGATATCTTTCATAATCGAGATTTCCGATTTCCAGGCCTCTCTTGTAGTTGTCAGAGCTTCCCCATGGTATCTATCACACAATATGCCAAATATTGAATTGTCACTTGATTTAAGAAACTCTGTGAAACTGCTATTATATAAACAACGGCTCATATAAAACTCCTATTATTTATTGTCAGGAACGATTTCCATGATCTCATCGACCGTACACTCAAGCGCTGTACAGATCTTTACCAACACATCGCTTGAAACGGTCGCCCCGTCTTTTTTCATCTTCGCAAGTGTTGTGGGACTAATTCCTGCTTGAGCAGAGAGGTCTTTGCTTTTGATCTCGCGGTCAATCATCAATTTGAATAGTTTCTTATAGCTTGCAGCCATTTTTACACCTCAAATAATTAAAGTATTGTATTTATTTAATTATACCACTGTTTTCACCATAAATCAACAATATTCTCAAATATTATTCGCGAAGTTGAAATTAATTTCACGTTTTCCCGCCATCTTGACGACCTCTTTTTTGGGTTGGCAGAAGTCTTTTTACGTCAATAAGCTCTGCGCATGATAAAATTTATTAAGCCTTCGGGCAATAAATTTTAAGGAGAAAAACATGGCAAATATCACTCAAAAGCCAAACGGCACATATCTTGTACGAATATCTTGCGGACGAGATATTATGACAGGCAAGCAAATTTTACGCGGTCGCATCTTCAAACCGTCAAAACCCGATTTAAGTCAAGATAGATTCCAGAAAGAGCTTAATGAATTTATCGAAGATTTCACAGACGAATTACAATGCGAACGCAATAGAAAAAAGCCGGAGAACAAGATCGTTTCCGACTTTGCAAAAGAATATCTTTCTATTCAAAAGACTTCCCTCTCGCCTGGCACTTATGACTTTTATCAGAGTATCATAGATAAGCACATTCTTCCTATGTTCGGACGAATGCGCCTACGTGACATCAAAACCTATCATGTCCAAGATTTTATTTTGCGGCTTAATTCTCTTCCCAGGAGCGACGGCAAACCGGGACACATCGCTCCACAAACCATAAAACGTTACACGACTGTTCTGCGTTCTATACTGACAATGGCATACAAGATGTACTATGTGGACGACGACGTAGGGTTATCGCGCCGTTTAACATTCCCTAAGGAGCGTTATCAAGAGGTTGACGTGTTTACCATAGAAGAAGCAAAAGCAATCCTCACTGCCGCTAAAACGGAACCGATCAACATCAGATTACTGATTGAAATTGCTCTTTTCACCGGTATGCGTCGTGGCGAGATCGTTGGTCTAAAATGGTCAGATATCAACTTGGATAAACAATGTCTGTCCGTCAAGAGAAGCATTTATAAACCCAAGGGCGAAAAGTCTATTGAGAAAGAGCCAAAGTCACATTCAAGCTTTCGCACGATTGCTATTCCAAACTGCCTATGTGAAACGTTAAAAGAATATAAGAAAAGGCAAGAAGAATATTCCCTTTCGCTTGATTCTTGGAAAAATCTTGATTATATATTCACCGATGACAGCGGCAGCGTAATGAATCCACAAACACCAACGAAACAGTTTTCTCATTTCCTTGACCGCCATAATATTCGTCACCTCAAGTTTCATTGCCTACGCCACACATCCGCCACAATTCTGCTCTCTAGCGGTTGTGATATCAAAACGGTTTCCGCGCGTCTCGGACATTCAAGCATAGATACTACAAATATCTACATACACGTGCTTGAGAGTGTTGATAGACAAGCTGCCACTACATTTGAAAATCTATGCAATTAAAACCGAAAAGCAATTTAACGACTAAAACTCGCTAAATTGCTTTTCTTCGCTTCTTTATAAGCCTTGTTTGACTATTTGATTATATCTTCCCACAACCAAATCAACAATAACCTGTGATTTCACCTTCATATTCAGTTTTGCAATCACATCTCGTACTATCTCTTCGGTAACTTTGGGAACATATGATTTATAATTCGGATACTTTTCTATAAGCTCATTGAACAACGATATCAACATATCCTTTGCGCCGGGTTTTGAAGGATATCCACGCGAAATCAATGCCATATTGTTATCATAGTTCGGTGCAAATCCAATCAATTCTCCAGTTTTGATATCGCGCAAAAGTCCGAAGTTATTGGTATGTCTGTCGGGATTCGCGCAGATGGTATCCATAAATATCATTCTGATATAATCAGGAATAGCCTTGGGGCAAATCTTTTCGAGTGCTTTAACTACGTCAAAATAATCTTCGTTATCACCCATAAAGGTAGAAGCAGGCTCAAAATTGAAACTTGCGGCCTCTGTAAAGTCAAGCGACTTTATGCATCCTTCTCCGCGCTCATAGACTGCCATATTCATTCCGAGTACTTTTCCAAGCTCGTATACGAACAACTCAGAAAACATTTCATCATGGGTAGCCTTTTTATACATCCACCACTTTCCGTCACGAAGCTTCCAGCACTTTTCAAAGCTTCCTACGTTGGTAAGCTCAGGAGTCTTGGAACGCTTGCTATTTGCAGCCTTATTAAAGCTATCGTAGTTTCCTTTTAAGGCGAGGTTAGAGAAATAGTCATCCGAGAATTTAACGTCGCTATAGGTCAAATTTGAGCCAATCTCGCGGATCCAATAGTTATCTGTAATCGTTGCACCGTTGACGTGAATAACGGTAGATATATCATCCTTCTCTACCAAGCGCAACGCCTTCTTCAAAAGACGGGAGTTCGCTCTATGACTGTCAATCGCACGAGTTTCCAGCCAAAGATCTGCGTTCTGGACTTTCTTCAAATACAAAGGAAGCAAAGCTTCGTTAATAACTGACAGCTTGTTATTGTTCCATACTGCAACAAGCGTATCTCCACTTAATATTTCGTAATTTCTATCAGTCATTAGCAGCCCCCCTCCTTTTCATCATCTTCGGGAATAAACTCCATAATATCGTCAAGCGTACAGTTCAGCGCTTTGCATATTTTGCCAAGCACCTCAACCGTTACGTTGTTCCCTGCACTCATCTTGCTAATCGTAAAATTGCTGATACCCGCAAGTTGCGCGAGCTCCTTCTTTTTCATATCTCTATCGATTAGTAATTTCCAAAGTTTCTTATAGCTAACAGCCATTTTGCACCTCAAAATAGTATTATCATTTTATGAGTCAATTATATCATAAATTTCTGCTGGTGTCAATAATTTATTTTAGCGATTGCAAAATTATTTGTTCTTTTAATACACAAAAATCAATTTTTTACTTGACAATTTTCTAAAAATGTGGTATAATATAATAAACTAAAAGTCCTACAAAATCGTGAAGTACATAGTTTTTTAGTGCATACTTGTTAAAATTATGCACCAAATGTACATTTTGAAAGTACGAAGATATCACTCAAAAAGACCAAAATAACGTAAAATAGCCGACGATAACGTGAAATAATCCACGAAAACGACCAAAAACCCCGGTTCATAGTGGGGTTGGGGTGGTAGAGGCCGCAAGTACAAGTTTTAACTATTCTTTGTTGACCGCACATTACCTACAAAGCATCTTAAGAATTTTATCCGCTCGTGTTACAGCTTCTTTCAATAGCTCCCTCTATTTTAGTCAATCCCTCGTCAAAAAAGCTCCAATCCTTATACCACCGCAGATTTTCGAGTCGGAACGCGCAGGGCCAGGCGGGCAGCCACTGTGAAGGACTGAATGGCTTGGTGGCGTGACGTCCCCAACGGGTATGGAATATTGCCTCATCCTGAGAGCCTGCGGGGCGAAGTCTTCTGTTCAAGAACAGCGTTCCGTCGGAAATTCCCTGACATGCGTTACACCAGAACGCCTTTGCCCTCTCCTTCCACTGTATATATCCTGTTATCTCATACAATTTAAGAAAAGAAAGCACATCGCGGAGCGCGTATTGGTCAAGTGCCTGATGTGGTGTTGACACGCTGGTCGAGCCGAAGGTATCGTATCCAAGCTTGGATATAAGACAGTCCTCGGGATACTCCACTGTAAAGTGCATCATCCACGTGCAGAGATACCAAGCAATATCTTCCGCCTTTGAAACGTAAGATCTATCTTTTTTCACCTCATAAAGCTCAAGCGCCGCGCGCAATAATGGCGATGATGACTCCTTATCAATGCTATAGGTATCCAACGCCCCAGCCGTTGTAAAGCCCTCTCTTTCAAGCTCGCCGTAATAAAAATCAAATGCTCTTATAGCAGAGTTGAGATATTTTTCGTCATTGGTCTTTTTATATGCCTTCAACAAGGGAAGTATAAAGAAGCAGCCTATCGTTCCGTTTTTGGCAAGCACCTCTCCTTTATAATTCCATGATTTCGCAAAGCATCCGCTACTGTCCTGACTGTCGAGAGCGAAATCGCAGGTCTTTATAGCGGCTTCAAGATATTCGGACTTATCTATCCCAACCTTGCTCAAAAGGTCGTAAGCCTCAAAATAGCAATCCGCGCCTGTTCCTATATTGCACGCGTCGTGCTTTATGAGCAATCTGCCCTTATCGTCCCGCTCCTGCGGCTTTCCCACCTTATTGAGTATTGATTCGTACTGATCCTCTCCCCACTCCCATCGGTCCACATCCTCAGGCTTCATGGTTTCAAACGGAAGCAGGCGAAAAGGATGATATTCAACTCTCGCCGCAAGGAAGCTGTCTCCCGTCTCTCCGTACCGCAGCCACGCATCGTGAGCCTCCAGCGCCATTTCAAGATTATCTCTATCTCCGTTTTCGATATAGTCGTATATAAACGCGTTTGCCATCGACGCGCTCTGACCTACCCAACCGAGCTCGTAGCGATGCTCCTTTTTTTTATATGCCGTGGTATCGGGATGCCATTGAGAGCCTGTAACAAATCCCGCAAAGCCGTCTCTCTCTCTTTCAAAAAGAGAACGCGTGTATGCTATAGAAAGCTTATAAAGCTCATCGGCGCTTCTCGGTGGCAGAATACTATGACCGTAGTACCGCCAAGCAAAGTCAAGCAATCCACGGTATCGGTGCTTTCCGCCGTCAGAGGGCAAAGCAAGTATTATCCCCTCAAAATCATTTCTTGGCTCCATCACACCTTGAAAAGCCCCTCCCCAGAAGTGTCTCTGAAGCGTCTTTGGCTTTTCCTCCTCGGGAAAAATAAGCACGTGCTTTTCTCCCTCATCAACGCTGTAAAGCGAGCAAGCAGAGTTGGAATTAGGCTCTGACATGAGCGCAAGGCTGATATGCGCGTTTTCACTGTATGTACACGCAGGAATGGTAACTCTGTGAGAAGCAAAGCTCCATGGAGTTCCGTCCTCTGCTCTGTCGCCCACGTATTCGGGTACGTCTCCCCAGCCGTTTCCGTTATAGCTGACGGCAGGAATCATGGTAAAGTCGGGCTCACCAATGAGTATCATCTCCATTCTCATTCTGTCGGTGGCGGTATTTGTATGGCGGTGCCACCTCCACGCTCCGTCCTCTATCTTCTCAAAGAAGTCCTCTGCCCCCATCACGGCGGGAATAATAGCGTAAGTCACTCCGTTGATCACTATCGAGTGTCCGCCCTCTGTCTTTACGATCTCTGACATTTTACTTCTCCTTTTTTGCTTTTAAAGTATCTTATAAAGAACACCAATATTGACGTTATCGCTATAGTCTCGTTGAGCATCACCGCGTACGAGCCTATGGCTATACCGTAGGTCATCTGCGATATGCAGACGATAAAAGAAAATATCTTTATACGCATAGGATATCTGTTCCAGAATGCAATAGTTGCCAGAATACCTGAAATAAGTGAGCAGATGCTCCATATGCTCTTCCATGAAAGGAACACAGAAATAATATTAACGGTCAAAAAAACAAACAACCAAGCTTTGTTTCTCTTCTGCTCCTCGCCCTTTTTATAAAATATCATATCACGTGTACAGCCCACTGCGCTTATCGCCATTCCCGAATACGCTCCCAAAAACAGAAAATGAGCAGTCCAGAGAATGTCACAGATAAATTTCACCCGAAGTATGTTTTTTCTCTTTTTCTGTTGGAATATAAAAAATCCCGTAACAGCCGCCACAAAGCCGATCACCTCGCCTATCAGCTCTCTGTGTATCATATAAGCTTCTCCTCTTAAATTCAATGAAAATTTTTGTTTTTGATCAGTTCACCAATGATTTTTATTTGTGTATTGATTATACATCTTTTTTATGATATAATCAATATACAAAACAAACCAAAAAGTTAAAAAAACAAACTTATGAGGTAATATATGCAGCTATGTGACATCAATCCGTTCATGCGGCACGCGGCGCTTCAGCCTTCGGTCCTTTCCTCAGTCCCATTCTGCCGAGCTTACGATTTCCGTCTGTTTTACATAATAGAGGGGCGGGCAAAATTTTTCTATCTTGATAGAGTTGCTAACGTAAGCGCGGGAGCTATTATATATTTTCGCCCCGACACACCGTATTATTTTGACGGAAACGTAAAGGTAATTGTGCTTAATTTTGACATGACGAGAAATAAATCAGATCAAAAAAAGGCTATCAATCCGCTTGACAGCCTCAATCATTTTGATCCCTCGCTCATTTTTGAAAATGATCCTCCCTCGGAGCTTGCGCAGCCTATAATAGCAGAAGGCGCCTTTGAGCAGGAAAGTAAATTTCAGAAATGTCTATCTCTGTTCAGCTTCCCTACCCCATTTTCCGATGCCGCAACATCAGCCATAATAAAGGATGTGCTTTGCTACATGGCGCAATGTATGAATGAAAAAACACGTGCCGTCCCCGAGCTTGTGCAGCGTATAACTCTTTATATCCGTCAAAATTACGACAAGAACATAGACAACTCGAATATCTCTGCTGAGTTTGGATATCATTCCTTTTATCTCAACCGTATATTCAAGGAAAGCACGGGGATAACACTTCATCAAGCCGTAATACTCGAACGACTTCGTATCGCAAAGCATCTTTTGAGAAGCACGTCTCTCTCGATCAATGCGATAGCGGCGGAAGCTGGCTTTTCCGAGCGAGCGCAGTTCTGCACTGTCTTTCGAAAGCATGAAGGACTCACTCCGACCCAATACAGAAATTCCAATCGACAGTCGGACTTGTAGCCCGTCGGTCTTTCTGCCCGCTTGGTATATTTTGCATTTTTGCTTCGAGTATTATCCGAATTGCCTAAATCTCAAGGCTTTCGTCGTCATCTTCCTCTTGTACAGGAAAAAAGTTTTCTTTTTCAGCAGCCATTACCGCTTCCATGTTATCGATAATAAAGTGCTGAGCTTCTTCTGAAAGATAAATCACAGGAGACTTCCTACCATAATTTTCCCAGATCTGCAAAATAAGACCGATCGACTCGCCCTCAGGTGTTGGAAAGCGTTTTTTCTTTCCGTTGTTCCACTCTCGCCATTCGATCATTCCGATATCATGCAGCCAATAATTTATCTTTCGATACGAAAATTTTTCAATCTTCCTTTCTTCAATATCTTCTCTGACCAACCAATTTATTTTCCTTGCCATAGCGGTAGCCGAAATAGGAGTTGACGTATATTCAAAATTTTCGAGTTGCTCGGGAGTGATCGAGAATGGAAGCCGTTTTGGCTTATTTTCCTTCGGTGCTTTTCTGAGTTCTCTGTCTATCTCTTTTTGAAGAATTGCAGACACATAGAAAAAGCAACGTGAAAGGCGGACGTTGTTTACAATATCATCATCGGGAACACGAGTATCGTCCAATGGGTTTATTCCGTTTGCCAATTTATCAATAAAGGATTTTGCGTATGCTATCTTTTCAACCTCTGTCATTTCGGTAAGCCCCTTTATGTTTTATTTGATCTTTTTACATCTCGATATAAGTATATCACAGCCATCTCAAAATTGCAAGATTTTTACAAGAAAAGCCGCCATGTTTTGGCGGCTTTTCCTGTGCTTTTATTTTTGTGGGTCGAGGTATTTCCAATAGGACTTTATGTAGTTTACACCCGACCAAACGGTCATGACTACGGAGAACAGGATCGATGCCCATGTCAGTGGTATAATGTCAGTTCTCCAAGCAAGTGTGTCTCCCGTTATAAGCTCGGCAATAAGCTTAGCAATAGCCTGAACCACCGGTTCAAGGAAAACGGTGGAGATAGCGACTATCTGGGAAACGGTCTTTATCTTTCCAAGGCTGTTCGCCGCGATAACTATTCCCTCTCCCGTAGATACTACAAGTCTCATGGACGTTACCGCAAGCTCGCGGAATACAACGATAATAAGTGTAAATATCATTATGGTTTTAAGGTTTTCAAACTTATATAGTATTACGAACAGTGCGCCTATAACCATAAACTTATCGGCAACGGGATCGAGGAATTTTCCGAAATCAGTGATAAGTCCGTGCTTTCTCGCTATCTTTCCGTCAAGCATATCAGTAACTGACGTGCCGATAAACAACACCGCACATACTACGCAGGAAACGTAAAAAGGAATTATGCTTTCCGAAAGCATTCCTACTATAAGTAAAACAGGTACGAGACAAAGTCTGAGCACGGTCAGCTTATTAGGTAGATTCATTTTCATCTTAAAGTCCCCCTTAATTATTATTGCTTGTTAATGCTCTGCCAATAAGATCATAGTCCACGACCTCTCTGATCCTGACCTTGACGAAGGATCCCGGCGCTATCCTGCCCTCGGCACGGAAATATATCTTGCCGTCTATCTCGGGGGCATCAGCAGCACTTCTTCCGAAATGCACCTCACTGACCGGATCGTAATCCTCGCAAAGGACCGTGATTATCTTATCAAGCATCTTCTGATTGTTAGCCTCGTTTATCTCAAGCTGCTCGCGCATGAGCAGATCCATTCTGTCCTGCTTTATCTGCTCGTCGATCTGGTCGGGATAGTCGTACGCCGCCGTATCCTCCTCGCGGGAGTAGGTGAACACCCCTGCCCTGTCGAACTTAGTTTCCTTAACAAATTCGCAAAGCTCCTCGAAATCCTCCTCGGTCTCCCCGGGGAAGCCAACGATAAAGGTAGTTCGTATTACTATATCGGGGATCTCACGGCGAAGCTTGGCAATAACGTCACAGATCATCTTCTTGTCGCCGTGTCTGTTCATTGCCTTAAGCATTCTGTCGCTTATATGCTGAATGGGCAGATCGATATACTTAAGTATCCTGTCGTTATCCCTCATCTCTGCCACAAGCTCGTCAGTTATTTTATCGGGATAGCAGTAAAGCAATCTTATCCACGGTATCTCCGTTGCCTCTGTTATCTTATGAAGAAGATCGGCAAGTCTGTACTCTCCGTAAAGATCAAGACCGTATCTTGTGATATCCTGCGCCACGATATTCAGCTCTCTTACGCCCAATGCCTCCAGCTGCTTTGCCTCGGCAATAAGCTCCTCCATAGGACGGCTTCTGAACTTACCTCTTATAGCGGGTATAGCACAATAAGCGCAGCGGTTGTCACAGCCCTCGGCAATTTTGAGATATGCGGTATAATCGGCAGTAGTAAGTATTCTGTCTCCTCCAAGCCTTACCGTTTCCTTATCCTCGAAGGACGTATACTTGCACTTTGAGCCTTTTTTCTTTTTTACAGTGACCGCCTCTATCGCCTCAACGATGTTATGTATGCTTCCCACACCCAGCACCGCGTCCACCTCGGGCAGCTCGTCAAGTATGCTCTCTCGATATCTCTCCGCAAGACAGCCCGTGACGACTATCGCCTTCAAGCTACGGTGCTTTTTAAGCCACGCTATGTCCAGAATATTGTCGATAGACTCCTTCTTTGCGCTCTCTATAAAGCCGCAGGTGTTGATTATAACAACATCAGCCTCGGTCTCCTCGGGAGTTATCTCATATCCCGCCGCGGCGACCTCATGAAGCATTACCTCGGTGTCAAGCTGATTTTTGGGACAACCGAGAGAAACAAATCCAACCTTCATGTTATTTCCTTCCGTGTAAAAATTTTATTGAAACAGATCGGCAAGCTCGCACGGAGCGCCGAGCAAAAAGTCAGCGTCTGCCAGCGCCTCGCGCGGGCGGTATCCCCAAGAGCACGCCACTGCCGTCATTCCCGCGTTTTTCGCGGTCTTGACGTCCACCTCACTGTCGCCTATAAAGGCACATTCCTCGGGTCTTGCGCCGAACATCCGCGCTATCATCAAAGGCACTGTGGGATCGGGCTTACGCGGGAGCTCGGTCTGTCCCGCCGCATAGCTTACAGTACCGTCGGGAAAAAGCATATCTATTATCTTCTTGACGTACCCGTCCTGCTTATTTGAAAGCACTGCCAGCACATACCCCCGCTCCTTGAGCACGTGCATTGCCTCGCTCATGCCCTCATAGCAACCATCTATATTGGCATAGGTCAGTGCATACAGCTTGTCATAATCGGCAAATACCCTATCAACAAGCAGAGAGTCACGGCTCTGCTCCTCGGGCATTGACCTTCTTATAAGCTCTCGCGCTCCGTTTCCTATTGCCAGCCTTATATCCTCGTAGGTCTTACGTGGAAAGCCGTATTTGTCCATGGCAAGATTTACGCCGTCACGGATAGAATATATAGTATCGGCTATAGTGCCGTCAAGATCGAATATCAAAAGCTTCTTTTTCATTGCTTTTTCACTGTCCTTAAAAAACATTCTCATATAATTATAGCACAACAGAGTCGATATGTCAATGACTGTATTAAATCAAACATAGTAAAAAACAATTTGCTCTGTACGCAAAATATACTTGTAGGTACAGAGCATTTCAATTCAAATACGTGATTCTCTGGTAATTAACAGCAAGCAAAAAACAAATGTTAAAAAGAAAATTCTTTTTATAACCTTTCATTAATGATTTTTACCGGATCAATATACCAATTAAAGTTTTCTGTTTCTTCAATCGTTTCTTTACCTTTATTTCTGCAAAAGACAATCTCATCTCTATGATTGGTTATACTTTCTCCTACAAGACAAAATTTTGGAAATTCTTCTATTTTTAAAAATCTTCTAATCAAATCATCATCACATTCATTTTGATAGGAAAACTTTAAAATCAATTTATCCCAATTAATCCTTGAAACGCGTCTTTTCCACTTTTCCAATAACACATCTTTATTGTGATAATGAAGAAAAATAATTTCAACATCTTCTAATATCCCAACAAAAACATTTTCTTGGCCCAAAGAAAGAAGAGTATCGTAATATTTTGACTCATTTGTAGGAATGATTTCCAAATCAAGTGACATATAGTATTTTAAATTTTCGCAGAATTTAACATAATCAGATGCAAAGAAATACCCTCCCACCGTAGGACTTAATTTAGGAAGCCCAAAAAATTCATAACACTTTCCCGCCCAACAATTATTTGAAATAATTGTAAAATCCGTGCATTTTAAACCCTTTGCTCTTTTTTTAGCCAAAAAAGGATATAAAATTTTTCTATCTATTCTTTCGCATGTTTTATTAAATAAAGATTTTAAACGCATAAATACCTTCCATTTTTTTATGTAATATAGTTTAAATATCGTGCAGATTTTCCATTATTTAGCTTAAATATACAAATTACTTATTCATTATATCACACACGTACCGATATGTCAATGACCGTGCTTGATTTTTTAGGAAAGCGCAAGGCTCCAAAATTTGAGCGTTAAAGCGATTTATGTGATTTTGCACAACAAGTTTTTTTGAAATTCGTGAAAAATCGTCATTTGATGTATTTAATATTTGAAAAAAATGTGGTATAATAATTAGTTGGAAAGATATATTCTAATGATAATAAGGAGAAACAGGCAGTGATCAGAACAGATTTGAGAAACATCGCGATAATCGCGCACGTTGACCACGGCAAGACCACACTCGTTGACGAAATGCTCAAGCAGGGCGGCATCTATCGCGAAAATCAGGAGACCGTTACCCGCGTTATGGACTCGGGAGACCTTGAGAAGGAAAGAGGCATCACTATCCTCGCAAAGAACACCGCCGTCCATTACAAGGACGTTAAGATCAACATCATCGACACCCCCGGTCACACTGACTTCGGCGGAGAGGTGGAGAGAATACTCAAAATGGTTAACGGCGTTATTCTTCTCGTTGACGCTGCCGAGGGGCCTATGCCCCAGACACGCTTCGTGCTTCAGAGAGCGCTGGAGCTTAACCACAGAGTTATTATCGTTATCAACAAAATAGACAAGCCCGACGCAAGACTCGGTGAGGTCGAGGACGAGATACTTGAGCTTCTTTTCGATCTAAATGCCACCGACGAGCAGATTGATAGCCCCATTCTCTACTGTTCGGGTAGGGCAGGCACTGCTACCGAGGATCCCGACGTAGCGGGCACCGATCTCGTTCCCCTCTTTGAGAAGATACTCAACTACATTCCCGCTCCCGAGGGAGACGAAAAGGGCGGGCTTCAGCTTCTCGTTTCCTCCATCGACTACAACGAGTACGTTGGAAGAATAGGTATCGGAAGAATAGAGCGCGGAAGCATTCGTCAGAATCAGGACGCATACATCTGCAACTACCACACGGGAGAAGCTCCCAAGAGAACAAAGATAGTTTCTCTATATCAGATAGACGGTCTTGTCCGTGTCCCCGTTACGGAAGCTACTATGGGAGATATAGTTTGCTTCTCGGGCGCTGAGAACATTACCATTGGTGATACCATAACCAGCCTTACCGCTCCCGAGCCCTTGGAGTTCGTTAAGGTAAGCGAGCCTACGCTTGAAATGACCTTCTCGGTAAACGACAGCCCCTTTGCGGGTAAAGAGGGCAAGTTCGTTACCTCAAGACAGCTCCGTGACAGACTTTACAAGGAGCTTCTCAAGGACGTTTCCCTCAGAGTTGAGGACGGCGAGACAACGGACGAATTCAAGGTAGCAGGACGCGGAGAGATGCACCTTTCTATCCTTATCGAGACCATGCGCCGTGAGGGATACGAAATGACCTGCTCCAATCCCCGTGTTCTCTTTAAGGAGATAGACGGTGTTAAGTGCGAGCCTATGGAAAGAGTTACCCTTGACGTCCCTCAGGATTACGTTGGCGCGGTCGTTGAAAAGCTTGGTCAGCGTAAGGGAGATCTCCTTGAAATGAATCCCCTTGGCAGCCGCATGAGAATAGAATACCTTATCCCCTCAAGATGTCTGTTCGGTTACCGCTCGGAATTTCTGACGGCTACCCACGGCGAAGGTATAATGAACACCATATTCGACGGATATCAGCCCTACCGCGGAGAGGTAACAATGAGATTTACAGGCTCCCTCGTAGCGTCCGAGACGGGCGAGACCACGAGATACGGTCTGTTCAACACTCAGGAGAGAGGAAATCTCTTCGTTGGACCTCAGACTCCCGTTTACGAGGGAATGATAGTCGGTGAAAACCCCAAGAATGACGATATCGCGGTCAACCCCTGCAAGAAAAAGCAGCTGACGGCTATCCGCTCCGCGGGTGCTGACGAAAAGCTTTTGCTCACACCTCCCATTATCTTCTCTCTTGAAGAAGCGATAGAATTTATTACCGACGACGAGCTTATTGAGGTAACGCCCAAGTCCATAAGACTTCGCAAGAAGATACTCAACACCGAGCTTCGTATGAAGGCTATGATGAAGGCACGCCGCGAGGCAGGAAAATAATCCGAATTTATATATAACAAAAAGAACTGAGTTTTTAGTAACTCAGTTCTTTTTGGTTGATGTGCTTTACTGCGTAATATAGTTTATCTCGTTCACTGTATCGCCGTCAAAGCCTATCTTGAGAACGTACTTGCCGTTCTTGTACTCAAGCGCCTTGTCCGTAGCGTTATCAGGCTCGCCAAGCGCCGACTTGGCGTCCGAAACGCTCATTCCGATAGCCACGCCCTCGGGTGTGGTAACGATATCGTCTCTCAGCGTTATCTGATCTATGACGTTTCCGTTGTCCTTGCTCTCCACAACGTATATCTCAAGGGACGCATAGGAATACTTGACCAGAGCGCCAAGCCCTCCGCAGTCGCCGATCTCAGTCTTTTTCTGAGGCTCGCCAAGCGCCTTGATCACGTCGTCAGCCTTCTCGCCCATTTTTACCGTAACGCCGTTATATTTTACATATACCTTTACACCCTTATCGTCCGCTCCGCCAACGCCTGACTCTCCCTCGGTATCATCGTTACACGCAACCGCAAAGAACGCGCACATAAGCGCGAGAGCCAAGCAAATATACCTGATATATTTTTTCATGTATTTTCTCCTTATCTGTTTCTTTCCTTGTAATATTCGTCAACGCGTGTCCGCCACTCAGCCGCCTGTGCCTCGGTATGGGACACGTCGGCAAGCCCGTGCTTTTCCTCAAGTATCCGTCCGAAATATTCGGTCATCTTCTCCGCGCCGTAAACGTTAAGATGTACTCCCTTGTCATAGGTGTCCGTGGTATAATCTATGCCTATCTCCTCGGTTTCGTCTATGAAATTGTAGTAAGCAAGTCCTTTTTCCTCGGCGTATTTGACCACCTGAGCGTCCCATTCGTCGTACCACCAATATCTCCATGAATTGGTTGGTGCTTTGATGAGCACCAGCTCCGCTCCGTTTTCCGCGCAGAGTGCTCTCATTTTTTCAAGATACTCCATGGACGTCTCGGGAAGCGTATAGTCAAGCAGCTCTCTGCCCTCCTCCGTTGCATCGCCGTCCATAGGATCTATTCCCTTTTGCATAAGATATCCGCTATGGGACACCTTTGGTCTGTCAAAGAGATACGCAAAGTCGTCCACCGAAAGCTCGGTTATCCTTGAATGAAAGCGCAATAAAGGAAAAACGTAGTCCACAAGGCTTTCCTCCTCGGTCATTGAAGCCCTTATGGCGCCTATCTTTGAGGATGACCACCTCATGCCGTCAAGCGTCATTCTGTTGTAAGCCTCTCTCTGAGGCTCTCCGTATTTCAGCGCCAGCACGTTGAACACCACCACCGAGGGGGACTCATACTCGAAGGTCTCCTCAAGCAGATAATACGACTGCCACACAAGCTGCTGGGAGCTTCCTCTTATATACGAGGATATACCGTATTTCTCCCATAGTACCGCAGGCACGAAGCTCTCGTACACCTCACAGTCTCCCACGAAAATAACGTCATGTCCACCCGCCTCGGCGTAATATTCTCCCACCAGCAGTCCCTCTCTGTTGTCGGCGTACTTGGGCACGACGAGAGACTGCAGGAAAGCGAGGATAAGCACCACCGCAAGAGAGGCGCAAACCGTTATAATAACTCTCTTTTTCATCTGTTACCTTTATCTATCATCTGAATCTGTCGCCGTAGATAAACTGCGACGCGTCATACCCGACACCGTAAGCGCCGAACATTATCACCGCTATAAGCAAAGCGCCAAACAGGCACGCCGAAAGCACGGGGCGTCCGTAAAGCCGCTCCCTTACGCTTCCCTTAACCGAAGCGACGCTGACGGCATAGACCACAAGCACCGCTACAAGAACGATGATAAAATCCTTTGCTGCAAGTCCAAGCTCAAATATACCGCCCGAAAGCAGCTCTCCAAGTCCCCCAAGAGTAAACATGCTTCCCCAAAGGGCGAAGGTCAGTCCCACGTTGCCGTAGCAATCAAGCGAGCGTATAACTCCCATCAGCATAAATGTCCTTACGGACATAAACTTTGAATAAGCCTTTGACTCGGTAAGCCTCGGAAATCTTTGGTGGAATTTTTTATAGGTCGGCTCAAGCGCCTCGGATATCATAATAACCAAGCAGTTGAGCAGTCCCCACACGATAAAATTCCAAGCTGCTCCGTGCCAAAGTCCCGTGACGAACCAAGTGACCGTTGTTGCTATATATGCCACTGTCTTGCTTGCCGCCACCCGTCCGAATTTCCCCGCCATTGCCTTATTCAGCTTCATCATGGGTCTTGTCACCGATATGGGCATGAATATGTAATCGCGGAACCAGCTTCCCATGGTGATATGCCAGCGCCTCCAATATTCCTTTGTGGACTTGGAGGAAAAGGGACGGTCAAAGTTCTCAGCGAGCTTTATTCCCATTGCCTCGGCAACACCTACGGTTATGTCGATGCCGCCCGTAAAGTCAGCGTATATCTGAATGGAATAGAGCAATATGAGCAGAAGCACGTAAGCGCCTCTGTACTCCTCGGGGGAGTCAAGCATAGTCTTTATGGCTATCACCACTCTGTCAGCGATGACAAGCTTTTTAAAATATCCCCAAAGCACTCTCTGAAGTCCGAAGGACACAGTTTTTGCGTTAAAGCGGTGGGGTGCGGTAAGCTGCGCTCCAAGCTCTGAAAATCGGGAGATAGGTCCTTGGACAAGCTGAGGGAAAAATGACACGAAAAGCGCAAGCTTTGCGGGATTTCTCTCAGGGGTCACCTTCGCTCGGTAAACGTCTATGAGGTATCCCATTGTCTGGAAGGTATAGAAGGATATTCCCATAGGCACGATAAGCGAAGGCAGTGACAGGGTCTTCGCGCCGAAAAGAGCTATAATCGAATTTACATTGGAGACGGCAAAAGCCGAGTATTTCAGAACGGCAAGAACACCGAAGTTTAAGAAAAGCCCCCACAAAAGTATGTGAAAGCGCTTTTTCTTAGCCCTCGCTCTGTAAGCCTTGCGCTCCTCCTTGGAGATGGTATCCCTGTTTGCCGCCACGTAGTCGTTCTCTTTTTTTATCTCTCTCTCAATAAGTCGGGAGATAATATATGCCGACACCGTAGTGAACAGTATGAATACAAAGCATTCAAGTCCCGCAAAGGCGTAAAACACGTAGCTTCCCACAAGAAGCGTTATCCATTGCCACCGTGCGGGGGTGAGATAATACGCCGCAAGCATTACGGCAATAAAGGCTATAAAGCCATACGAAGCAAACAGCATCGGTCAATTATTCCTCGTCAAGCCTTGTGATAAGAGCGAAAAGCGCCTCGGCTGAGTTGAAGTTTTCGGGGATTATCTCCTCGGCGGGTATAGTGACACCGAACTCGGAGTCGATCTGCGACACAAGTGAAACGATATCAAGGGAGTCAAGTACTCCGTCGTCTATAAGATCCTCTGCCGTGGCAAAATCCACGTCGGGGTGAAGCTCCGTCAACATTTCAATAAGCTTTTCCATTTATATGATTCCTTTCGATTAGTGTTTCAGGATACTGAATTTCAATTCTCATTCGCCGCAAGAGACTTAAGATAGGTACGGTTTATCTTTCCGTTATCCGTAAGCGGCAGTGCCGTCATTTTTACAAGACGCGCGGGAAGCATATAGCGAGGCAGAGCGCAGGTCAGAGCGCCAAGAAGCTGCTTGTCCTCTGTCTCTCCCACGTAGAACAGCACTATCTCCTTCGAGTCGGCGTTATAAACACACACCGCCCGTCCGACTCCCTCGCCCCTCTCGGCGGCACTTTCTATCTCGCCAAGCTCAATGCGATGTCCCATGTGCTTTATCTGGTTATCCTTACTGCAGACGAACACAAGCTCGCCGTGCGCGTTATATCTTCCTATATCTCCCGTGCGGTAGATAAGCTCTCTGTAGGCGCTGACGAGAGGGTTCTGCACGAACGCCTCGTCTGTGCGCTCGGGGTTATTATAATATCCCATGGTAACGCAGGTGCCTCGGATACATATCTCCCCTTCCGCGCCAAGCTCCGCCCTTTTGTTGTCCGAGTCAAGAAGAATTATATCCGTATTGTCAAAGGGTGTGCCAACGGGTATTGGCTCGTCCTCGGAAAGCTCTCTGTCGGCTTTCCAATAGCAGGACATGCCCGTTGCCTCAGTAGGTCCGTAAAGGTTATAAAACTCGGCGTTGGGCAAAGCGGCGCGCCACAGATCATACTGCTTGCGCGGGAATACTTCACTTCCGAAGGCTACCTTGGTAAGGTATTTGGGCGTATGCGCCTCAAGTGCTCCAAGGGAGGATATCTGCACGAGAGCGGACACCACCCAACAGACGGTATTTATCTTGTACGTATCAAGATATTCCACAAGCCTTACGGGAAAAGAAAACAACATACGGGGCACAAAATATGTAGTCGCCCCAAGCTTGAGCGTGGGCATAAGCTCCTTCAGCGGCGCGTCGAAATAAAGGGGCGTTTGATTTGCGAACACCGTATTTTCGTCAAAGCCGAGGGCTTGTGTCAGTGACTCGGTATAATCTATTACCGAGCGGTGGCACGCCACAACTCCCTTTGGAACTCCCGTAGAGCCCGAGGTAAATACCACGTATATAGGGTCGGTATCGCACTGACGGCGGCGAATGTCCGCAAGCGCCGCACGGTCACATTCAGTACCGCATATATCATCGTAAAGAAATGTATGCTCAAGTCCGAGGGACGAAGCAGTAGCAAAATTCTTTTTGTCGGCTATCACCGCTCTCGGTCTGAGATTTTCAAGTATGGAATCTATTCTCGCGCGAGGCATCTTCTCGTCAAGGCAGACGTAAAAGCAGCCTGCGTAGATAACACCCCAAAAGGCGGTAACGGTGCGTGGGTGCTTGTCCATGAAAATGACCACGCTCTCGCCCGAAAGCCCTGATGCCGCAAGTCGCGTGCCCACAGACCTTGCCTGCCCCTGCACCTCCGAGAAGCTCATGCTCTCCTTACCCGTTGAAAACGCTATTTTTTCGGGCAGTCTCTCCGCCGTTTTTTCCAGATATTCAAGAATATTCTTCTGCATCGCTGTACCTTATCTTATCTTGAAATTTTGTCGGTCGCCGTCTTTGGATATCCCGTGCCGTCAAAGGCGTAAAATCCGCTCTGACCGTTGCTTGGAACGTAAGCCTGAAGCTCCGCAAGCGTTCTCAGGCAGCCGTTGTTAGTGCCGTCGGGGAATGCGCCCGCAAGCCTTGTTCCGTCGTAGAAATACCACATGGGCTTGTCCGAAGTTCCGATATTGACCATCGACCAGAAATGCGTTCCCGACATCTCCGATTGAGAGTCGTTCCGTCTTATTCCCTTATTCTCTATGCCGAGATACTCAAAGAACGCCTTGGATACGGAATAATAGGAATAGCAATCCCCCTCTCCGCTATTGAGGGTGCGTATCGCCTCCTCTATCCAATCGTTCTGCCAATTTGCCCTGTCAATGGCGGGGATATTGGACTCGTCAACAAACTTTATGTTCGCCGTGCTTGCCGACTTATCGGGGGAATTTACGTATTTATAAACGGCAAGTATCTGCTCGGTCTTAGTCATGCTCTTGGTTATACCCAGCGTATCCGCCTTCTTTTCCACAAGACTCATAAGCGTAGCGTAGGAATACTGCGCCTTAGTGACCACGACCTTGACTGTCAGCGTTGAGGTGTTCCCCGCGCTGTCGGATGCGGTATAGGTAACATAGTACGTTCCCGCCTTATCAAGATCGACCCCCGAATTGTCCACTGCCGTTATCTTACCCGTGCCGCTATTATCACTGACGCTCACGGCATTTCTCCATGACACCGTCTCACCCACGAGCACATAGATGGCATCAGCGCCTTCGTTGACGGTTATTACAGGGGCAGTCCTGTCCTTACCGCCTCCTGCGCTTCCGTCATTACCCGCGCCCGACGACCCGTCGCTTGACAGATCGACGATAAACATTACCGTAGTCAGCAAAAGGCAGGCGGCAAGCACCGCCACCGTTATCTTTATAGCAAAAAATACTGTTTTTTTTCTTTTGGCGTTATCCTCATAAAACGCCCTGAGATCCTGTTTATATGACAAAATGGAATCCTCCGAAAATCATTTGCCGCAAGCTTTTTTTCAAAAAATCTATACATAATATATTATACACTACCGCATGTATTTTGTCAATGAGATTTACGTCTTGAAACAACATTTTTTACAAACAAAAACGCACAAGCCCACAAAAATGAGCTTGTGCGTAAATCAGCGAAACGTTTTCGTATCACGCTGATCGCAAAATATGTTTAAAAGCGCTCACAGTACCAGTGAGGGAGCGGAATAGATACGAGCCGAAAGCTCCTGATTGAGCATATAAAGGCTCTTGGGATCACTTCCAAACAACTCCATCTTTGTGATGAGGTCATTAGCGTTGGTCTCCTCCTCGCCCTGCTCCTTTACAAACCAGTCCAGGAACTGCATGGTGCGGAAATCTTTGACCTCGTAAGCGGCAGCGTAGATATCGTTGATAAGAGATGTTACGTACTCCTCGTGCTCAAGTCCTGCCTTCAGCACGTCCATATGGCACTCAAATACCTTATCGGGCTTTGCTATGGCATCAAGAGTTACGGTCTGATTTTCATTCTGCAGATACTGATAAAAGAGCATAGCGTGATCGCGCTCCTCCTGAGCCTGTATCATATACCAATTTGCGAAGCCGTCAAGTCCCTTTGCCTTGAAGTAGTTTGAGAAATCGAGATACAGATAAGCGGAATAGAATTCCTTGTTTATCTGCTGGTTGAGTAATTCGTGTACCTTCTGGTTCATCATAATTATTGTCTCCTTTTATTTATTATTTATTTTCTTTGCTTATGCTTTATTTGTCAGATATTCCTCGGCAAAATGTACGGCGGTAGCGCCGTCGGCAACTGCCGTGACCACCTGACGAAGTGCCTTTGTGCGAACGTCTCCGACCGCATAAACACCGTCAATATTGGTTCTCGTAGTCTCGTCCGCTATGATATATCCCACCTCATCAAGGGTAAGCTCACGGGCGAAAAGCTCAGTGACGGGACGTCTGCCGATGCTTACAAACAGTCCGTCAAAAGAAAGCTCGCTCTCGCTGCCGTCCTTTAAATTCTTTATCCGCGCTCCAACTATGCGACCGTCGGTGATATACTCGGACACAGTGCTATTCCATACAAATTCAACGTTTTCCGACTTCATAAGCGGCTCGTGATAGATCTTGGTCGCCCTGAGAGTGTCTCTTCTGTGTATGACATACACCTTCTTGGCAAGCCTTGATAGATACAAAGCGTCCGATGCCGCCGTGTTTCCGCCGCCTACCACTGCGACCGTTTTGTCTTTATAGAATCTGCCGTCGCAGTGCGCGCAATAGTGAAGCCCACGCCCCACATACGCGTCCTCTCCATCAATCCCAAGTCTCCTCGGATCAGCTCCCGTGGCAACCGCCACAGTATAGGCAAGAAGCTCTCCCGAGGTGGTAATTACCCTTTTGACCTTTTGCGAGAGCTCCACAGACGTCACCTCGGCATATTCGGTTTTCGCTCCAAAGCGTTCGGCGCATGCCTGCATCTTCATACCGAGGGTGAAGCCGTCCACTCCCTCCTCAAAGCCGGGATAATTGTCAATTACGTCGGTTGTAGCCATCTGTCCGCCTGCGGATAGCTTTTCGACAAGCACTGTATCAAGCCCCGCACGCGCGGCGTAGAGCGCCGCCGTATATCCCGCAGGACCTCCGCCGATGATCACCATATCGTGAACGTGTGACATAAAAGCTCCTTTTATTTATCGAGCATTGCGAGTATCTGCGCCTTGGGACGAGCGCCCGCGGACTGCTCTACTACCTTGCCGCCCTTCATTACCACAAGAGTGGGAATACTTGCCACACCAAACTCCATAGCAAGCTCCTGCTCCTCGTCCACGTTTATCTTGCCGACAGTAATATCGTCTCTTTCTCCCGCTATCTCCTCAACGATAGGCCCAACCATTCTGCAAGGTCCGCACCAATCTGCGTAGAAGTCCAGAAGAACTGTTTTTTCGCTTGCCTTGATCTCACTAAAATTATTTTTCGTAACCTTTACTACTGACATATTAATATCTCCTTTTTTATTTATTTTATCTTTGAGTTATGTATTTTATACACGGCCAATCGACTGACTTTATTTCATCATTCCGTATCCACCCGCATATTTGCTCACCTCAGACGCGACAACAAACACTTTATTATCGCACACGGCGCGGATATCCTTGAGTACCTTTGGCGCTTCCTTACGGGGGAGAACGATAAATATCATGTTCATTCTATCCGTAGAGCCGTAGCCATCAAACACCGTATATCCCCTGTTATGCTCCCTGAGATACTGGATTATCTTTTCAGTGCTTTCGTCTCCGGCTATAAGCTCAAGGTTGGACGTGCCGAGGGCTATCTTGCTTTCAATGGTAGAGCCGAGGAAAAGTCCCGTGGCATATCCCACGCAATAGAACAGTAAAAGAAACAGATTGTCTCCAAGCGTTCCGATTATGGTGGATATAACGAGACCCCAGATAGTACACTCAAGGAACCCCAGACCCGCCGCCTTCAGTCTCTGTCCCTTTACCATCATACAGGTCTTGAGAGACTGTATGGTTATCTCAACTATTTTCGCAGCACATACTATGAAGCACACCGCAATGGGGTGTATAGATGTCAAAAACTCCGACATTTTATCTCCTTACAAAAATATGATTTTGAGTAAAATTATAATTACATTAGTTAGCACATGATAACCAATGTAATGATAGCATATTTATCTTGATTTGTCAATATATTTTTTGTTCTTCAAATTTTGATTTGTCGGTGGGTTTATAATCTATGTTCGCACTCTCTTTGTTGTAGGGACAGGCGTCCTCGACTGTCCGTTCGTAACACAAAGAAATCTTAACGTTTTCAATTAAGATACATTATCGCCAAGGGCGGACAGTCGAGGACGCCTGTCCCTACAGTTTTTTGTTGGTGCGTACACATCAAACACACCGATAAATCCCAATTTAACAACAAATATCCCCTCATACTCGCAAAAGCGAATATGAGGGGTGCTTACATCAAGCAAGTAGCTTTTATTTATCTGCTGCCGTCTCGGACTGTGCCTCTGGTATCTTCTGTCCGAGAAGCGTGGGAAGTTGCATGCCCGCCATAGTGAACATTTCGTCAAGAGGGGGAACGGACTTCATCATGCCCGAGATAAAGTTGGCAGTAGAGGTCTTTCCGTCGGCGTTCTGTCCGCCGTCCCATACAGTTACCTTATCTATCTTGATGTTCTTGATAGCGTCCACCTGAACCTTCATAAGATCCTCAAGCTTATCGGCAATAAGCAGCTTGAGCGCCGCATCTGCGTCTCCACCCGCGGATTTTACGATCTCAGCAAAGCCCGCAGCCTGCTTCTTGAGTATCTCTTCAACGCCTCGAGCCTGCGCTTCCATCTTAGCATAGATAGCGTCAGCCTCACCCTGCGCGCGTCTTCTGGTCTGCTCTGCCTCAGCCTCTGCGGCAAGCTCCATTTCCTTTTTCTTAGCCTCAGCGCGAACGATTATGTCTGCTTCGAGAGTTGCCTGCTCCTTAGCGCGTCTCGCCTCTTCCGCGGACTGCTCAGCCGCATAGGATTCCTCAAGCGCCTTAGCCGCCTGTATCTTCTCAGCAGTGGTTGCGATCTTAAGTGCCTCAGCCTCTTTTTCTCTCAGTGCAGCCTCAGACATAGCGATCTTCATCTTTGCTTCGTTTTCACCCTGAATAGCAACGGAGTCAGCCTCAGCCACCTTAATTCTCTGCTCCATCTTAGCGTTTGCCTCACCGATAGAACCGTCTCTGTCCTGCTCGGCAACACTCTTCTTAGCGTCGTTGATAGCCTTAGCCGCCGCTTCCTTACCAAGGGCTACTATGTATCCCGATTCATCACTGATATCGGTCATGTTTACGTTGATAAGTCTCAAACCTATCTTCTTAAGCTCGGTCTCAACGTTTGTGCTTACTGCCGCCAAGAACTTATCACGGTCAGTGTTGAGCTCCTCGATATCCATGGTAGCGATAATAAGACGAAGCTGACCGAAGATGATATCCTTGGAAAGCTCCTGTATCTCGGAAAGCTGAAGTCCGAGAAGTCTTTCAGCCGCGTTCTGCATAACACCCGGCTCCGTGGAGATACCTACGGTAAATCTGGAGGGAACGTCAACACGGATATTCTGTCTTGACAGCGCGTTTTTCAGATCCACCTGAATGGATATGGGCGTCAGGTCAAGATAGGAATAGGACTGAAATATCGGGATAACGAATTCCGCGCCGCCGTGGATACACTTAGCGCTTCTGTTTGTGCCGTCCTTGTTCTTACCTATAGAACCGTAGACGACCATGATCTTATCGGACGGGCACTTTTTGTATCTTGAACATACCCATGCGATAAAGGACAGTACAACAAGCACTATCGCGCTGATCAGAATAATAATTTGGGGTTGCATAATTTTTCCTCCATTGATTTTTATATTTCACAAAATAATGTGATACGTAATTTATTTTCTTCTTACCACAAGGTCGGTCTGACCGCTGACACCTACTACCACGATCTCACTGCCCGTGGGTATCGCCTCGGTCTCATCGGTAACCGCGCCGCGCTCAACGTAAGACCCTTGAAGCATGACCTGCACCTTGCCCTCCCCCGTTCTTGAGGGGGGGATCGTAAGATAGACCTTTCCCGACGTTCCGATAGCGTTTCTGTTATCGGTATTTCCGTCGTTTCTCAATCTCATGACTGCCCTCAGAAGCAGCGCGAGAACTACCATCATAGCAAAGCCGCAAAGGGTAGCTACCAATAGCGTCAGCCAAAGCTTAGCTCCCGCGTCCTGCATAACGACGCCGACCCAGCCGAACACAACGAAGAAGGCAACAAAGCCTCTCACTGTAAATATCCTCAGCCCCTCAAAGCCGCTGAGGTCGTGCACCTCAGTCACCATGTCCTCGCCGAATACGCCGTCACCGATATCGGTATCCGAGATATCGTCGGGGATCGCATCGGGTATATCGTCACCCGCTCCGTCCTCGCCAAATCCCAAGAACATCATCACCGTCTGTATAAACAAAACAAGCGTTGACGGTATTGCCACGCAATAAAATATCTGCGCCGCAGTTCCCAGTGAATTCCACCATTCCAACATGATATATTATTTCCTTTCTTAGAATTTATCTGAAAAAGATCATTTACTAAAGCTATTAATTATTTTATCCGAATCTGATGACGCAACATCAATAGGGATATCAACGCCGTCAAAACTAAAGTACGTCATTTTTTTGTTTCCAATCAAGCCATTCTTTTCGGTTATTGAGAAAGCTTTAGTAGCAGAGAGCGAATATTTATTTTGTGTCATGCTTTTATCACACACGTTAAATTCATACACATCAATATTGCAAGTATCTTTTTGAAATTCAAAAGCCGAAACATACAACCTATTGCTTCTGAGTTTTTTATCCTTTCCTATTACAACTGGGGCAATCGTTGAATCATATACCGTCATAACTATCTTTTTATCCGCATTTATGTTGTGTGCGCTTATAAGTTTATCTACGATTTGATCGTATTCCGAATCCTTGATCTTTGAAGAATTACTGAATATTTTCAGTACAACTCCTACTATTATCATAGGTATTCCAATATAACCAAAGCCCCAAGCAAAAACAAAGATAACGGCACCCACTATCATAAGCAGTATTGATATAATGTCAATAGCAGAGGTTTTCTTTTGTGTAAAATATTTTTGCGCAACATCTAATGCGTTCTTCCTACTCATAAAATTACTCCTTATATACAAAATTTTACCACAGGGTCAGCAATATCTCCTCCGCCGTATGCCTCAGCCTTGAGGCGGAATGAGCGTAAAGCATTACCTGCAATATACGCACAAGCTTTTTTCTTGCACCCGGGGCTCTCTCCTCAAATCCATCAGCAGCGCGCTCTGCCGCCTGCATAACGGAGCTATCACTTGATATATTTACGCTTGTATCGGAGATCATGTCCACATATCTGTGATATAACTCATCGTCACTTATAAGATCGTCCTCGGTATCCTCAAGCACACCGCCGATAACGTGTATCAAACCGCATATCCTTTCGATCTGCAACGCCTCTCGAAGCATGTTTATGATAACTATACGCGCAAATTGCTCTCTTGAGTAAAGTCTTTTCACAGGAGACGTGACAAATCCACGCTTTACCCAATTCTGGATAAGATACGGCTCAAGTCCCGTCATTACCGAAACCTGTGACAGTGTGATCCCGCCTGCGGCAAAAATACCGTCGAATAGCATTTTGGAGCTTCCCTTCTCTATTGAATGAGCTTCGATAGTAGTTCCGGGAAACGTTGTTGACATTTTCTCACCTCCTTCTATCAATCTTGTAACATGATTATATCACATGGTCACGTGATTGTCAAGAGCGTTTTGATGATTTGTTATTTTTCTATTTTATTCACATAAACAGTCATGCTATTTTATTACATTTTAACAACTATATACTTAACAAAGCAGATAAAACGCAAAAAAGAGGTTGGATCATTTTTGATCCAACCTCTTGGAGCTGGTGATGTGACTCGAACACACGACCTGCTGATTACGAATCAGCTGCACTACCGACTGTGCTACACCAGCAAACATTAATATTATAATCTAAAACGATCCATTTGTCAAGATGTTTTTCACAAAAAATATTTTTATTGTTAACGTGCCCTTTTTTATTGTTTTTTTATTTGATTTTTTTGTAATATCCCTTGATTTCTTTGGTAAAATATGTTAAACTAAATCATATATCGCAAATGGAGATCGAACTATGAATCTTTGTGACGTTAAAACCATAAAACAGATAATGGCAATGTTTTCCCTTAATTTCCGAAAGGAGTTCGGGCAGAACTTTCTTACCAATGTTTCCGTTGTAGAGGATATCGCCGACAACTGCTGCGACGATAGCGAAAGCACCATTCTTGAGATAGGCCCCGGTATAGGCTCGCTTACCCGTGAGCTTGCCGTCAGATATAAACGGGTCATAGCCGTGGAGATAGACCACGGTCTTATTCCCGTGCTCAAATACACTCTTGGGGAGTTCAGTAACGTCACCGTTATAAATCAGGACGTTATGAAGACCGATCTTTCCGAGCTTCTCGCTCCTTACTTTGAAAGAGGAAAGGTGTCGGTCTGCGCAAATCTTCCCTATTATATAACCACACCCATACTCATGAAGCTTCTTGAGTCGGGGCTACCCTTTGAGTATATCACCGTCATGATACAGTCGGAGGTGGCGGACAGGCTTTGCGTAGCCCCCGGCGGAAAGAACTGCGGCGCTATAACATCGGTGCTCAACTATTATGGAAAGCCCGAGAGACTGTTCCGAGTGGGTGCTCACAATTTCGTCCCCTCTCCAAAGGTAGAGTCCTCGGTGGTAAGAATAAAGCTTCACGGCGAAAAGCCGTATCAGCCCTTGGACGAGGCTACCTTCTTCAGAACGGTGCGCGCCGCCTTTGAGCAAAGAAGAAAAACGCTTCCCAACGCGCTCAGCGCCGTCTTTGGAGAGCTTACAAAGGAAGAAATAACCGAGATAGTGACCTCTTGCGGTCATGCCGCGGACATAAGAGGAGAAAAATTGAACGTAGCTGAGTTTTCTCAGCTTTCCGACGCGCTCTATCGCAGTATAAAAAAGAAAGTTGAATGAAAAAGCAATTCACAAGCTTAAGCGTCTACGATGCAACTATCCAAAGGCTTGATTTTCTGTTTGAGGAATTTGACAATATCTTTGTCTCCTTCTCGGGAGGTAAGGATAGCGGACTTTTACTGAATCTCGTATTGGATCACAGAAACAAATATTATCCCGAAAAGACCGTTGGGGTATTCCATCAGGATTTCGAGGCACAGTATTCCTACACCACGGATTACGTAGAAAGCACCTTCCGCCGCTTGGAAAAAGAAAAGAATGTTGACCTGTATTGGGTTTGTCTGCCCATGGCAACGAGAACGGCGCTGAGCAGCTACGAGATGTTCTGGTATCCTTGGGACGATAGCAAGGAGTTCCTTTGGGTGCGCCCTATGCCGAAGCACCCGTACGTTATAAATCTGAAAAACAATCCTATCACTACCTATCGCTACAAAATGCACCAAGAGGATCTGGCAAGGCAGTTCGGTCGGTGGTATAAGGAGTCTCACGGAAACAAAAAGACCGTCTGTCTACTTGGAATACGCGCGGAGGAGTCCCTTCAGCGATACAGCGGTATAGTAAACAAGAGATACGGCTATAAGGACGAGTGCTGGATAACCAAGCAGTTCAAGGACACTTGGGTGGCTTCACCCATGTACGATTGGTCTACCTCCGACGTATGGCACGCAAACTACATCTTCAATTACGAGTATAACAAAATATACGACATGTATTACAAGGCGGGACTTTCCGTTGACAAGATGAGAGTAGCCTCTCCCTTCAACGATTCTGCCAAGGACTCCCTGCATATGTACAGGGTCATAGAGCCGTCCACCTGGGCAAAGCTCCTTGGACGCGTCACGGGAGCAAATTTTGCCGCCATATACGGAAGAACCAAGGCAATGGGCTACAGAAATCTGACGCTTCCCGAGGGACACACGTGGGAATCATACACAAAATTTCTGCTTGATACCCTGCCCGTCCCTCTTCGCAACAACTACATAAGAAAATTCAAGACCTCTATTGAGTTCTGGCACACCAAGGGAGGAGGTCTTGATGAGGACGTTATCGAGGAGCTGATAGCAAGGGGCTATAATATCCGACGAAACGGAATATCAAATTACACTCTTATGAGATGCTCACGCATAATATTCCTCGACAAGATCCCCGATCATACGGACGACATACGCTCAACGAAGGATATTCCCAGCTGGAAACGTATGTGCTACTGTATACTCAAAAACGACCACACCTGCCGATTTATGGGCTTTGGTCTTACAAGAGAGCAGCAAAGCCGCATTGATATTCTCAAAAGCAAATACAGTAAGGTTGGTGAATAAATGTCTTACACAAGTCCCGTTTACGGCGTTATTGCCGTTCCCATAGAAAAAATAGAGCCTAACACCTACAATCCAAATTCCGTAGCTCCACCCGAGCTGAAGCTGCTTTACGATAGCATACGTGAGGACGGATATACAATGCCTATCGTGTGTTATCACGACAAGGAACGTGACGTTTACGTTATAGTAGACGGCTTTCACAGGTACCGCATAATGTTGGATCACGCCGACATATACGAGCGCGAGGGAGGCATGCTGCCCGTATCGGTCATAGACAAGCCGCTTGACCACAGAATGGCAAGCACCATTCGCCACAACCGCGCCCGCGGCTCTCACGACGTTGATCTCATGAGCAACATAGTAAAGGAGCTTCACGACATAGGCAGGTCGGACAAATGGATATCTCAGCATCTCGGCATGGACAGTGACGAGATACTTCGTCTCAAGCAGATAACAGGGCTTGCCGCTCTCTTCAAGGAGGTGGACTTCGGCAGCGCATGGATTCCCATGGACGAGGAGCCCGATAGCTCCCGCGAGCCTCTCACCCTCGATGACCTTGACGAGGATATCCTTATTCAGGAATTTATCGGAGAGGAATTCTAATACATCACTATTAGCATAAATCAGCAGAAAAAGTGCCTCTATGTGGATTTGGTAATATAATTGTTTTTAGGTAATAATGGGAGAATTAGTTCAAAGAAAATCTACAAGATTAAAGAATTTTGATTATAGCTCAGTCGGAGCATATTTTGTGACGATATGTACCAAAGACAGAAAACAAATATTGTCCGATATAGTCATGCCACGTTTTACGGCAAAAAATCATCTGCAACATCTGAATACCGTAGGGGAGGGGCTTGCTCCTCCCGAAACCGAACATGCCTTGCGAATCATAACAGATACGCCATGGGTACGCCTTAAATCTTGTGGAAGAATTGCAGAAGAACAATTATTATTACTCGAAAAGCGATATTCCAACGTTACTGTTGAAAACTACGTTATCATGCCGGATCATATACATGCGATCATATTTTTACATGAAGTTTCGGGAGGAGCAAGCCCCTCCCCTACGCTGGATAATGTGATCTGTGCTTACAAATCCTTAACTTCTCGTATGTGCAAGCAACTCTACGGAATAGAAAAGATGTTTCAACGTTCGTATATGGAACACATAATTCGCGACAGATCAGATTATGAAGCCAAAGCAAATTACATACATGATTATCCAATCAGTTGGTATTACAAAAGCTTGTCAACAAATGAATAAAGAATATAAAGCATACCCTCGACACAAAATCCGTCGAGGGTATGCTTTCTTTGTAAAAAAATCGTTTTATACTTTGATCTCAATTCCTCATATGCTCTCTCAGGTGCTCGAGTATCTTCTTCTCTTCCCTTGACACCTTTACCTGCGTGACGCCCAAGGCGGCAGCGACCTGCTGCTGAGTCATGCCTCGGTAATACCTGAATGTAACTATCTGCTGCCACAGGGCGGGCATCTCCCCGATCGCCTGTGACAGGGCTATCTTGTCGATCAGCCGCTCACTCTCAGTTGACGCCTCCTCGTCGGCAATGGTAGCCTCAAGCTCAACGCCCTCCTCATCACCGTATGCACTGTCCGATAGCGACGCGATGGGCGATAGCGCGTCCATTGCCATTGCCGCCTCCTCAGCGCTGACACCGCATAGGGCGGCAAGCTCAGATACGTGAGCGTCCCGCCCTTCCTCGGTAAGTATGCGGTTCTTGCAATTCATAAGCTCAGCCCCGAGGCGCTTGTAATACCGCCCTACCTTTATGGGGCCCTCGTCCCGTATATGCCGCCGTATCTCGCCGAAGATGAGCGGAACGGCGTAGGTAGAAAAGCACGTTCCCCTCTCCAGATCAAAGCTTCGTATCGCCTTTATCATGCCGATAGTGCCTATCTGCATAAGATCCTCAAGCTCCACACCTCGGTCGCGAAAGCGCATTACTATCTTTTTCAGAAGCCCCTTGTTTAGCTCCAGCAGCTCCGCCGTAGCACGCATTGCCGCCTCACTCTCGCCGCCCTCGCTCTGTGCCGCGCGTATAAGCTCAATATTGGCAGAATAACCGTTTTTTAAAGCACCCGCGCTTTCCTGTGGACTCATCGTCCTCTCAGCCGCTTGAATAGCGTTACCGTTGTTCCCCTTCCGCATGCGGAATACACCCTCACCTTATCACAAAAGCTTTCCATGACCGTAAAGCCCATGCCGCTTCTCTCGTTCTCCGCGTCCGTGGTATAAAGCGGCTGACGCGCCTGCTTTACGTCCTCGATACCGCATCCCTTGTCGCGTATGTCTATCCTCACTATGCCTTCTCGGCAAAGCTTAACGGTTATGTATATGATGCCGATGGTATTGCGGTAACCGTGGACTATACAGTTGGTTACCGCCTCGGACACCGCACATTTTATATCGGCAAGCTCCGTCGCCTCGGGATCAAGCTGAGCGCAGAAGGCAGCCACCGCCGCTCTCGCCATGCCCTCATTTACCGACAGTGACGGAAGCTTCAAGCTCATTTCATTTATCACCTCAGCCGTAAAGCTGTTTTTACTTCCCTTTGGTTTCATTTTTCCTTCTCCTTTCCGCCATATTCCACCTTCACCATGCGCTCAAGCCCCGCAAGCCTGAATATCTTTACTATCCTCTCGTTGGGGTCACGCACGCAAAGCTCGCCCCCGTTCTTTTGCATAAGGGCGTATCTGCCCATTATAAGTCCAAGACCCGAGCTATCCATAAAATCAAGCGCCGCAAGATCAAGCACCGTCTTATGCGGCTTGAGTCTGCATATCTCGGCGTCGATCAGCGTCCGCACGGCAACGGCGCCGTGGTGGTCAAGCTCACCGCCCAAGGTCGCCTCAAGCACGCCGTCCTCGCAATGCACCTGCAGCCGACAGTTGTTCTTTGCCATTTTGTACCTCCGATATTTTTTATGTACCTATTCTACCATATATATTACGCAAAGTTTGTCACTATACGGCGGTAATGAAAATTTTTCATATTTTCTCTTGATTTTCACTCACTTATATGGTAAACTCATAAGTAAGATAAAATCCTGTGAGGAGGAAACGCTATGCCAAAGATCGCAGTTCTTATCCCCTGCTACAACGAAAGCGCTACCGTCGCAAAGGTAGTCACCGATTACAAAAACGCACTCCCCGAGGCTGATATATACGTTTACGATAACAACTCCACCGATGGGACGGACGAGCTTGCCCGTGAAGCGGGCGCTATAGTAAAATACGAATACCGTCAGGGAAAGGGCAATGTTATCCGCAGCATGTTCCGTCAGATAGATGCTGACTGCTACCTTATGATAGACGGGGACGATACCTATCCCGCCGAGCACGCAAGAGAAATGTGTGAGCTTGTACTTAACAAGGGTGTGGATATGGTCATAGGCGACCGACTGTCCTCTACCTATTTTGAGCAGAATAAGCGCCCCTTCCACAACGCGGGCAATAAAGCCGTAAGGCTTCTTATAAATAAGATTTTCAATAGCAACGTCAAGGATATTATGACGGGATACCGCGCCTTCAGCCGCACCTTCGTCAAAAATTTCCCCGTGCTCTCCAAGGGATTTGAGATAGAGACCGAAATGACTATCCACGCGCTTGATAAAAATTTTCTTCTTGAGGAGGTCCCCGTGGATTACCGTGACCGCCCCGAGGGAAGTGTATCCAAGCTTAACACCGTCTCGGACGGCATCAAGGTCATTATGACCATATTCCGCCTTTTCTCCGAGTATAAGCCTCTTAAATTTTTCTCTATCCTCGCCGCTCTCCTTGCCCTCCTCGGCTCGGGCTTCCTTATTCCCGTCCTCGTGGATTACTTTGAAACGGGACTTGTTGAGCGCTTCCCCACACTGTTCGTTTGTATCGGTTGCTTTATAATTGCCGCGCTACTGCTTATGTGCGGAATTATTCTCCACGCCGTGGCTAAAAAGCACAGAATGCTCTTTGAGCTTTGGTTGAATAGAAATTGAACTGTTTATAAATTGGGATTTTTCGGTGACTTCGATGTGTTCGCACAAACCAATTCTTTAAAGTTTAGGTCAAGCCTTTTTAAAGGCTTGCGGAGTCAAGGGCGCGGAGCCCTTGTCGCCGTCCGCAGACGGCGAAACACCCCTATCGTGCGGGGAAATGCAGAAAAGGGTGAATTTCAAGACACTTGTGTCTTGAAAGAGGGGAAAACCACATGAGGGTTTTCCCCTTACAGATACATTATGTTACATTGAGGGGAACCCCTCATGTGGGTTCCCCTCTTTCAAAAGCTTCGGCTTTTGAAATTCACCTCTCCTGCATTTTCTTACACGATAAAGGAATTCCGACCTCTGCGGAGGTCGGCTTAGGGCTCTGCCCTAAGTACCTGCAAGCCTTTAAAAAGGCTTGACCTAAACTTTATGAGTGGGGTGGTGCGAACCCACCGATAAATCAAAATTTGAATAAAAATTTTATTTATTTTCAAAAAAGTGTTGACAAACAAAAAAAGATGTGGTATAATATGCGATGTTATCCAAAGACAGCAGGTTACGGTAAAGGCGAAGAGCTCTCCTGCCGAGGAAATGATCAAGTTAATTCAAAGCATATTTGTGTTAATTATGTCTTTCTTCGGGAGAGTGCGCGTTTCCCGTAAGAAAGATTTTTTCTTTTTCCTGCAAAAAACTCACAGGAGGTAAACCAAAGTGCCAAGCAAATCAATTCTTGAACAGAAGCAGGCGATCGTTGCTGATCTTGCTGAACAGCTTAAGAATTCTCCCGCGGGCGTTGTCGTTAACTATCAGGGTATCACCGTTGAAGACGACACAAAGATGCGTAAAGCTCTCCGCGAAGCCGGTGTTAACTACATGGTTATGAAGAATTCCCTTACAGGCAGAGCATGTGACGAGGTTGGTCTCTCCGATATGAAGCAGTACCTCACAGGTATGACCGCTATCGCTATCGGTACAGACAATGCCGTTGCTCCTGCAAAGGTTCTCAAGGAATATGCGGAGAAGATCGAGTCCTTCCAGATCCTCGCAGGTTACCTTGACGGTAAGGTTGTTGACGTTGATACAGTCAAGCAGCTTGCCGAGATCCCCTCGAAGGAAGTTCTTATCGCAAAGCTCCTCGGAAGCATCAAGTCTCCTATTTACGGACTTGCATACGCTCTCCAGGCAGTTGTGGACAAGGACGGCGAGGCAGCTCCCGCTACAGAAGAAGCTGCAGAGGCTCCCGCAGAAGCTTAAGCTATTATCTGCGAACTAAAACAGCGTGAAAACGCAAAAAATTATTAAAATTATTCCGTTTTAAGGAGGAACACTAAAATGGCATCTGAAAAGATTACAAACATTCTTGAAGAAATCAAGGCACTTACACTTATCGAGCTCGCTGACCTCGTAAAGGCAGTTGAGGAAGAGTTCGGCGTATCCGCAGCAGCTCCCGTTGGCGTTGCAGTTGCAGCAGGCGGTGCAGCTCCCGCAGCAGCAGAAGAGAAGACTGAGTTTGACGTTGTCCTCAAGTCCTTCGGAGCTAAGAAGCTCGACGTTATCAAGGCTGTTCGTGAGATCACAGGTCTTGGACTTAAGGAAGCAAAGGAAATGGTTGAGGGTGCTCCTAAGACCGTTAAGGAAGGCGTTTCCAAGGACGAGGCTGAGTCTGTTAAGAAGGCTCTCGAAGAGGCTGGCGCTGAGGTTGAGGTTAAGTAATTTAACCCCTTCTGAACATAAAAAACCGTGTCTGAATGACACGGTTTTTTGTTTTATATTTTTTATACTGTTTCGACCTTAATAACGTTTGTGTTACCCGACGAGCCGTTTGTAACTCCGCCCGTGATAACTATGCGGTCCCCTGCCCTCAGCGACATTTCGGACTTTGCAAGCTTCTTTGCCGTATAGAACAGAACATCAAGGGAGTTGAACATCTCGCTCATAACGGGCGTTACTCCCCAGGAAAGTGCCAGCTTGCGCCATGTGCGCTCGTCAGTGGTCACTCCGAGAATATCTATGGGACAACGGAAGCGAGATACCATACGGGCAGTCATTCCCGAAATGGAGCATACGGCGATCGCCCTTGCCTCGATATCTATCGCCATTCCGCAGGTTGCGTGAGAGATAGCATCCACGGTATTTTTGATTATAAAATCAGAATCGTGGAATATCTTTTTATAGTTGATATTCTGCTCGGTCTGGAGCGCGATACGTGCCATTGTCTTGACTGTAAGCACAGGATAGTGTCCTGCCGCCGTCTCACCCGAAAGCATGATAGCGCTGGTACCGTCGTAAACGGCGTTGGCTACGTCGGATATTTCCGCTCTTGTGGGACGTGGATTGTGTATCATAGACTCCAGCATCTCAGTTGCGGTTATAACACGCTTACCGAGAAGTCGGCAAGTAGTTATAAGATGCTTTTGAATAGCGGGCAGCTCTTCAAAGGGGATCTCCACACCCATATCTCCTCTGCCTATCATAATACCGCTGCATTCCTCTGCTATCTCACGGATATTGTCTACACCCGAGCGGTTCTCTATCTTGGCAATAATATCTATATCGTCGCCACCGTTGGCGTGAAGGAATTTCTTTACGTCGATAAGATCCTGACGGACCGAAACAAAGGAGCAAGCAATAAAGTCAACGCCGTTCTCAATACCAAAAAGCAGGTCGCTTTTATCGTAATCGCTGAGATATATCTGCTTTAACACCTTATTAGGGAAGCTCATGCTCTTACGGTTGGAAAGCTCTCCGCCCACCACTACCTTACACACCACCTCGGTATCGTGAGACTCCTCCACCTCAAATATGACAAGTCCGTTATTGAGGAGTATCTTGTCCCCTGCCTTCATCTCGGCAGGAAGTCCCTTATAGTTTACCGAAACGCGGCTCTCGTCTCCCTCCACGTCCTCGGTGGTAAACACGAAGCGGTCTCCGTCATTAAGGAATATCTTTCCATCCTTAAAGGTCTTTATACGGTACTCGGGTCCCTTGGTGTCAAGAAGAATGGCAATAGGAAGCCCCAGCTTTTCTCTTACCTTTTTTATAAGCTCTATATTTTTAAGATGCTCCTCGTGGGTTCCGTGGGAGAAATTGAGTCTTGCCACGTTCATGCCCGCAAGGCACATCTGAGTAAGTGTTTCCTCGTTATTACACGACGGTCCAATGGTACATACTATCTTTGTTTTTCTCATTTTCAGGGTCCTCTTGCAAAAAAAAATTTTCCTACCAATTATATCACAACTGAAAATTTTTGTTAATGAGATATAATACTTTTATTAAATTAACTAAAAAAAGTTCACAAAAAAACAACTTGCTTTAAATACTCGTTATTTTAAGTATTATCCGTTATAGTGTACTTTTATTCTTTGGAGTAAACATATAAAAGCAAGCCGAGTCAAAGCTCGGCTTGCTTTATTGATCATATGAATATATTGGCTTTACGCTGACGGTCTCGGGCATGGAGGCGTCTATCTCAGCGCCCGCATAGCTCTTGAATTCCTCGGTGGCAAGTATCTTTTCCACCGCCTTCAGCTTTTCCTTTACGTTGGATATATCCCCCATATAAACGAAATATCTGTTCTCAACGACGATATTGACGTCAAATCTGCTCTCCATATCAACAAGCGTAAGCCTTGCCTTAAAGCCCGTGCTCTGCACCGCACTCACAAGCTCCATCGCCTTTTCCACCTCGTGCTCGTCCTTACCGAAATCGGGCACCTCTCCGCACACTACCTTGCGAAGATCGGGCAATATCAGCTCAGGCACGCCTCCGTTTACAAGCTTGTCCCTGTTCACCGTTTCCTCAATGACCACAAAATTTTCGTCAAGAGTATAATAATCCCCCGATATCTCTATATACCAATGGGGCGTTTTTTCCGTAACCTTAAATACTATTCTGCTTGGGAATTTCCGCTCCACCACGGCAGACTCAAGATACGGACAGCTCTCAAGCAGTCTCTCTGCCGCCGCCTCCAGATCCACCGAATAAAGCTTGTCCCCTTCCTTTATTCCCGACGCCCATATTATCTCCGACCTTTCGTATTGAGTAACACCCGAAAGCTCGAAGCTCTTGACGGGAAGAAAGGATCTTATAAACAAAAACAGTGATACACACGCAAAAACGCACATCAGAACGGTAACGCAAAACAGAACTATCCTTGTTTTATTAGCTCTTATTCCCTTGCGTTTTCCAACTGACGTGCGCATTTCACTTATCCCTTTCTTTTTATCTTTGCTTTGTTCCTTATCAGCTTGGCAAGCTCCTCGTATATCCTACGGTCAACATCGGGCGAGGCAAACTGCGAGATCGCCTTACAAATGCTCTCCCTCTTAGCCGTATCACTGTATATCTCCCTTACAGCCGCATTGATGGACTCAAAGCTGAGCTCGCTCTCTTCCATAAGTATAGCGGCACCCACGTCGGCAAGCACCTTTGCGTTCTTATACTGGTGATTATCCGTTACGTTGGGAGAAGGAATAAGTATGGCAGGCTTATTCATCATAGCAAGCTCGGTGAGCGTCATAGCGCCCGCACGGCATATGATAAGATCGGCGGCGGTCATGTAAAGGGACATATCGTAGATATATTCCTTGATGTCCAGCCTATCGTTCTTCTCAAGACTGTATCCCGCAAACATCTGCATAGCGTTTTTATAATAATTTCTTCCGCCCGAATGAACGTGCATTACGTCGTCATGCTCAAGGACGAAGCCTCGCATTACGTCTATTGCCGCCTCGTTAAGCTTGGGAGCGCCAAGGCTTCCCCCGAAGGAAAGCACAAGAAATTTTATATTATCGGGTATTCCCAGCTTTTTTCTTGCCTCTGCCTTATCAGCCGCCCCAAAGGAAAACCTTATGGGGTTTCCAACGTTGACGACCTTCTGTGTGTCGGTAAGAGCTTCCTCGGTGGACTTGAAATTAGTCAGTATAAGATCCACCTTGCTCTCAAGCTTACGCACAGCAAGCCCCGGGACGGAATTGGACTCGTGAAGAACAGTGGGGATTCCCATCTCCGCCGCCGCCTTAAGAGGCGCCCAGCAAACGTATCCGCCCGTGCCTATGACTACGTCGGGATCAAATTTTTCTATTATCTTTTTTGCCTTTGCGGGAGCGGTGATTACAAGATATGCCGTTTTGAGATTTGAAAAGGACAAAGAGCGGCTGATGCCCTGTATCTTTATGGGATAAAAGTCGTAGCCTTCCTTTTCGACGAGTCTCTTTTCTATTCCCTTTTCCGTGCCGATATACGCAAACTCGGCTGACGGATCGTTGGTCTTTATTATATCGGCTATCGCCAAGGCGGGATTTACGTGTCCGCTCGTTCCGCCGCCCGTAAGTAATACCTTCATCGTTTTACCTCAATAATTTATTTCTTAAGTGTTGAAAATCTTGATATGGACAGTATTATTCCTATCTCAAATATCTGCAGCATAAGGGAGGTTCCTCCCGTGCTGAAGAAGGGCAATGAAATTCCCGTATTGGGCATTGAGTTGGTCACCACTGCTATGTTCATTGCCACCTGAAGTGCTATCTTAAAGGTAAGTCCCCATACTGTAAGAGCGCAAAATCTGTCGGGCGCTCTTTGTCCAATCTTTATTCCCCTCCATATAAGGAGTCCGAAAAGCAACACCAAAACAAACGCGCCTATAAAGCCAAGCTCCTCACAGATGATGGTAAATATAAAGTCGTTCTGCGGCTGTGAAACGTAGCCAAACTTCTGTCGGCTACTGCCAAGCCCAAGCCCAAAAAATCCACCCGAGCCTATAGCATAAAGCCCTTGGAGCGTCTGCCAAGCCGAGCCAAGCGGGTCTGCCTGTTCGATATTCCACCAGATATTTACTCTTTCCTGTGCATAGCTGGAGACGAGTATAAGTCCCACTCCCGCCACGGCGATAAATCCGAGGAACATGGCAAGCCATTTTATGCGCGTTCCGCCCATGAACATTACCGACACGCCAAGCATACCGATTATCATAAGACCCGATATATGTCTCTCAAGCGCTACAAGTCCGCAGATAAGTCCGATTATCATCATAGGGACCAGCACTCCCTTGCGGAAGCTTCCGCCAAAGGCGTGTGTGGACGTTATCTCCTTCTCGTATTTGGACATATAAAGGGCAAGCACCATAACCACCGCCATTTTGGCGATCTCCGACGGCTGAACGGTTATAAATCCAAGATCTATCCATCTCTGCGCCTCTCCCTCGGCAACTCCGAACACAAGCACCACAAGGAGCAGGAATATTGACAAAAGGTAAGCGCCCGCGCCGAACATTCTCCAGAACCACGGTCTTGCCAGCATAACGAACGGTACCGTCACCGCTATAGCAAGCACCGCGAAAAGTATGTATCTCCAAAGGAAATAAGTGGAGCTATCGAACTTCTGCTCAGCATACACCGCGCTTGCGCTATAAGACATTATAGCGCCGAAGCAAACGAGTATCATCGCCCACAAAAGAAACCACATATCCACGGTTCCCTTAACCAGTGGCTTTGCTTCCTCAACAGGAGCAGGTGTCAGAGGCTCCTTGAACACCACGTCATTTTCAGCCAATCTTTCGGCTCGCCTGTCAAGCGCGTCGGAAATGCTTTTCTTTATGGCAGAAGGCCTCAGAGAAAAAGCTTTGCGGGGGCTATCGGGCAATTCTCTTGGATCGTTGTTCTGGTTATCCGATTGGTTCATGCCGCACCTCCGCAAAATTTATTATGATATGGATGATTTTTTTATAAGCAATAGGCTTCAAATTTTGATTTATAGGTGGGTTTACAATCTGTGTTCGCACTCACATAAGGCTCCCTCCGAGAGGGGGCTCCCGCGTAGCGGGTGGAGGAGCCTGCGTGCATAACGGTTAAGATTTCATTATGTTTTGACGCACTCTCCCTCAGTCAGCTTCGCTG
>JAGAPH010000031.1 GCA_017623375.1 Clostridia bacterium | reverse complement strand
TCGACGGTCCATTTTATGCGATAGTGTAACTATTGAAAATCATAAGGTTTCATTGTGTTTAATGCGGACAGTCGAGGACGCCTGTCCCTACAGTTTTTGTTTGGTGCGAACACATCAAACACACCGATAAATCCCAATTTAATGCTCCAAATATCAAAAATATTTTATCAAACAAGGCGTGAAAGCTTTGTCGAATAAGGACAAGAAAAACACAGAGGAATGGAAAAACCGTTCGTCTGTGTTTTGCTTTTTTTATCATGGCTCAGCCTTTTTCGTGGATTTACTCCCCTTTATCGGTCGTGTTCTGACCGTTTTCGTCGCGAGGTGTCGATAAATTCTTTGCATATTTTTCTTTCATTGACGATCTCAGCGAAAGTATGCCCCCCGACACAAGCATTATTCCAAAAACACGCCTCAGCCAATGCTCGGGCAAAGCGCCTGCCGCAAGCGCGCCGAGAAGAACGCCTACCGTCCCCGCCGCTATCATCACTCCAACCGCGCCGAAAAATATCCTTCCCCGAAAAAGCTGGACTGTCACCGAAGCGCCCGAGGAGAAGAGAAAGAACAAAAGGTTTATCCCCTGCGCCGCAAGCTGAGGCATGTCGGCAAGCACCACAAGATAGACTGTGAAAAGCCCGCCGCCGCCCACGCCAAGCCCCGACAAAAGCGCGATAAGAAACGCCGCTATCATATTTACCGCCATGCTCATGTCATCACCTCACTATAAGAAGAACTCCCGATATTATAACAAGCGCCGCAAACAGCCGCCTCATGAACGCCGCCTTCAGCCTGCCGAGGAGCAGTCCGCCTATAGCGCCTCCAACCACGGCAGGGATAGCGAACACCCCAAAGCCGTCAACGCTCATGTGTCCCTTAAGTGCGTATATGGTGCAGGATATAAGAGAAAGCGGAAGCATGACGCACAGGGCGTTTGCGAACACGTCGTTTTTGTGCGTTATCTGTTTTTTCATCACCCTTGAAAGAACGAATACCGTAATAATACCGCCACCCGCGCCAAGCAGTCCGTTGGCAAAGCCCGCGGCAATTCCCGCAAAGATCAGCTTATAAGCGTCGCCCGCTCCCAAATGCCAGCCTCTCATAGCCCCTCCTTGTATTTTTGCTGAATAAATTTTTTAAAATCCTTGAAACCAAAGATAAAATATGCTATAATTACATATGAGTGCTTTGCAAGATTTTATAATAGCATTCCCCGATTTTAATTACGTTAATCATTTGACCGTATGACCGATGAAATTAATGTGACGGTGGTGTTGAAGTTTTTGTCTTTACCGTCAAATTTTGATTTATAGGTGTGTTTGCACTTTCTTTGTTGTAGGGACAGGCGTCCTCGACTGTCCGTTTGTAACACAAAGAAATCTTAACGTTTTCAATTAAGATACATTATCGCCAAGCGCGGACAGTCGAGGACGCCTGTCCCTACAACAAAGAAAGTGCAAACACACCGACAAATCAAAATTTAACGTAAAAAACAACTCAACAAATAATAAAATTCTTTGAAAGGAGTTTGGGAAACGCTTTCTTTTAAGAAGGCTTTCACCACAAAATAAAAAATGAAAGTTGTAACATTTGGCGAGCTTATGCTCAGACTCGCACCTAACGGATATTATAGATTTTTCCAGAACGATCAGATGCAGGCTACCTTTGGCGGCGGAGAGGCAAACGTTGCCGTTTCCATCGCTAACTACGGACTTGACAGTACTTACGTAACCAAGCTCCCCAAGCACGCTATCGGTCAGGCTGCTGTTGACTCCCTCCGTTACTTCGGAGTTGACACCTCGAAAATAGTTCGCGGAGGCGACAGAGTTGGTATCTACTTCCTTGAAAAGGGTGCTTCTCAGAGAGGCTCCGTTTGTATCTATGACCGCGCTCATTCCGCAATAGCAGAGGCAAAGCCCTCCGACTTTGATTGGGATAGCATTTTCGAAGGAGCTGATTGGTTCCACTTCACAGGTATTACTCCCGCTCTCGGCGGCAACATGGTAGAGATCTGCAAGGAAGCGTGCAAGGCTGCAAAGGCTAAGGGCGTTAAGATCTCCTGCGACCTGAACTACCGCGGTAAGCTCTGGACTCGTGACGAGGCAAGAGCTGCTATGACCGAGCTCTGTCAGTACGTTGACGTTTGCATCTCCAACGAGGAGGACGCAAAGGACGTATTCGGCATTGAGGCTGAGGGCACTGACATCTACGGCGGTAAGCTCAATCATGAGGGCTACAAGTCTGTTGCAAAGCAGCTTGCAGACAAGTTTGGATTTGAAAAGGTAGCTATCACGCTCCGTACCTCCATCTCAGCAAACGACAACGACTGGGCAGGTATGCTCTACGACGGTACAGATTACTGCTTCTCCAAGACCTATCACCTGCACATAGTTGACCGTGTTGGCGGCGGAGACAGCTTTGGCGGCGGACTTATCTACGCGCTTCTCAACGGCAAGTCCACTCAGGCAGCTATCGAGTTTGCAGTTGCCGCGTCCGCTCTCAAGCATACCGTTGAGGGTGACTACAACCGCGTATCCGTTTCCGAGGTAGAAAAGCTGGCAGGCGGCGACGGCTCGGGAAGAGTTCAAAGATAAGTATAAAGAAAGCAAAGCTATATCCAAAACAGATTTTAATTTAAATCGAGGTATTTTTATGACCAACAAAATTCCCGAAATATTCGGCTGCATGGTCTTTAACGACGAGGTAATGAGAGAGAGGCTTCCCAAGGAAGTTTACAAGTCTCTTACCAAGACCATAGCGACGGGCAGAACCATCGACGCGTCCATTGCAGACGTGGTCGCCAACGCAATGAAGGACTGGGCTATTGAGAAGGGCGCAACCCACTATACCCACTGGTTCCAGCCACTGACGGGTGTTACCGCCGAAAAGCACGACTCCTTTATCTCTCCCGTGGGAAGCTGCAAGGTAGTTATGGAATTTTCGGGAAAGGAGCTCATCAAGGGAGAGTCCGACGCATCCTCCTTCCCCTCGGGCGGACTTCGCGCCACCTTTGAGGCAAGAGGCTACACGGCTTGGGACCCCGGTTCTTACGCATTCGTAAAGGACGGAACGCTTTACATACCCACGGCGTTCTGCTCCTACACGGGCGAGGCGCTTGACACCAAAACTCCCCTGCTCCGCTCCATGGACGCAATAAACACACAGGGACTGAGAATACTCCGCCTCTTCGGCGACACTACGTCCAAGAGACTGAACAACACCGTTGGTGCTGAGCAGGAATATTTCATAATAGACAAGGCGACCTATGACAAGCGCAAAGACCTTATCTATACTGGAAGAACGCTCTTCGGCGCTCCCGCCCCTAAGGGACAGGAGCTTGAGGATCACTATTTCGGTCCGCTTAAGACAAGGATCAGCGAGTATATGGCAGATCTTGACGAGGCACTGTGGAAGCTTGGCATAAACTCAAAGACCAAGCACAATGAGGCGGCACCCGCTCAGCACGAGCTTGCCCCCATATACGAGACAACCAACATGGCTGTGGACCACAATCTGCTTATCATGGAGTACATGAAGAAGATAGCCGAAAAGCACGGTCTTGTCTGCCTGCTCCACGAAAAGCCCTATGCGGGCGTAAACGGCTCAGGCAAGCACAATAACTGGTCGATCTCTACGGATACAGGCAAAAATCTTCTTGACCCCGGCAAGACCCCTGCAGAGAACGTAAAGTTCCTTCTTATCTTGGCGGCTATCATAAAGGCGGTCGACGATTATCAGGATCTTATGAGAATATCCGTTGCTCACGCGGGCAACGACCACCGTCTCGGCGCGGGCGAAGCACCCCCTGCTATTATATCCATCTTCGTCGGCGAGGAGCTTGAGCAGATAATCAAGTCTATCGTTGACGGTAGGGCGTACAAGGGCGCAAAGGCGGGCATCATGGATCTTGGTATTCCCACCGTTCCCACCTTCCGCAAGGACACCACCGACAGAAACAGAACGTCTCCCTTTGCCTTTACGGGCAACAAATTTGAATTCAGAATGCTTGGCTCGTCGCAGAACGTGGCAATGCCCAATATCGTTCTCAACACGGCAGTTGCCGAGAGCTTCAAGCAGTTTGCTGACGTGCTTGAGGGAGCAGAGGACTTTGATACGGCAGTAGCAAAGCTTATCAAGGACACCTTCTCCGCTCACATGAGAATACTCTTTGACGGAAACGGATATTCCGAGGAATGGGAGAAGGAAGCGGAAAAGCGCGGACTTCTCAACCTCAAGACTTCCGTTGACGCATACAAGCAATTCAACGCTGAAAAGAACGTAAAGCTGTTTATCGACCACGGCGTTATGAGCGAGGTGGAGATAAACTCCCGCGAGGAGATCTATTTTGAGAACTACTCTAAGATAGTCAATATCGAGGCGCTGACCATGATAGAAATGGCTATGCGCGATATAATTCCCGCAGTCAACGCGTACGTGACGGAAATAGCCGACACTGCAGGTGCTAAGGAAGCTATCCTCCCCGATATCGACATCTCTGTTGAGACGGATCTCATGACAAAGCTCTCGCAGCTCAACGCAAAGGCTTACGCAGCGGTTGAAAAGCTAAAGAAAGAGGAATCCCGCGCGGCGAAGATAACAGACGCCGTCAAGAGAGCAGAAGCATATTGCGATAAGGTCATTCCCGCAATGAATGCGCTCCGTTCTTACGTTGACGCAATGGAGCCTCTTACCGCCACGGAATATTGGCCTCTCCCCACTTACGGAGAAATGATGTTCAACGTATAAAATATACAACAATACCGCCTGTCGAGGGCTGACCTCGGCAGGCGGTTTTGATATATTCAAATTTTGATTTATCGGTGGGTTTACAATCTGTGTTCGCACTCACATAAGGCTCCCTCCGAGAGGGGGCTCCCGCGTAGCGGGTGGAGGAGCCTGCGTGCATAACGGTTAAGATTTCATTATGTTTTGACGCAC
>JAGAPH010000030.1 GCA_017623375.1 Clostridia bacterium | reverse complement strand
AGGAGCCTGCGTGCATAACGGTTAAGATTTCATTATGTTTTGACGCACTCTCCCTCAGTCAGCTTCGCTGACAGCTCCCTCCCGGAGGGAGCCTTATGAAGTAAGTGCTAATATAGCGAACACACCGCTAAATCCCAATTTAGCGTTTAATAAAACTGCAAATATATCACTAACTATTCTTCATTTCCTTCAAGGCGGACAGGGCGTCGGACAGACCGCCAACGCTATCGATTATACCGTATCTTACCGCCTCGTCACCGTCGATGATCGAGCCTACGTCTGTGGCAAGCTCGTCGGGGCGCATCATAAGCTCGCGTATCTTATCGGGGGAAGCGGAGGAGTGCTTACAGATAAAGGAGATGATGCGCTTTTGCATCTCGTCGAAATAATGGAAGGTCTGCGGCACACCTATCACAAGCCCGTTGATGCGAACGGGGTGGATAGTCATGGTAGCTGAGGGAACGATAAAGGATCTCTTGGCGGAGGTGGCAAGGGGAACGCCGATGGAGTGACCTCCGCCGAGAACAAGGGAGACGGTAGGCTTTTTCATTGAGGCGATCATTTCAGCCAAGGCAAGTCCTGCCTCAACGTCGCCGCCCATGGTGTTGAGGACGATAAGCAGACCGTCGATATCCTCACTTTCCTCAATAGCCACCAGCAGAGGGATCAGGTGCTCGTATTTGGTCGCCTTCTGCCCCTCGGGCAGAATATAATGTCCCTCTATCTGACCGATGATGGACAGGCAATGTATAGAGCCTGAGGTGCCTTCGGCAGTCACCGAGCCGCTTTTTATAATGCTATCCATGTCGCATAGAGAGCTGCTTTGCTTTTTTTCTTCTTCAGACATACTTTCCTCCTGAAAAAAATGTTTTATTTTAATATTATTTACATAAATGTGGGAATTAAATCTTTACAATCAAAAAAAAATGTGTTATAATTATAGTTGTGGAATTATGACAATAATCAATCCAAAATAATTCAGAGAGGTAAAAAGCAATGGCAAATTTTTTGGTTGAAACATCTGCAAGACATGTCCACCTTACCAGAGAGGCTGTAGATACTCTTTTCGGAAAGGGCCATGCGCTTACAAACAAGAAGGATCTCAGTCAGCCCGGTCAGTTTGCCTGTGAGGAAAAGGTGACCGTTATCGGTCCTAAGGGTTCTCTCAAGGCAAGCATTCTCGGTCCTGAGCGCGGAGCAAATCAGGTAGAGCTTTCTCTTACCGACGCGAGAACTATCGGACTTGCGGGAGTTCCCGTAAGAGAGTCTGGAGACATCGCGGGAAGCGTTGGCTGCGTTATTGAAGGACCTTGCGGTAAGATAGAGCTTACCGAGGGCGTTATCGCGGCAAAGCGTCACATACATATGACAACTGCCGATGCCGCCGTTTTCGGAGTAAAGGACAAGGAGATCGTGGGCGTTAAGCTCAACACCGCGCGTCCCCTTATATTCGAGGACGTTGTGGTTCGTGTAAGCGATTCTTACGCGCTTGCTATGCACATCGATACGGATGAGTCCAATGCCGCATGCGCATTCGGCACCGTTTACGGAGAGATAGTAAAGTAAAAATGAAAAAGATAAAAATAGTTTTTCAGGGCGACAGTATAACGGATGCGGGTCGTGACAGAAGAAACTATCACGACGTAGGACCCGGATATCCCAAGTATGCGGTGCAGCACATAACGGCGGCTAACCCCGACGTGGAGTTTGAGTTTATCAATCAAGGCATCAGCGGCAACCGCACAAGTCAGCTTTTTGACAGATTTTACAGTGATGCATTGGCGTTTGAGCCCGATATAATCTCAATTCTTATCGGCATTAACGATATCTGGCATCGCTACAGCAGTAGTAAGGTAGCAACCACGGACGCTCAGCTTGAGCTGAACTATCGCTCTATCCTTGAGCGTATCCGCAGAGAGTCGAACGCAAAGATTATGATGATCGCACCGTTCCTTTTCGACAAAGAGCCCTACGCGGGTATGAGAGACGATCTTGCGAGAGTGCTTCCTATAGTAAGAAAGCTTGCGGACGAGTTTGCTGACGTTTTCGTGCCCCTTGATAAGCATTTTGAGGAAGCGCTTAAAACTCAGCCCGAGCCTCTGTATTTCTCGGCAGACGGTGTTCACCCCAACGAGAACGGAAGAGCATTTATCGGAAAGGTCTATGCTGACGCCATAGATCAGCTTATTAAACAGTTTTAAATTTTTAATCTAAAGGAGATAAAAAAATGAGCAAAGAATTTTCTTGCGAGTACGCAATGAGCAGTGAAGTTCAGAACATGTGTACCGTAGCTAAGGGCCCCAACCACGGTCCCGCTCCCATTCCCGAGGAGGGCAAGTGGGTACAGGCTAAGGAGATCACAGACATTTCCGCATACACCCACGGTGTGGGCTGGTGTGCACCCCAGCAGGGAGCTTGTAAGCTTTCCCTCAACGTTAAGAACGGTATCATCGAGGAAGCTCTCGTTGAGACTATCGGTTGCTCCGGTATGACTCACTCCGCGGCTATGGCTGCTGAGATCCTTCCCGGTAAGACACTTCTTGAGGCTCTCAACACAGACCTTGTTTGTGACGCTATCAATACGGCAATGAGAGAGCTCTTCCTTCAGATCGTTTACGGTCGTTCTCAGTCCGCGTTCTCCGAGGGCGGTCTTGTTATCGGAGCAGGTATGGAGGACCTGGGTAAGGGAGAGAGATCCATGGTAGGTACTATGTACGGAACCAAGGCAAAGGGCGTTCGTTATCTTGAGATGACAGAGGGCTACTGCACGAGAATGGCTCTTGACGAGAACGATCAGGTTATCGGATACGAGTTCGTTTCTCTCGGAAAGATGACCGACTTTATCAAGAAGGGCATGGAGCCTAACGAAGCATATGCGAAGTCAATGGGTACATACGGCAGATTTGCTGACGCCGTTAAGTACATCGATCCCCGTAAGCAGTAATTGAAGGAGGAACAAATAAATGGCACATTTTGAAGGTTATGAGAGACGCGAGGCTAAGATCCTCGGCGTACTTAAGGAATACGGCATCTCCTCCATCGATGAATGTAAGGAGATCTGCGATGCAAAGGGCATCAACCCCTATAAGATAGTCGAAGAGACACAGCCTATCGCGTTTGAGAACGCTAAGTGGGCGTACACAGTAGGCGCGGCTATCGCTATAAAGAAGGGCTGCACAAAGGCTGCTGACGCCGCTGCCGCTATCGGTATCGGACTTCAGTCCTTCTGTATCCCCGGCTCCGTTGCTGAGAACCGTAAGGTTGGTCTCGGTCACGGAAACCTCGGCTCTATGCTCCTCTCCGAGGAGACTGAGTGCTTCTGCTTCCTCGCAGGTCACGAGTCCTTCGCGGCTGCCGAGGGCGCTATCAAGATCGCACTCAACGCTAACAAGGTAAGAGTTAAGCCCCTTCGCGTTATCCTTAACGGTCTCGGCAAGGACGCGGCTATGATCATCTCCAGAATCAACGGCTTTACATACGTTCAGACTGAGTTCGATCCCTATACCGAGGAGGTAAAGGTAGTTAAGGATACTGCATACTCCAACGGTGACAGAGCAAAGGTTAAGTGCTATGGCTCTGACAGTGTTCCCGAGGGCGTTGCTATCATGCGTCTTGAGAACGTTGGCGTTTCCATTACGGGTAACTCCACCAACCCCACCAGATTCCAGCACCTCGTTGCAGGAACCTACAAGAAGTGGTGTAACGAGAACGGCGT
>JAGAPH010000029.1 GCA_017623375.1 Clostridia bacterium | reverse complement strand
GGTATGGAATTATTATATTTTCTTGTATGAAGTTCGGTTTATACCAAGGCTCCCTTGTGTAAAGGGAGCTCCCGCAAAGCGGGTGAGGGATTGTTTTTTAACATAAATTATCTTTTCAAACACACCTACAAATCAAAATTTAAAGGCACATTATCAGGTGATTTTTGGGGGAATATTATCAAAAATTGGGAAAATAGGGCTGTTTTTGGGGCTTGAGAGTGAATTTTTTCAAAAAATCAATCTTATATTCAAACATAATTTACAAAGAATGGTTTAAAGGGTAATTAAATAGTATTATACTATTTATGTATGATTATAACTATAACTATGTGTATATTTGAAAGGAGTCTTTCTTTTTCCCATGATCGGAACACTGCTGAAAAGTGTGCGTGAATATAAACGCAGTTCAATACTTGCGCCCATGTTTATTGCGGCGGAGGTGGTCGTTGAATGTATAATACCGTTCATTACTGCTAAGCTTGTCACTCAGATACAGAACGGCTGCGAAATGAGCACTATCGTAAAATACGGCTTGCTGCTCGTTCTTATGGCGGTCATATCCCTCTGCTGCGGCTCTCTTGCGGGACATTTCGCTTCCGTTGCCTCCTGCGGCTTCGCAAAAAATCTCAGACACGATCTTTATGCCGCCGTTCAGGGCTTTTCCTTCTCCAACGTGGATAAGTTTTCCACCTCGGGTCTTGTTACCCGTCTGACAACGGACGTGACTAACGTCCAGATGTCCTACATGATGATAATAAGGACCGCTGTTCGTTGCCCACTCATGCTTGTCTTTGCATTCGTTATGGCAATGGTCATAAGTCCCAAGATGTCCTTGACGTTTGCTATCATAATCCCTGTGCTCGGTCTCGGACTGTTCTTTATCATCACCAGAGCGCACCCTATCTTTAAGTCCGTTTTCAAGAAATACGATAACCTTAACAATTCCGTTCAGGAAAACGTTTCGGGAATGAGAGTTGTCAAGGCTTACGTAAGAGAGGATTTTGAGGTCAAAAAGTTCGGAGCTGCCTCCGACGAGGTCTGCGGCGACTTCACAAGAGCGGAGAAGATACTCGCGCTCAATAGCCCGCTTATGCAGTTCTGTTTTAACTTCAACATGATAACCATCTCTCTGTTCGGCTCCATGCTTATAATCAATTCGGGAGCTACGGAGCTTAACGTGGGCGAGCTTTCCTCGCTTCTTACTTACGGCGCGCAGATACTTATGAGCCTTATGATGGTATCCATGATAATCGTTATGGTGTCCATGTCTATAGCCTCGGCAAACAGAATAGCTGAGGTGCTTGGCGAAAAGAGCGCAATAGTTAATCCCGAGCACCCCGTTACCGAGATAAGGGACGGAAGCATTATCTTCAATAACGTCAATTTCCGCTATTCGCAGGGCTCGGCAAAAAATTCTCTTTCCGATATAAATCTCTTTATCGCCTCGGGTGAGACCGTTGGTATAATCGGAGGTACGGGAAGCGGAAAGACCACGCTTATACAGCTTATATCCAGACTTTACGACGTCAGCGAGGGCTCGGTCAAGGTGGGCGGCGTTGATGTGCGCGACTATGATCTTGAGGCGCTGAGAAATCAGGTCTCGGTCGTCCTGCAGAAGAATATACTTTTCTCGGGAACTATAAAGGAAAATCTCCGCTGGGGCGATCCCGATGCCACCGACGAGGAGATGGTAAGGATATGCCGTCTCGCTCAGGCGGACGAATTTATTCAGCGCTTCCCCGATGGCTACGACACCTACATCGAGCAGGGAGGCACAAACGTATCGGGCGGACAGAAGCAAAGGCTTTGTATTGCCCGCGCACTGTTGAAAAAGCCAAAGATACTTATTCTTGACGACTCCACAAGCGCGGTGGATACCAAGACAGACGCCCTTATCAGAAAGGCGTTTGCCGAGGAGATCCCCGACACAACCAAGATAATCATAGCTCAGAGAACGTCCTCGGTCGAGCACGCGGATAAGATAGTTGTGCTTAACGGCGGAGCTATCGAGTCGGTGGGAACTCACAGTGAGCTTCTTGAGAAGAGCCCTATCTACAGAGAGGTGTATGAATCTCAGAACAAGGGGGGTGACGCTGAATGAGACCGCAGGGAAGAAAAGAAATGATGAAGCGGAACAAGGGAGCTATCCCGCGTCTGATAAAGCTTTTGTTCAAGGAATACCGCAAGCAGCTCATTCTCGTTGTGGTATGTATAGTTCTGCTTGCCATAGCGTCAACCATAGCAAGCTTCTTCATGAACCTCTTTATAAGACTCATTGAAACGGGACTTAAGGAGGGCTGGAGCGCCGTAAGCACAAAGATATATACGGCGATATCTGTAATGCTTTGCATATACGCGGTGGGCTGGGCGGCATCGCTTTTGCAGACCAGAACCATGGCGATAGTTACGCAGGGCTTTATGAACAGAATGCGTAAGCGCATGTTTGAGAAGATGCAGAGTCTTCCTCTCAAATATTTCGATACACACCCTCACGGCGATATCATGTCCTATTATACCAACGATATAGATACGCTCCGTGAGCTTATCTCCCGTACTATCCCCCAGATAGTAAGCTCGGGACTTATAATCTCCTTTCTCGTATTCTACATGCTCTATCTCAGCGCATGGATGGCGCTTGTGGTGGCGGCGGCTACCGTTGCCATGGTGTTCGTCACCAAGAAGGTAGGCGGAAACAGTGCGAGATACTTTATGAAGATGCAGAAGTCCATTGCGCGGACAGAGGGCTTCGTTGAGGAGATGATGAACGGTCAGAAGGTGGTCAAGGTGTTCTGCCATGAGGAACAGAGCGAAAAGGACTTTGACCGTGTCAACGAGCAGCTTTGCCGCGACGCCACAAATGCAAACCGCTTTGCGAATATCCTTATGCCTATCATGGGCAATATCGGTAATATACTGTACGTTATGGTGGCTTTCGTGGGCGGTATGCTGATAGTCAGCGGAAAGGTTAACAATATATCCATTTCGGGTCAAGCAATGGGAATTGCGGTGGTCGTTCCGTTCCTTAACATGACAAGACAGTTTACAAACAACGTAAGTCAGCTTTCTCAGCAGATAAACTCCATAGTTATGGCAATGGCGGGCGCTAAGCGTATCTTCGAGCTTCTTGACGAAGAGCCCGAGACGGACGAGGGATACGTTACGCTGGTAAACGCCAAGGAAGAGAACGGAGTTATAGTTGAGTGTGCCGAGAGAACGGGCATGTGGGCGTGGAAGCACCCCCACGGTATCGGTACTGTGACCTATACAAAGCTTATGGGTGACGTGCGTATTGAGCATATGGATTTCGGCTACGTTCCCGAAAAGACGGTGCTTAACGATATCACCCTTTACGCAGAGCCGGGTCAGAAGGTAGCCTTCGTGGGAGCGACGGGAGCGGGTAAGACCACTATTACAAATCTTATAAACCGCTTCTACGATATAGACGACGGAAAGATACGATACGACGGCATAAATATAAACAAGATCAAAAAGGCGGATCTCCGCCGCTCGCTGGGTATAGTTCTTCAGGACACCAACCTGTTCACGGGAACGGTCATGGAGAATATAAGATACGGAAAGCTCGACGCCACGGACGAGGAATGTATCGAGGCGGCAAAGCTTGCAAACGCGCACGACTTTATCACCCGACTGCCTGATGGCTACGATACCATGCTCACGTCAAACGGAGCTAACCTTTCTCAGGGACAGAGGTAGCTTCTTTCTATCGCCCGCGCGGCTGTAGCCGATCCCCCCGTAATGATACTCGACGAGGCAACGTCGTCTATCGATACCCGTACCGAGGCACTTGTGCAGAGGGGAATGGACGCGCTTATGAAGGGAAGAACGGTATTCGTTATCGCTCACAGACTGTCCACTGTCCGCAATTCCGACGTTATAATGGTGCTTGAGCACGGACGCATAATAGAGCGGGGAGACCATGAAAAGCTTATAGCCGAAAAGGGCAAATATTATCAGCTCTACACGGGAGCCTTTGAGCTTGAATGATCCCTTGTATCCGACTTTAATTAAGATAAGGAAAGAAAAATATGCAGGAAAAAATATACTCTCTCGGTATAGATATCGGTTCTACCACGGTAAAGACCGTCTTGCGTGAAAACGGGAATGTAATATACGAAAAGTATGAGAGACACATGGCTCAGGTGAGACAGAAGGCTCTTGAGATGCTTGAGGATATGCGCCCTCTTCTTGAGGGAAAGCGCTTTTGCGCCGCTCTCTCGGGCTCTGCGGGTCTTGGACTTGCGGAGGCATGCGGTATCCCCTTCGTGCAGGAGGTATTTGCTACGGGAGAGGTGGTAAAAAGCCTTGCTCCCGACACGGGAGCGGTCATTGAGCTTGGCGGTGAGGACGCAAAGATAATATTCTTTGACGGAAGCACCGAGGAGCGAATGAACGGAACCTGCGCGGGAGGCACGGGAGCTTTTATCGACCAGATGGCAACGCTTCTTGATATAAGCGTAGATGAGCTGGACGAGCTCAGCCTCAAGCATTCGAGAATATATCCCATAGCGTCCCGCTGCGGCGTGTTCGCCAAGACGGACATTCAGCCTCTGCTCAATCAGGGAGCAAAAAAGGAGGACGTGGCGGCGAGCATATATCAGGCGGTGGTAAATCAGACCATCGCGGGACTTGCTCAGGGTCGTAAGATAAAGGGAAAGGTGCTCTTTTTAGGCGGACCTCTTTACTACTGTAAGGGACTTGGTCAGCGCTTCAAGGAAACGCTGGGGCTCTCGGACGAGGAGGCTGTATTCCCCGAATACGGTCGCTTTGCCGTTGCTCTCGGTGCGTCCATATACGCCGAGAAAACAGGCGAGTACACCGATATAGACACGCTTTCCCAAAAGATAATTTCAAGTATGTCAGCCACAGTCAGCACCAACCGTATTCCTCCGCTCTTCTCGGGACGTGACGAATACGCCGAGTTCAGAGCAAGACACGCGAGGGCAGGGGTCGCCTCGGCTGATATCTCCTCTTATAGCGGAAAGGCGTATCTCGGTATCGACTGCGGAAGCACCACCACAAAGGTAGTCCTGCTCTCCGCTGACATGGAGATACTTTATTCCTTCTATAACTCCAACCGAGGAAATCCCGTGGAGATAGTCAAGGAGCAGCTTGAGAACATCTACCGCATGTGTGGCGACAGGATAAAGATATGCGGAAGCGCCGTCACAGGCTACGGCGAGGAGCTTATCAAGAACGCCTTTGGAGTTGACCTTGGCGTGGTAGAGACTATCGCCCATTACACCGCCGCAAAGCATTTTCTTCCCGAGGTGGATTTCATACTTGATATCGGCGGTCAGGACATAAAATGCTTCCGTATAAGAAACGGAGCTATCGACAGTATAATGCTCAATGAGGCTTGCTCCTCGGGCTGCGGCTCTTTTATAGAGACCTTTGCCCGTTCCATGGGCTATTCTATCGACGAGTTCGCCAAAAAAGGACTGTTCAGCCCCGCCCCTGTTAATCTGGGAAGCCGTTGTACGGTATTTATGAACTCCTCCGTAAAGCAGTCTCAGAGGGACGGAGCAACGGTGGAGGATATCTCGGCAGGACTTTCTGTCAGCGTTGTAAAGAACGCTATATATAAGGTAATAAGAGCGGGCAGCGCCGATGAGCTGGGTAAGCATATCGTGGTGCAGGGAGGCACGTTCTATAACGACGCGGTGCTTCGCGCCTTTGAGCTGGAGCTTGGCAGAGACGTTATAAGACCTGCTATCGCGGGACTTATGGGCGCTTACGGAGCGGCGCTTTATTCCATGAGGCTCTCAAAGAGCAATGTCATAAGCGAAGAAAGGCTCAAGAGCTTTACGCATACGTCCAAGGCGGCGGTATGCCGAGGTTGTACAAATAACTGTCATCTTACCGTCAATACCTTTGAGGGCGGAAAGAAGTTTATTTCGGGCAACCAGTGCGAAAAGGGACTTGGCATCGAGGGAGCGGTTGAAAAGCTGCCAAATCTTCACGAGTTCAAGAGAAATTATCTTACGGAACTTTCAAAGGACGGCACGGATAATAAGACAAGAGGAACTATAGGTCTGCCCTTGTCCCTCGGAATGTACGAGCTTTTGCCCTTGTGGCACGGACTTTTTTCCTCTCTTGGCTTTAACGTAAAGGTGTCGCAGATGTCCACCAAGCGTACATACGAAAAGGGACAGTTCTCCATTCCCTCGGATACGGCTTGCTATCCCGCAAAGATAATGCACGGACATATCGAGGAGCTTGTGGATAAGGGCGTTGACGCCATATTCTATCCCTGCCTTACTTACAATATCGACGAAAAATGCGCCGATAACCACTATAACTGTCCTGTGGTTGCTTATTATTCCGAGCTTCTCAACGGCAATATGGAGGCTCTTGGGGATACCAAATTCCTCTATCCCTATCTCAATATAAATAACCGACGGGAGCTTATCAAGGAGCTGAAGGAATATCTGGGCGGCTTCTTCTCGGGGATAAAGCTTAGCGAGATCAAGCGCGCGGTCAAGGCGGGCTTTGAGAAATACGAGGAGTATATGCAGGCGATCCGCAGAGAGGGCGAGCGGGCTATCGAGTGGGCAAGAAAAAATGCCAAGCGCATAATGGTGCTTGCGGGCAGACCCTATCACGTGGACGCGGAGATAGGTCACGGTATCGATAAGCTGGCAAATTCCTTGGGATTTGTGGTAGTCAGTGAGGATAGCGTGTGCCATCTTGCTGACCCTCAGAGAGTGAACGTGCTCAATCAGTGGACGTATCACGCGAGACTTTACCGCGCGGCTCGCTTTGTGGCTGAGAATAACGACGCTGAGCTTGTTCAGCTTGTTTCATTCGGCTGCGGAGTGGACGCTATCACCACCGACGAGGTGCGCGCGATACTTGAGAGAAACGGCAAATTTTATACACAGATAAAGATAGACGAGATCACAAATCTGGGAGCGGTAAAGATAAGACTTCGCAGTCTTATCGGAGCGCTTGAGCAGTAAGGAGGCGTATATGGAAAACGGATATATTTCTTTTACCGAGGAAATGAAAAAGGACTACACCATTCTTATTCCCAATATGCTTCCAATGCACTTTACGCTCATATCAAAGGTGCTTGCCAACTACGGATTTAAGACCGAGCTTTTGCTGACGCAGGGTCAGGAGATCAAGGACACGGGACTGAAATACTGTCACAATGATACCTGCTATCCCGCCATACTTGTCATAGGTCAGTTTATCCACGCGCTGCAGAGCGGTAAGTACGATCCCGCCAAGACCGCGCTGATAATGTTTCAGACGGGCGGAGGCTGCCGAGCCTCCAACTACATAAACCTTATCAGAAAGGCGCTTGCCAAGGCAGGCTTCGGACACGTGCCCGTTATTTCTCTCAACTTTTCGGGACTTGAGAAGCACCCGGGCTTCAAGCTGACCGTGCCCATGCTTCACCGAATGATGTATGCTATATTTTACGCCGATCTGCTCATGCTTCTGCGCAATCAGTGCCGCCCATACGAGATAAAAAAGGGAGAGAGCCAGCGCCTTGCCGATCTTTGGACGGATAAGCTTGCCAAGGAGATGACCGACGACAGAACGGTGTCCTATAAAAAGGTCAAGGCAAATTATAAGAGGATCATTGCCGATTTCCGCAATATCCCCCGCGCAGAGGTGAAAAAGCCCAGAGTGGGTATCGTTGGCGAGATATACGTAAAGTATTCGCCGCTTGCCAATAACAGTCTTGAGGATTTTCTCGTGAGTGAGGGCGCGGAGGTAACTGTTCCCGGCTTGCTTGACTTCCTGCTTTATTGCATCTACAACAGCCTGATGGATACAAGGCTGTACGGTCTGCATAAGCAGACGTACCCCTTGTACAGTATCGTTTATAAATTCCTGCTTGGTAAGCAGGCGGATATAATAAGGATCATTGAGGAGAGCTCCGACTTTGATCCCCCCACCCATTTTGACCATACCGTATCGCTGGCGAAGCCTTACATAAGCGTTGGAACAAAGATGGGCGAGGGGTGGCTGCTGACGGCGGAGATGCTTGAGCTGGCAGAAAAGGGAGTGCCCAATATCGTGTGTACGCAGCCCTTCGGCTGCTTGCCCAATCACATATGTGGAAAGGGCATGATGAAGCCGCTCAAGGAAAAAAATCCCGACATAAATATCGTGGCTATCGATTATGACGCGGGAGCGACGGCTGTCAATCAGGAGAACCGACTCAAGCTTATGTTGGCAAATAGCACCGACAAAGAAACTGCAAAGGTATAAGAAACGTCTCAGGCAAGGCTTCATAGCGTTGCCTGAGATAAGCTTAATTTGGAAACAAAATTCGGTAAAGCTCTTGACTTAAGAGTGATAAAGGGTTATAATAAAGCGTATTGCATCTACCCGTGGCACAGCTGGATAGCGCGCGAGACTCCGACTCTCGAGGTCGCAGGTTCGAATCCTGTCGGGTAGGCCAAAAATCGACAAGTTTCGACAGAAGCTTGTCGATTTTTACTTCTTCACTATTACCTCTTCACTTTTCACTTATCCCTTGAAACTTGTCGATTAGGTAATAGGTAAAAGTGAATAGTGAAAAAGTGCAGATGTAGCTTTTCTCCTTTTGTCGAAAAGCATTTAAGCATATATGGGTTCAAATCCGTCGGTTAAAAAGCAAAAATATCCCTGTTGTCTCCGATGTACATATAATATATAAATTATTGAAGCTTTTTGTCTGACCGACTTGTCGGAGAGACTCGGATATTGACGAAAAAACAATGGTAAATATGCTTAAATATCTACTTTAAAATTGTTGATATTTGTCCGAATTTACAAAAAGATTAAGAAACTTTGAAAAAAACTTGACAACGACTCAAAGCTGTGATATCATTTTTAGTATATTAAAGTGAGAAATTGTTCTTACTTAATAAAAATATTTATTCATGAGGTAAATTGACATGAAAAAGACATTTACAAAGGTACTTGCTGTGTGCATGTGTCTGTGCATGCTGGTAGGTTCCCTCGTTGCTTGCGGCAACAAAAATGACGATGTTATCGTTATCGGTGTAACAGGCCCTCTTACGGGCGGTGCGTCCATTTACGGTATCGCGGTAAGAAATGCGGCTCAGCTTGCTGTTGACGAGATCAACGCGGCAGGCGGTCTCAACGGTATCAACTTCAAGCTTGAGATGCGTGATGACGAGCACAAGCCTGAGAACGTTGCTAACCTTTATACCAACCTCGTTGAGGAGGCAGGTATGCAGGTATCTCTCGGAACTGTTACCACAAAGCCCGGTCTTGAATTCAAGAACCTTTCCAAGGAGGATAACGTATTCTTCCTTACTCCCTCCGCAACAGGAGACCTTATTCCCGAGTACGCAAACGGCTATCAGATGTGCTTCGCAGACTCCAACCAGGGTACTGCTGCGGCTAAGTTCTTCAACGAGAACTATGTCGGCAAGAAGGTAGGTATCTTCTTCAAGGCTGACGACGAGTACTCCACGGGTATCAACAACAACTTCAAGGCTGCTCTTGCTGATTCCTTCAAGGCTGACCTTAAGGAAGCAAGCTTCACGGGTGAGGCTTCCACATTCGATTCTCAGATCCAGATCCTTAAGGATTGCGAGATCGTATTTATGCCTATCTACTATACTCCCGCTTCTCAGTTCATGAAGCAGGCTAACAGCGTGGATAATAGCATCACTACCTACTACGGCTGTGACGGATTTGACGGAATCGACGCTATCGACGGCTTCGATATCAAAACTATCCCTCAGGAGATCAGTATGCTCTCTCACTTCAACTCCACAGCAACCGAGGGATCCGCTGCTGACTTCATCAAGAAGTACAACGACAAGTACGACGAGGCTAAGGAGCCCCTTAACCAGTTCGGTGCCGCTGCTTACGACTGCGTATACGCTATCTACGAGGCTCTTAAGGTAGCTGTTGCAAACGGTAAAGAGGTTGACGGAAAGACCTCCGCAAGCGATATGTGCGAGATACTCAAGGAAGTATTCAACAGCGATAGCTTTGAGTTCAGAGGTATCACAGGTAAGTGCGATGGCAACGAGAAGTCTCACATCAGCTGGAGTGCTGACGGAACGGTAGTTAAGGAAGCTATCAAGTACATAGTTAAAGAGAAGAACGCTTAAGCTTTCGTATTGACCGAAAATATATTAAAGTAAGAAATAATTGCCGGTGCATTTTTGCGTTGGCAATTATTTCTTAAATAGTAAAGGAAATACTATGGAATTTTTAACCACATTCGTAAACGGACTGAGCTTGGGTGGTATATACGCCATGATCGCTCTCGGATATACGATGGTTTACGGAATAGCAAAAATGCTTAACTTCGCTCACGGAGATATAATCATGGTGGGCGGTTATACCATTTTGCTGTTTTTGTCTGTAAATCCGATCGTAGCGATCGTTGCGTCGATGATCTTCTGCATGCTGCTTGGCATAGTAGTTGAAAAGCTGGCGTATAAGCCGCTAAGAGGGGCGTCTCCCCTTGCCGTTCTCATTACGGCTATCGGAGTCAGCTATCTTCTTCAGAGTATCGCGCAGATGATTTTCGGCTCCGCGCCAAAGTTTATAGTTATAGCTGATCTCGGAGTTTTAAAGATAGGCGACCTTGCTATCGGATATTCTACTATAATCACGCTTGCTTGCTCTGTCGTAGTTATGATAGCGCTCAGCCTTTTTGTAAAATTCTCAAAAACGGGACGCGCTATGGTAGCTGTATCCGAGGATAAGGGTGCGGCACAGCTTATGGGAATAAACGTAAACGGAATAATAATGATAACCTTTGCAATAGGCTCGGCTCTTGCGGCTCTTGCCAGCGTTTTCTTCCTTCTGAAGGCACCTACCATGAGTCCTACGTTTGGTTCTCTTCCCGGAATAAAGGCGTTCACCGCTGCGGTCATCGGCGGTATCGGTTCTATCCCGGGTGCTATGATCGGCGGACTTTTGCTCGGCGTTATCGAGTGCTTTGCGCAGTCCGTACCCGCCATCTCTCCCTATACAGACGCGATCGAGTTTTCGATCCTTATAATACTTCTTCTCGTAAAGCCCTCGGGTCTGCTCGGTAAGAAGAGAAGGGAGAAGGTATAATATGAAAAAGCAAAACAGATTTCAGTGGAAGAGCTATATAAATTATTCCGTTATCGGAGTGGTGCTTATAGCTTGCGTTGTACTTTCTCTGTGCGGTGCGCTTAAGACCTCTACCGCGTATCTGCTCGAGGAGATCGCTATAAAAATAATTCTCGCGGTATCCCTGAGTCTTGTTGTAGGCTTCCTTGGAGAGCTTTCACTGGGACACGCGGGCTTTATGTGCGTGGGTGCTTACCTTGGCGGTAAGGTAGCCGCTATGTTGGTTGAGCCTCTCGGAAACGGAATCCTGACGCTGGTTATTGCTCTTGTCGTAGGCGGAGCTTGCGCGGGAGTCTGCGGATTCCTTATCGGTCTGCCCGCACTGAGACTCAGAGGCGACTATCTGGCTATTACCACTCTTGCATTCGGCGAGATAGTAAGGACTATATTCCAGAACACCAGCGAGGAAAGCTTTGGCGGACCTATCGGATTTGAAACTCCCAGATTTGATAAGAAGTATTTTTACATACTCTGCTTTTTGATGGTATTGGTAACGCTTTTCGTTATCCAGAATCTTATCAAAAGTAAGCACGGACGTGCGATCAAGGCAATACGCGATAACGAGATTGCCGCGAGAGCCACGGGTATCAATGTAACGCGCTACAAGCTTTTGGGCTTTATCATATCCGCCGTGTTCGCGGGACTTGCGGGTGTGCTTTACAGCTATACCAAGTTCAACGTATCCAGCCAGATCTTCGATTATAACTACTCCATTGAGATATTGGTCATAGTCGTTCTCGGCGGAATGGGAAGCATAAACGGCTCGATCATCTCGGCGGTTTGTGTCACCTTCCTTAACCGTTGGCTTGCAAACGCGCTTCCCGCTAATCTTGCGGTGCTTAAGGACCTCATTTACGCGCTCGTGCTTATCGCCATAGTTATTTACAACAACGCCCCTGCGCTTAAGGGCTTCAGAGAGAAATATAATTTCAAGGCGTTGCTTGCAAAAAGAAAAAAGCCTGCTTCAGACGCAGAGAAAATAAACGCAAAGGAGGAGGCTTGAAATGGAAGATATGAAGGATAACAGAGAAATAGTGCTCAAGACCGACCATCTTTGCATACAGTTCGGCGGACTTAAGGCGGTTGACGACGTTAATATCGAGATAAGAAAGGGCGAGCTTTACGGTCTTATCGGACCTAACGGTGCGGGAAAGACTACCGTGTTCAATATCCTTACGGGTGTCTATAAGCCTACCTCGGGAAGAGTATATCTCTGCGGAGAGGATATTACGGGAAAAGCACCTGCAGAGGTCAACAAGAAGGGGATAGCAAGAACCTTCCAGAACATAAGACTTTTCGGTAAGCTTACCGTTCTTGAAAACGTAATGGTGGGACTTTCTAACCAGATCCCCTGTACCATATTTGAGTCCATATTCAGACTTCCAAAACACAAGAAGAGCGAAAGGGAATACGAGCAGAGGGCGCACGAGCTTCTTCGTGTGTTCAATCTGGATCAGTATGCCGATACGCTGGCGTCCAATCTTCCCTACGGAAAGCAGAGAAAGCTGGAGATAGCCCGCGCAATGGCTACCAATCCCAAGCTCCTGCTCCTTGACGAGCCCGCTGCGGGAATGAACCCTAACGAAACTCAGGAGCTTATGGACGATATAACCTATATCCGTGAGAATTTCGGCATTACCATATTGCTCATCGAGCACGATATGCGCCTCGTAAGCGGTATCTGTGAGAAGCTTACCGTTCTCAACTTCGGCACTGAGCTTGCCAAGGGAGAGACGGCGGCAGTCCTCAACGACCCCGACGTTGTCAAGGCGTACATCGGAGAATGATCCCAAAGAAAGGAAATTACGATATGTCTGAGACATTACTTGAAGTAAAAGATCTTGAAGTAAGCTATGGCGTTATCCGCGCCTTGAAGGGCATCTCCTTTAAGGTGGACAGAGGCGAGATAGTTTCTCTTATCGGCGCTAACGGCGCTGGTAAGACCACGACGCTCCATACTGTAACTGGCTTGCTCCATCCTTCAGCGGGATCCATTACGTATAAGGGACAGGATCTTATAAAGACTCCTGCTCACAAGATAGTTTCCATGGGACTTGTGCACGTGCCCGAGGGAAGAAGAGTTTTTCAGGATCTTTCGGTTTACGATAACCTTCTTATGGGAGCTTATTCTCAGAAGGATAAGGCGAAGATACAGGCTAATATGGAGCTGGTATTTGAGCTTTTCCCCAGACTTAAGGAGAGAAGAAAGCAGATGGCGGGAACGCTTTCGGGCGGTGAGCAGCAGATGCTCGCTATGGGAAGAGCGCTTCTTTCCGATCCCGAGATGGTGGTTCTTGACGAGCCGTCCATGGGACTTTCACCTCTGCTTGTGTCCGAGGTGTTCGAGATAGTAAAGACCTTCCGTGAGAACGGAAAGACAGTGCTCCTCGTTGAGCAGAACGCAAAGAAGGCTATGTCCATATCCGACCGTGTCTACGTCCTTGAGACGGGCTCGATAATCAACGAGGGTAAGGCAAGCGATCTTATCAACGACGAGAGCATAAAGAAGGCTTATCTCGGCGAATAATGTTGATATAAATAAAAACGCATTTGTGTCAGCAATACAGTGTTTGTTTAAGAAAAAAGGACGAGGAATTGTTAAAATTCCTCGTCCTTTTTATACGGTCATCAGATACAAGCTTTATTTTTAGATCAAGCTCGGGAATACAAAGCAAAAAGTAGTCGCACTCGTCGCAACAACACGCAAACATTTGATCTCTGTTGCCAAGACAAACGGCAGGCTCTCTCGGTGTAAGCTCCATACCGGTAATATCTATTACTCTTTTTGGAATATTTTTGCTCATAAATCCCCCCATCAGCATATAAAAAAGGTGCGTAACCGAAGCCACGCACCGAAAAACGCAAACTCCGATTGTTGTCACACAAACTAATCGGAATAGGAATATTTCAGCCATACCCAAATTATAGGAGCCTGCGTTTTTACCAAGTCCATAAATTTGAGTATGCGCAAAAAAGGATATAATATCCCTATAATCAGAAAATATCCCTAATACCGATTGTTCAGTTTGTGTGACAATATTATTATATCACATTATCAAAGATTTGTAAATGTTTTTCAGAAAATTAAAAAATACCTTTCGGGGAGTGAGAAAGCCTTAACTTCAACCAAGTAACTAAAGCAATGATATGTCTTTAAAATTCGGTAGGGGTCTCCCCTCCCGCATTATAGCACGCATAACAAACGTGGCTACATACTAAAAAATCACAATTTTAAACCATTTAGTTTTGCTTTCTTTTTGGTTACTTTTTCTTTCGCGAAAGAAAAAGTAACACGCGTCCTCACGCGTCCTCACGCTTTTATATAGGCTTGCAGGTGAAGGGCTCGGTGGCGTCGGTTATGCCGATAGATATGCCCGACACGTTATCGCCGACGATCTCTCCGTTGCCGCCCCATGACTTAAGGGCGTTTCCGTTTACGTTTTCAACTTTAACGTCCTTTAAGCGTATCTTGTCAAAATAAGCGGTCCGTATAAATTCGCTCTGTTCCGTGCCAAAGGAGAACTCACAACCGTTCATGGTAATGTTGACAGGGCGCTTGGGGTCGCCGTAAGCACAAAGAGACATTCCCACGTTTTTAGCCTTTATGTTTTCAAATGCTATGCTCTTGAGAGAGCAGCCAAGCTGCCACCTTTCGTTACCCGAGAAATTGTAGTGAAGAAAACGCTCGAGATTTTCAAATGAGCAGTTGCGCATAACTATATTTTCGGGGGTGTTTCTTACCTTGAGGGTAAAATCGGAATAGTAGGTAAAGGCGGAAAGCGTTGTCTTTCTTCCCGTTTCGGACGGAGCACCGTCGCGCTTTTGCTCCTTGGTAAGCGAGCCGCGGAAGCAATATTTGGGCGGTCCGACAAGAACGCAGTCCTCAATAAGCACGTTAGTGCCGCCGAGACGGAAGCAGCTGCATGCTGTGTTGAATATACAATTTTTCACCACAAGTCCCAAAATGTCAAAGCCCGCAACACAATCGTCTCCTGTGTACATCTTGCAATTTTCAACAGTAACGTTGTCGCACGCTCCTGTGTGAACGCCGTCGTGTCCGGCGAGAACGGTCAAATTTTTGAATGTCAGATCCTTACAGAAATATCCGCAGTGCGCCCAGTTGCCCGTGTCCTTTATGGTGTATCCGCTGAATTCAAGATTTTTGCAGTGATACATGCTGATGCCATGCACGCCTCTGTAATGCTCCTCGCCCGTTTCGTCGTAGCTATTGCTTCCGTCAATGACCGCACCCTCCTCGGCGATTATTCCCGCGTTCTCCGCATATAAAAGACGGATTATGGCGTTGCTCCAGCGGCTGCCGCACTTGGTTATAAAATCGTTGCAGCGCTCGGGCGTGGCTTTGCTCCATAACACGTCGGTGTATTCGCTTTCGGGAATGGGCTCAAGAGTGTCGTCCTTCAAAATGTTGTAGGCTTCTATGTCTCTCGTGGCAATAAGATGGACTCCGCTTTTCAGATAAAGCTTTACATTGCTTCTCAGACGAAGCCCCGAGATATGGTAATCTCCGTCCTCTACGGTAATAGCTCCGCCGCCTGCCTTGAAGCAGGAGTCGATAGCATCTTGCAGTGCTTTGGTTGCGTTGGCTGATGCCTGGGTGATCGTGATGTTCATAATTTTCTCCTTAATTGGTAAGATATATAAATAGTGTAAGCGGTTACATTATATTAAAAAAAATAATATCCGACACACTCACTCAAGGTCTCGGGGGAACCAAGACCTTGAGTGGGATATGTAAGATCATTTGTAGTAGTGAAGATTTGACGACATAACCACTCTCGGCGTGGACATCACGGCACCGCTTGTGGGCTTGTTGTCCGCAATGGAGTGGAAGAGCTTGTCAAAGGCGTTGTAGCCCATTTTGTAGGGCTCCTGATAGATGGTAGCGTCTATATAGCCGTTTTCAATATACGGGTGCAGGTCGGGGAAAACGTCGGACGCCACAAAGGCGATATCCTTTCCGTGCTTGATATTCTCAAGGTATTGACAGATGGGCAGGGAGTTCGCCGAGCTTGCGTAGATAGCCGCGATGTCGGGATATTCCTCAAAGGCGCGGGTGACCATTTCCCGTGCGCACTCGGGATCGTCCTTGGTGTCGTAGACGGCAACGATATCCACGTTGTATTTTTTCGCACCGTTGCGGAACGCCTCGATAAGCGTTTTGTGGGTGGGGGATACCTTGTTACCCGTAAACATGACCGTCTTTCTGTTTTTAACGTCCCTTAGTAGCATGCCGCAAAGCTGAGCTGCCATTTCTCCGATGACGTTATAGTTACTCAGACAGGAGAAGGTCCTCTTGCTATGACCGAGATCGTACTGAACGGTAGCCACCTGTATGCCAGCGTCGATAAGACTGTCTATCTTGGGAATGACGCAGTCCTCGTAGACACCGCAGATTATAACGCCGTCGTAATGAGCGGCAAGGAACTCGTCAAGTATCGTCAATGCCTCGTCCAGGGAGTTTTCTCCGCGCTGAAGCACACGCATGTCGCAATCTATCTTATAGTCCTTGAGGTTTGCGTAAGCGTCTCTGATGCCATCTATTATCTCGGAGTAATATACCTTTATGTAGCTCAGATTGAGTACACCTATCTTTATTTCATTCATGGAGAGCCGCGAAGCCATTCTGTTGGGCGTATATCCGTATTTTTTTGCGGTGGCAAGGATCAGCTCTCTTTTTTCCTTGCTAAGCTTTGAATCGGGGTCGAACGCGCGGCTTATGGCGGCGATGGAAACTCCCAATTCCTCAGCGAGGTCGTAAATGGTCTTTCTCTTTTCTTGCATTATTTGTCTCGCTTTCGTTGCTATTAAAAATTATTATAACAAAAATAGCAGTATTTGTCAACCGAATATAAGAAAAATCCCCCCTAAATTTAAGTATTATATTGACATCACTTGAGATGTGTGCTATAATGTAAGCGGTTACACTGAAACCGATTACACTAAAGTCGATAACAAACTGACGAATTATAACGAAAGGGTACTTGAAATGAAAAAATTACGCTTTGGAATAATAGGCGCGGGAGGTATTGCCGATCGCAGAACTATCCCGGGAATGATGCTGGCAAGGAATGTAGAGGTTACCGCGGTAATGGAAGTGAACGCCGAGCACGCAGAGGCTTTGCGCCAAAAGTACGGCGCGCGCTATGCCTGCACCACTGCCGAGGAGCTTGTGAGTATCCCCGAGGTGGACGCCGTTTACATAGCATCTCCCGTGGTATATCATATGGAGCAGGCAATGCTTGCGGCAGACCACGGAAAGCACATACTGCTTGAAAAGCCCATTGCCATGAACGCCTCCGAGGGAGATAAGCTGCTTGCCTACTGCGCGGAAAAGGGCGTTATGGTGGCGGCAGGCTTTATGATGCGCTTTGGGGCGCATGTTATGACCATGAAAAGGTCGGTTGCCGAGGGCAAGATAGGACAGGTGGTCAGCGGATACTCGCAGTTTACGCTCTGGTGTCCCCGCGAGGAGGGCAACTGGAGACAGGTCAAGGCTAAGTCGGGCGGCGGCTGCCTTATGGATATGGGAGTTCACTGCATAGACCTTATGGAGTATATTATCGGAAGCCGTGTTTGCGAGGTGGGCGCGTTCAACGATACAGTGGCGTTTGACTACGACGTTGAGGATAGCTCAACGGTCATTTTGCGTATGAAGAATGGGGCGCAGTGCGTTGTGCAGACCAACTTCAATATTCCCGACGAGGTGTCCAAATGGCGTCTTGAGTTCTTCGGAACACGCGGACGGCTTATGGGAGATACCGTTATCGGTCAGAATGACGGAGGAAAGCTCAACGCGGCGTTCCTTGACGGCGTGGTGGGCTACAGCGCCACGCAGAACCATGCGGACATGGAGGGCGATTTCCTTGAGGGCGACTTCGGAAATATGTACACCCGCGAGGTAGAGAGCTTTGCGGACTCGGTGCTATGCGGCAAGCCTCTTGAGGTGCCCGCGTCCGACGCGCTTCACGTGCAAAAGGTCATCGAGGCGGCTTACAGAAGCTCCGAGGAGCATAGGCTTATAGCTATTGACTGACGGAGGTACGTATGGGTAAGAAGATAATACCTTGGAAGGGAGCGTTTCCACCCTTTAAAATATTCGGAAATCTTTATTTTGTGGGTACTGAGCCTGCCTCCACTCACATAATAGACACGGGCGAGGGACTTATAATGCTTGATACGGGCTATCAGCATTCGCTTTATCTGGTGCTTGACGGAATGTACAGGCTGGGACTTGACCCCCGCGACTTGAAATATATCCTGTTGACACACGGACATATAGACCACCTTGGGGCGGCAAGAGCGCTGGTCGAGCTGACGGGAGCTAAGACGGCTTTGGGAGAGCCCGACAGGCAGTATGCAAACGGCGAGCTTGACTTGACCTACGCCAAGGAGCTTGGCATGGAATACACGGAGATCTTTGAGCCCGATATACTTCTGCATGACGGGGATACGGTAACTCTCGGAAATACCACCGTCACAGCACTTGCCACACCCGGGCACACCCCAGGGGCAATGTCATATTTCTTTGACGTCACCGACGGAAAGAATACGTATAGGGCAGGGCTCCACGGCGGAATGGGTATCAATACCATGTGTCGGGAGTTCCTCGACAAATATTCTCTGTCCTATGACTGCCGAGAGCAATTTGCAAACGCCATGGACAGATTGAAGGAGGAAAAGGTGGACATTTTCCTCGGCAACCACATGCAGCACAATCACACCGCCGAGAGATATGAGCTGGTACTTAACGGCGACTTGAAAGCCTTTGTTTGCCCCGGGGAGTGGAGCGAATATTGCGAGTGGGCGAAGCAAAACCTGTTAAATATGATAAAAAAAGAAAATAAGTGAAAAAAAGCAAAAAAACGTATTGACAAGGATAATGGAAGTGTGATATAATAACAGAACAATGTAAGCGTTTACATTTTTATTTTTCACCGTTAGTGTAAGCGCTTACCCTAAATTGAGATACGCAATTCCCAAATAAAAAACAAAACAAGAAAGGAACAAAAGGAAAAATGAAGAAGCAAATAATATCACTTTTGCTGACGATGGTAATGATCTTTTCCCTTATACCCCTTGCGTCGTTTGCTACCGTTGCGGCAGCACCCACTGTGGATACTACTTGGTACGATACTGAGACGACCGATAGTCACCCAAATGATCTCTATATTTATGATGAGAACGATTTCGTAGCCTTCGGAGCAAAGCTTGGAGAAGCAAAAACTACTCCGGCAAATGCTACCGCTTTTGATGGAAAGGTCATCCATATCATGGCTGATCTTGATATGGCAGGTTATGCGAACTGGTATAATAGCGGAAATAAAGTTGGAAGATATTTTAACGGTATTATTGATGGTCACGGTCACGTTATAAGCAATTTGAATTGGGAATGTATATATAATACCGGTACTACCAATCTCAACACTAATGCCAAATACACGGGACTTTTGGGCGGTTATATTATTCCCGGTTCAGCTAAAAATTCTACTTATGACTGTTATGCAGGTGTATTTAATTTAGGTTTTGTGAACTGCTCAATGACCACGGGTGCTCTTTATTGCGGAGGCTTGTTCGGTGCTATTGGTGCCGATAATTCCGGTGAAGGTACTCGTACTATGCGTTTTGAAAATCTTTATGTAGATGTTGACGTAACAAGCTATGCGGAAACTGCAGATAGTGCGACAAAGGGAAATACTAACGCTTCGATTTACGTAGGCGGTATCGCCAGCTATTTTGGCAAGGGATACGATGCTGAAATGAACAACGTTGTCTATGCGGGCGATATAGAGATTAAAGACCAGACCGCAACAGACCGTATCGGAGGCTTTTTGGGTGAGTATGCGGCTATCAACGGCAGTTATAAGTCAACACTTTTGATGAAGAACTGTGCGTTCTACGGAACTATCGACGTAAATGACGGAGCATATGTATCGGGCTTTATCGGAGTAGTATCAAATGCTATTGAGAATGATGACGACTCCTTCCTTAGATTTGAAAACTGTATAGCCGCGGGATATTTGGACTTGGGTTACACAGGTAATAACGGAGTTTTCTTTAAGACCGGAAATGCCAGCGCCAAATTGCGTATAAAGGATTGTTATTACATAGATCAATTCAGCAATAATGTTGTGTTGCAGCTGAATAATGATGCTAAGGGAACTATTGAGAATTTAGATACCAATACCAAGGTTGATAGCCCTTCTGCTCTCGCCGCTATGGAGATAGACGGATACGCTAATATGCCTCACGGAACGCTGTCTCTTGAAGCGCCTGTTCCTACGGTCATTCCCGTAGGGGTCGTAAACTTCATTTGGAGAACAAACCACCTGAAGAGTGAAGGCTTTGATACAACGAATTACGCGACCGCATTCAGAGGCTTTCAGACCAAGGTTGACGGAATGGTATATAAGCTTCGTCTGGTTGGCTTGGTAAACGACATGAACGGCGACGGCACTCTTGACGATGAGTACAAGGCAGTTGGATTTGATATCGTATTGCTCAGCCATACGGCGGCAGACGGTTCGCAGTGGACCAGCAGTGAGCCTATTACCACGGTTTACACGTCCGTTAAGGCAAAGCTTGATGAGAATAGCGACGAGGAAACGTCTCTTAGCGCGGCAGAGCTTGGCGGTGACAACATCTTCGTTGCTACCGTAGGCGCAGTGCCTGTAAACGTGGGCGAGGTAACGTTCATCGTTAAGACCTTCCACGATACCGTTGACGGAAGAGTTTATGATGACGTTTTTACTGTAACCTACGATACCGCGGTAGCTACAAACTCGTAAGGGGGAACGTAATATGAAAAAATATACGGCACCCACGGCGGATATGTTGGCGCTTATGGCGTCGGACGTTATTGCGGCAAGTAAATTTAACGTTATTAATGACGATGCGGATTTCGATCTCAATACCTATAACGTTGATTCAAAATACTTTGCAGGGTAATATTTCACTTTGCCAAAAGAAGCCGAGTCGCCTGACTCGGCTTCTTTGCGTATAAATTGGGATTTATCGGTGTGTTTGATGTGTTCTCACTACACAAATTGTAGGGACCGGCGTCCCCGACGGTCCGTTCCAAACACAATGAAATTTATATATTTTTTTAATATTTTATAGTTACATTATCGCATAGAATGGACCGTCGAGGACGCCGGTCCCTACAATCAAGAGAGAGCGAACACAGATTGTAAACCCACCGATAAATCAAAATTTGAAAACAACAGAGGTTCAAATTTTTATGGAAGCTTTCCGTGAAATTTGGGACTCCGATGTATTGATTTTTATGCTATAATTGACTTATCAAAAAGCATAGGAGAAGTAATATGAACGATAAGAATTTTAAGGAATGTCAGGCGCGGCTCGATACCGTACATGCGGTGGAAAGAGAGCGCCTTGTGGTAATAGTCAGAGGCGTGCAAAGGGATAAGCTTATCCCCCTCGCCGAGGCGATGTATGAGGGCGGAGTGCGCCTGCTTGAGATAACCTATAGCGCAAACCGCGCCGTCAGTGACACAGAGACTGCCGAGAATATCGCCATGCTCAAGTCCCACTTCGGTGACAAAATGTTTATCGGTGCGGGAACGGTGCTCACCTGTGAGCAGGTAGCTCTTACGGCAAATGCAGGGGGACAGTTCATTATCTCTCCCAACACTAAAAAGGTGGTGATCGAGGAGACGAGGAGGCTTGGGCTTGTGTCCATGCCGGGAGCGTTCTCCCCCAGCGAGATAGAGGACGCACACGAGTACGGCGCGGACTTCGTCAAGCTCTTTCCCGTCACCGATCTCGGCGCGGGATACGTAAAGGCAGTCAAAGCGCCCCTTTCCCACATCAAGCTGCTTGCCGTTGGCGGAATAGATCTTGACAATATGGCACATTACCGCAAGGCGGGTGTGTGCGGCTTTGGTATCGGCTCTAATATAACCGACAAAAAGATGATTGCCGAGGGCGATTGGGAGGGTATCACGGCACTTGCCCGTAAATACGTTTTTGCGGCAAAGGGGAAGTAAGATATGGCAAGCTACGTAACTGTTGACGGCGGAACTACCAATACGCGCGTAAGTCTTGTGACGGACGGAAGCGTGCTTGATACGGTAAAGCTTGGTATCGGCGCGGGAGCGCGTGACCGAGATGCGTTTGCGCAGGCAATAAAAGGGGCGATAGCAAAGCTTCTTGAAAGACACAGAATGACCGAGGGGGATATCCACAGAATACTTGCGTCGGGCATGATAACTTCGGAGTATGGGCTTTGCGAGCTTGCGCATATTACCGCCCCCGCGGGAATTGACCAGCTGCACGGCAGCATGCACGAGACCGTGATAGGTGACGTGTCGTCTGTTCCGTTCGTGTTCATAAGAGGAGTAAAGACTGCCTGTGAGGATATCCGAAGCGCCGACATGATGCGAGGCGAGGAGACCGAGCTTATGGGCTTGCTTGATGGAAAGGGGCACGAGTGCGTTTACGTTCTCCCCGGTACACATTCCAAGATAGTCAGCGTGGATAGAGAGGGACGGATAACTAATTTTTCCACCATGATGACGGGAGAGATGATAGCGGCACTGTCTCAGCACACCATTCTCAGGGACGCGGTCGATCTTGACGTGTCCGAGATGAATAACGAGTATCTTTTCAAGGGCTACGAGTATTGCTCGGAGCGGGGAATAAATGAGGCGCTCTTCAAGACGAGAGTGTTGAAAAATCTCTTCTCGGCGCGAGGCGAGGAGATATACAGCTTTTTCCTTGGGGCGGTGCTATGCGCGGAAATGAGGGGCATTGTGAAAGAAAGCGCCAAAAGAGTAGTGATAAGCGGACAGTCTCGGCTTGCCGCAGCCAGCGCGGAGATATTGAGGAAATATTCGGATAAAGAGGTAATTGTTGCGGACGGCAGGACAGTGAGCGAGTCTACCTGCCGTGGCGCCGTAAGGATATATGAGAATAAGTCAAATACGTGATCGTAACGGCTATATAAAAGGCTTTCTTCAGTGAAAGCCTTTATTTTTTACTTGACATGCCGCATTAAGCCTTTGACGGAAGTATTAGTCAGTGACATTCTTTTTGGCGGCGAGGTATTTATTGGAGATTTGAGGCGGATCGGTGTCTCCGTATTGTAGAAACAAAATAGCTTGAAAATACTTGACAAATAGGAGTAAGTATGATATAATGCTTTATGTAAGCGGTTACACATTTTAAAATTTGTTTAAATTGCAAAAAAATAAACACAGGAGAGATATCATGAGCAGATTTAAGTTTTCCGTAGGCCCCTGGAACGTTCACGAGGGAGCTGACGCGTACGGTCCCGCCACAAGAGAGACCATTCCCTTTGAGGAAAAAATAAAGAAATTCAAGGAGATCGGCTTTGATGCCATTCAGTTCCACGATGATGACGTTGTTCCCAACATGAACAACATGACCGAGGCAGAGATAATTGCCGAGGCAAAGAAGGTAAAGGCACTTCTTGACAAGTACGATCTTAAGGCTGAGTTTGTAGCCCCCAGACTTTGGATGGATCCCCATACCACCGACGGCGGCTTTACCTCCAACAGCAAGGAGGACAGAGAGTTTGCCATGTGGAGAGCCTTCCGCTCCATTGATATCGCAAACGCGCTTGGGTGCGATAAGCTGGTGCTTTGGCTTGCCCGCGAGGGAACGCTCTGCTATGAGAGCAAGTCTCCCGTTGAGTCAACAAAGAAGCTTATTGACGCAATCAATCAGATGCTGACCTATGATAAGAATATAAAGGTAATGATAGAGACCAAGCCCAACGAGCCTATCGACAGAAGCGTATGTCCCACTCTCGGACACGCCATGGCGATCTCCGCGGCAACCGTTGATCCCAGCCGTGTAGGTGGACTTCTCGAGTCCGCGCACGCAATGCTGGCAGGACTTGACCCCGCAAGCGAGATCGGCTTTGCAATGGCAATGGGCAAGCTTTGGGGCGTTCACCTTAACGACCAGAACGGCATGAAGTACGATCAGGACAAGAGCTTCGGCGTTGAGAACCTGAGAACGGCGTTCAACCAGATAAAGGTGCTTATGGAGAACGGCTTCGGTCAGAACGGCGAGTATATCGGACTTGACGTTAAGGTGATGAGAACCGAGAAGCAGGAGGGCAGCTACAAGCATTTGGAAAATAGCTTGAAGATCGCTAAGATGCTTGAGGCAAAGGCAGAGAAATTTGATTACGATTATCAGAAGAAGTGCGTAGAGGAGAGAGACTACGAGGCTCTTGAAATGTACGTAATGGAGCTTTTGATGCAGGGCTGACAGCCAAAGAGGTAGAAAATGACGAAATACGAGATACTGAAAAATAAATTTCAGAACAGTGAGCTTATAGTTGGAACGACCATAGCGATGATAAACAACACTCTCGTTGTTGAGAGAATGAATCGCCCCGACCTGGACTTTATTCTGTTTGACGCGGAGCACGGCGTGTTTGACGCGCAGAACGTCATTCCCGACCTGCAGGTGTGCAGACTTATGGGACTGCCAAGCATCGTCCGTGTGCAGGATAGTGAGTATTTTCTTGCGGCTAAGCTCATAGACATGGGTGCCGACGGCATCATGCTCCCCAGAACAGAGACCCTTGAGCAGCTGAGAGTTGCAGTGGACGCGCTTTTGTTCTCCCCCGTGGGCAGAAAGGGAATGGGCGGTCACGGTCAGTTCAGAGCAGGTGAGAAATTCGCGGATTTCCCCAAGACACGTTTCCTGCTTCCGCAGATCGAGTCCCCCAAGGGAATCGAAAACCTCCCCGCTATGCTTGAGAATTACGGCGAGTTCATAGACGCCATCATGATAGGACCTTACGATATGTCCGCTATGGTGGGAACGCCTCAGAACATCACCAGCCCCATAATGCTTGAATCCATACAGAAGGTATTTGACATATGCAAGGCTCACGGTAAGTCCTGCGGTATCTTCTGCGACGACGAAAATAAGGCACAGCTCTTCAGAGACATGGGCGCAAACGTCCTGTGGGTGGCCACTGATAACAATTTCTTCATGCGCGGATACAACGACATGATGAATAAGGTCATGGAGATAAAGTAGAAAGGCGGTGCTTTTATGAAGATAGTGGTTCTCGACCACCCGAGAGAAAATCCCGGGGAGATAGATTGGAGCGAGCTTGAGAGACTTGGCGAGACGAGAATATATTCCCGTGCTCCCGCGGACAGACTCGCCGAGATCGTAGGCGACGCCGAGGTGGTATTCCTCAATAAGAGTCCCTTGACGAGGGAGGTCATCGAGGCATGCCCCAACATAAAGTACATATCAGTTATTGCCACAGGCTACAATACCGTTGACGTACAGGCGGCGGCAGAGCGGGGAATACCCGTCTCCAACGTGCCGTCCTACGGAACGGGCGCTATTGCTCAGCACGCTATTGCGTTGCTTATGGAGATCACCAATCACGTAGCCTATAACGATGCCGAGGTCAGAAAGGGCAGACAGGGAGAGGAGGCGGGAGACTGGTGCTTCTGGGACTATCCCTCCATCGAGCTTGAAAATAAGACCATGGGCATAATCGGACTTGGCAGAATAGGTCAGTACGTGGCAAGAGCCGCAGTAGCCTTTGGAATGAAGGTAGTGGCATTCGATAAATTCGAGAGCGACGAAATGAAGGGAATAGGCGTGGAGTACGTGGATCTTGATACTCTGCTGGGTGTTTCCGACGTTATCTCTCTTCACTGTCCCCTCTTTGAGGATACCAAGGGCATCATCAACAGAGAGAGCATTGCTAAGATGAAGGACGGAGTCATTATCATAAACAATAGCCGAGGCGCACTGATCGACGGTGAAGCGCTTGCCGAAGCGCTTGTAAGCGGAAAGGTATACGCGGCGGGACTTGACGCTATGGCGACCGAGCCTCCGTCTCTTGACGATCCTCTTCTTAAAGCGCCAAACTGCTTCATCACCCCCCATATAAGCTGGGCAGCGCTTGAATGCAGACAGAGGCTGGTCAAGTATTCCATAGACAATTTCAAGTCGTACCTTGCGGGCAAGCCCACTAACGTGGTGAATTGAAGCCGCATAAAAATATGCTTTTATCGGCAAGTGCCGATGAAAATAAAATTTTTGTCATACAAAGGTTGATTTTTTAAGAAATAATAAATTGGGATTTAGCGATGTGTTCGCTATATTAGCACTTACTTCATAAGGCTCCCTCCGGGAGGGAGCTGTCAGCGAAGCTGACTGAGGGAGAGTGCGTCAAAACATAATGAAATCTTAACCGTTATGCACGCAGG
>JAGAPH010000028.1 GCA_017623375.1 Clostridia bacterium | reverse complement strand
GACAAGGATACCTTCAAGCGCCCAAACAATACTCATAAGCAATATGTTTTTTTTGTTTGTCTTTCGTTCCATTTTTTTATTCCTTTATTTACATAAATACTGAAAATTATTGTATCACAAATCTTTGAATATGTCAACCGCATTAAAGGTCGGCAATCGTGTGAAAAACGGAGAGACCTTACGATTTCTCCGTTTTTGTGTGTTTATTTTTTCAGGCTGACAGGGCCGAGTAAGCCTGACGGAGGAATGACCATCTGCAACGAGAATTTATCAGGCGTCTTTCCAACAAGCGTGTTAGCCACCTCAACCTCGATAATATTTTCACCCGATCTCAAAAGCTCCGATATCTGATACGTGTAAGGCGCGGTAATGCGAATGCCCGCATCCTTTCCGTTAACCCATATGCGTGCCGTCTGTCCGACGTAACCGAGATCCAATGCCATAGGCTTTGATACGGAATCCAGGTAAAGCGTGAAGGTATATTTTACCTTACCTGAGAAATGCGGCAACTCATCGGGCGCCGTAATGCTGAAAAGCTTATCGGTGGTTCTGTATTCGGTAAATTTATCAAGATCATCGGAATCGGCGATCTCAATTTTATAGGTGGGTGTCAGTATCTTCTCTTCGGTAAATACAGATTTTTTATCAAGTCCCGAAATAGCCGAAGCGTCACCAAATACCAATATTTCAGACTGTCCGGGCAAAAGCTCGACAGAAACGGTGCCGTTATTTGCCGTATCGCCGTATGCCTCATCCTCAATAAGACGCAGACGAGCAAAATCGCCCTTGACGGGAAGCGTTACCGTAGCTTTTGCCGTATTTACGTTATCTTCATTAAAGAACATAAACACATCCGCGCCGTCTCGCTTTACGTGGTAGTGTCTGAGCAACGGACAATTTCCGTCTACCTTAATATCCGCAAGTCCAAGCTCCTTTATACGTGCGGGTAGGCTGTCAACACCGACGACCTCGCCGACACAGTCGGTCGGACGTCGGTCACAAAGAAGGATCGGCAAACCGTCGCGCTCGAATTTTTCAAGTACAGCCAAAAGCTCAGGCGGTAAGATCGGAGCATAAGGAATTACCAACGCGCCGTACACTTCGTCTCCTACGGTTATTTTTCCGTTTTCCACCGTAGCGTTCTTAAGCGCGTCAACGCAAACGATACCGTAGCACAAATGAGCATCAAGAAGCACCTTGGCGGGAACCTGCGTGAGCATTGCGTCGCCGCGACGGTTCATCCACTCGCCCTCTGCGTGGTAAAGAATACCGCAGGACGTGACACGGGGTCCGCCATAGAGCAGGTGCGATGCCTTATTGGTATATTTCATAAGATGAGTAAATCCGTCAAACTGAGGGTCGTGTCCTTCAGCTCCAAAGTGAGGAGGACAGTCTCTGTCGGGATATTCGGGTGAGAATGCATGAGGCACAAAATGATTTATTCCTCTGACTAACAGAAAGTCCGACATCCATTTCATCATAGTCGAGCCTTCTGCCCAACCGTACGCGCCAAACTCCTCGCACATTGCCCTTCCCTTCATATGAGGGTACTGATGCGACATTGAAGCGGCAAGCTGTGCCAGAACGTAGTGGAAGAATTCGGGGTCGGAGCTTCCGGTAGCCGCGTAACAGTTATGCTTATAGTGCGCCATACCGGGCATTACCTGATGAAGCACAACGTCAATACCACTCATATCCTGTCCCTCAAGCGCGCGGAAATAATGTCCCGCGCTACAGGTAAGACGTCCGTGAGCGTTTTTGTCCTCAATAATATGACCGATATACATAACTCCGTGGTCGCGGCACCAGTCACCGAGCTGACGGCTGAAGCATCTGCGCCACAAGCGTGTGACGGCATTCATATACGCAAGACGTGTCTTCGGCGCGTGGTCACTGTAATACCACAGCTCACCGAGATAGGGCTTTGCGTCCTCTCCCATCTCTTCACTCATAAGAGACAATAGCTCGTCGTTATAAGGATAAGACATTCCGGGATCGCCAACGCGATGCTCGTACATCCCGAAATCAAACGGAGTACGTCCTGCCATCAGATTTCCGAATTGCGGCTCATCCGAGAAGAATCCCGCAATAGTGTTTCCAAAATATTCCGAATAATGCTCGTAGTGAGGCTCATAGACCGCTTCAATAAGAACGTGGCAGGCGTCGTCTCTGATCATATCCATATAATCGGGCTTTGCGTGCTTCTGGCTTCTTACAATAAAGAATACTCGGTAGCATCCCGCGGGAACGTCCCAATATACGTATCCGTTTTTCGCGTTACTTGTAAGATCGATAGGCTCAGGTGCGATCTCCTCGTCGACTCCCGTACGGGGATAGGCGTAAACGCCCTCAAGTATCTCGCCCTCGTCAAGATCTTCCAAAAGGAAGGACGCCTTGTCGATAGGGCCTATAACGTCAACGTGACGCGAACGGATAGTCCACCTGCGGTGTTCGGGATATTTTTCGGCAATAAGTCCGTTTGCCCGTCCCGTCGGGAAATGCTTGTCGTCAAGTATCCACACCTTCATTCCTCGTTTTTTCGACTCGGAAAGAATGATATCCATATCAGCCCACCAATCAGGGCCGCAAAAATCGGGATGAGGACGCGATTCCACACACAAAGCACGGCATCCGCTGTCATAAATGCGCTGTACCTGCTCGGGTATGCGTTCTCTGTGATCTCCGTGCTGCCAATAAAAAGGCAGCATATAATTTTCTTCTTTATTAAAAAGCACTTCCTTAAGACGCGTGTCGCTCATAATATTACCCTCTTTTTCAAATTAAGTCTTTAATGACCCTGCAAACCGCGTTTGCCATTGAAGAAAAGCCAAGATCCGTCGGATGAGTTCCGTCCACCTTACCTTCGTTTCCGCAAAGCTCGGTAAGCTCTTCTCCGCTTATGTAATATACGTTTTTGTCGCCGCTTTCGATAGCGTTTTTATAGGTCGTCTCTATAACGTTGCGGCGCTCTTGCTCCTCTTCCGTCAGCATACCCTTCGGTCTTGGCATTATTATGATGGGAAGATCGGGATGAGCCGCCCTTACAGCCTTGAACATTTTTTCGTGAGTGTTTCTAAGATGCTCGACATTTGGTGCGTTGTGGTCATAATCGTAAACAAACACAGACATATCAAGACTCTTTACGTAATCTATCATAACGTCCTCTGCCCTTGCGTTGCCCGAAAAGCCGAGATTTATATGGTTACAGTCGAATTTTCGCGAAACAATAGCTTGATAGCTCATTCCTGGTCTTGATGCGCAACCGCCCTGTGTGATGGATGAGCCGTAATACACGACCGGCTTTTCGGTTTTGTAATCGTCGTGTGCGCTCAAGGACGCGTCCTTTTGCAGCCCTATGTAAAGCGTCTTTACGTTTGAATAAAGAGGAAGATTTATAGTAATATTCCTTTTTTCGTTGGTCTTGAAATCGTGCAGACTTTCAAATCCGTTTTCGACCTGTATCGGCGGAACAAAGGTGTTTGAATATACGTTGTCAACGTACATATCAAAGCCGATAGAGCCCGAAAAAGCAAAATGAGGCATCTTGCCAAGTCCGTCCATTTCGGCATATATAGCCACGTATGAGCTGTCGGTCACGAACCTGACTCTGCCGCCGGCGGTATTTGTGTGAAGCACGTTAACACCGTGACTTACGTTTTTGGCAACCGCTTCGGGCATTCTGCGGTATTTTCCGTTTTCTCTGAAAACGCCGTATATTTTGAAGGGAGCGTCGTCGATATTATAAAATTTGATATCGTCCTTTTTTATTTTGGTATTGACAACAAAATTGGTGTCTACTTTTGATATGTCTATCATAAAAAAACCTCTGCTTAAGTACTTACGGAAATTATACCATAGTAGGTTGGATTTTTCAAGGGTATGGCATAATTATTTCTAATAGTATGTTGCATAAAAAACAGCTATATGTTATAATTACCCCGAGAGTATGTAATAAAGAGGAGAACGCTATGACCAGGAGAGAAACAGTTATAAACGCCCTACAGCACAGAGATACCGAGCACATCCCCTTTCACGCGGAATTCACAGCGCAAGAAGAGGAAAGAGTCGTACAATACACAAACGATCCTGATTTTTACAAAAAATACGGCGGTTATTTGCACTATTTTCAGTATTGGGGATATCCGACCGAGCAACCTGATAAAAAAGGTTATTTCAAGGATGATTTCGGCGTAACATGGAACAGAAACGGAGCTGATAAGGATATCGGCGTAATTGAAAAGCCCGTGATCGATGAGCCCGACATCGCGCTTTATCCCACTCCCTACCTGAACGAAAAAAGGATACGTGAGGAATGTGAACGTATTCTTGCCACAAAGGAGGACAAGTTCTGCTTCGCCGGTATAGGATTTTCAATGTTCGAGCGCCTTTGGAGCTACACCGGAATGGAGGACGCTCTCGCTTATATGATAACCGACCCCGAATTTGTTGACACTCTGCTTGATAAGATACTTGAATTCAATCTTAAGGTTATTGACATTTTCAATGACTATCCGTTTGACGGAATATACTTCGGCGACGATTGGGGACAGCAGAAAGGAATGATAATGGGCGCTCCGCTTTGGCGCAGGTTTATCAAGCCTCGCATGGAGATCATGTACCGTCACGCAAAAAAGAACGGAAAATTCGTGTTACAGCATTCCTGCGGAGATATTCAGGATGTATTTGACGATCTTATAGAGATAGGTCTTGACTGCTATCAGACCGTACAGCCCGAGATCTACGATTTGAAAGAAATAAAACGCAAATACGGAGACCGACTCTGCTTTTGGGGCGCTATCTCAACACAGAAAGCACTACCTAATCTGAACGCGTCACAGATAAAAGCTATCATCGACGAGACCGTTTCTGTTATGAGTGTTGGCGGCGGATATATCCTCGCACCGACACACGCAATACCAAAGGACGTTCCACCCGAAAACGTGATAGCTATGTTGGAACACTTCAAGAAATTTTAATATCTGCAAAAATCAAAAATCCCACACTGACGTGTGGGATTTTTTGATGTAAGTTTCCCTTTGTGCAAGTATATATTTTCGACCGGCGGTGATGGGAGTTAAAAGATTCCGTGTTCTACCTGACTTTTAACGCCATACTTGTAACGACAACCTATGTAAAGCTTTTATTCTTATTGCGTACCATCATCAACTGTATAGAACGCCAAACGGCAATTGTGACATACCTTATCGGCATAAGCGTTGTCTATCTTACTGAATTCCCCATTGCATTTGGGACACGCCGTAAGGTTTTTGTTGTTCTTTTCAAATTCAAACCAACCGCCGATTGGATTACACAATAAATAATAAACAGGCTTACCAAGTTTCATCTCCAATTCAGCACATATTTCCATTCCTATTTTATTCAACTGCGAATTATGGTCTACAATTTGTCTTTTGGTAAACCTATCCGACAAGCTATCCATCCACAACGTATCCACGGCGTTATATGTACGTTGAAAATTTAGAATAGAGTAGTGTTCCTCTTCCTTGTAGATATACGGGATGTGAATTAACGATATTTCCTTTCCGCAATTGCCACAAATAATAGGACTTGAGTTTTCACTCGGATAAATTGCTAAGATATAATAGTTATGTTCATCACAATGACAGCTATCGGTTGCCATAGGATCGTCACAGATTATTTCAGTATCTATTTCAAAATTTTCGACTTCTTTAAGGATATAACCATTATAGTATTTGCTATCCAAAGAATCATCATCGGTTGTAATAACATTGGCAATATAGCATTTATCTCGTGATTCGACTATCCAATTATCGAGAATTTGTCCATTTTTATATAACATAGAAAGAATTGCATCAATTTTATCCAATATTTCCTCTTCGCTTTTTACTCTTGGTTTAAATATAAGTTTTGCTACTTTATACATATAATCACCTCCGATGCAGATGTGTTTTTATCACATTTCTGTCATCATTATACCACAACTTTGTAAACATTTCAACATTTCGCTGGTTCGAATCTGTCTACAGAGCCGAAATGCCCGAAATGCATCTACAAAATTTCAAAAAACTTCAGAGTCGAAAAAATGAAATCGTGCTTCGCACGATGAAATCCTCACTCCGTTC
>JAGAPH010000002.1 GCA_017623375.1 Clostridia bacterium | reverse complement strand
TAAGAGAGTTCTTAAAGGTCTGCTCAAAGCCGAGGAACTTGATGATGCTCTCGTTAACGGAGGGGTGGAAGCGGAGACCGCCCTTGTAAGGACCGATCGCGCTATTGAACTGAATTCTGAAGCCGCGGTTTACCTGAACATTGCCGTTGTCGTCTACCCACGGAACACGGAACTTGATAATTCTTTCGGGCTCTACCATTCTTTCGAGGACACCGCTCTTTATGTAGTCGGGGCGCGCCTCGATAACGGGCTCGATAGACTCAAGGACCTCCTTGACCGTCTGATGGAACTCGGGCTCGTTAGGATTTCTTTTAACGACTCTTTCCATAAGCTCGTTAAGATACTGATTCTTGAAACTCATTTTTTATACCTTCCCTTTTAAAAAATTACGATTTCAGTGCCGACGAAAGTATATGCTCGCGACGACTTAATTATTATAGCACATCGGCTCTCCACTGTCAACAAAAAATGATATATTTTTTACCTAAAATTGCGTTTTTTTCAAAAAATTAATCATTTTTTTATTTTTATATAACACTTTTTGTTAAAAAAACATCTAATTTGATATTTAAAAAGTCGCTATACCCTTTGATTTATCATGCTTTCGGCATAAAATCACACAAATGCGGCAAAAAACTCCGTTGAAAAGGCTTAAGGTGATAAAAATGCAAGTTTTAAGATTTCAACTTTCAAAAACACATTTGCGTCAAAAATGTCTTTGAATTTTGTTTTTCAAATTTTGATTTATCGGGGAGTTGATGGTATCGGACGACCAATGGTCGCCCCTACACTGTGTGATCGTTTGCCGTGTGAGTTTACAACCTATGTTAGCACCTTCTTCGTTGTAGGGACCGGCGTCCTCGGCGGTCCGTTTGTAACACAATGAAATCTTAACGTTTTTAATCAAGATACATTATCGTCAAGAACGGACCGTCGAGGACGCCGGTCCCTACAATTTGTGTGGTGCGTTTATATCGAACACACCGCTAAATCCCAATTTATAAAAGGACGACCTTTTAAGAAAGCCGTCCCTTGATCTAATATAAACTGATATTTTCAATCACTTTTTGAAATTATTTGCTCCTTTATGCTTAAAATACTGATACAGCCGACACGGTATCATACCGTTATATAGCTTGCGTATCTTATCCGCCCGTCTGCCGTACAGGCTCTCAAAATTCTCCGCCGACGTAAGCACGTATATCTGCCACGGTGCGAGTGCGTCGAACGCCTTACCAATGCTTCTATAAAGCGCCTCCACATCATTCTGTGTCATCATTCGCTCACCGTACGGGGGATTACAGGCGACCGTACCGCGCCTGTCAAGCTTCTTTATATCCCGCGCGTCCGCCTTGAATATCTTTATCCTATGGGCAACACCCGCTCGGTCGGCGTTAAGCCTTGCCTTTTGGAGAACCTCCTCATCAATATCCGATGCGTACGCCTCAAAGCGGGAATCGGTAATAATATCCGCTCTCGCCCGCTCTCTTTCCTCGCGCCAAAGCCCCTTGTCAATAATGGGAAAATCCTCAGCCGCAAAGGAGCGCAAAAGCCCCGGGGCGGTATTTGTGGCTATCATAGCCGCCTCTATGGCGATAGTACCAGAGCCGCAGAAGGGATCCCAGAAGAGCACGTCCTCCTTTGGACGTGCTATGGTGGCGATAGCCGCTCCCAGTGTCTCTCGCAGAGACGCCTCCCCCGACGCGGGACGGTAGCCGCGCTTATGCAGAGCCACTCCCGAGGTATCTATCATAAGCGTAGCCACGTCCTTGAAAATAAAGAATTCTATCTGATATTTAACTCCCTCTTCGGGAAAGAGCTTTATACCGTAAGTGCCCGCCAGCCTATCCACCACCGCCTTCTTGACGATGCTCTGACAGTCGGGAACGGAATATAGCCTTGAATGGATAGCGTGCCCCTTTACGGGAAAGGCGTCGTCTCTTCCGATAAATCTTTCCCACGGAAGTGCCTTAGTCCCCTCAAACAGATCGTCAAAGCTATAAACGGGAAAGCTGCCCAGCCACAAAAAGACGCGCTCCGCGCATCGCAGACGGAGATTTGCCATTACAAGCGTCTTCTCATCTCCGTCAAAGGTTATCCTTCCGTCCATAGTCTCAACTCTTTTTCCGCCTATTTTGTCTATCTCCTCGCCAAGCAGCCTTTCAAGTCCGAAAAGGCAGGTGGCAACCATTCTCAGCTTCATAATAATATCACCTTTTCCAAAAAATAAAGTAATATTATTATATTTCAATTATCGTCTTATGTCAAGTCATTTCCGCAAAATCACTCACAGGTCGCAGCAACGCACCACTCCCGATGCGACCGCCCCTCTTTTTCCGTCATTACCCATTTCCCGCATGGCTATCCTTCTTCCTATTATCTCACAGGGTGATATCTTACCCGTAAGTGCAGAGCACCATGCGTATCCGTTTCTCTCATAAAGAGGGGGAATGGCGCACTGCATGGCGGTATCGCGCGTGCCTTCGTTATCTGATACAAGTGACAGAGAATAAACTCTCCTCTTGCCGTCAAGTCCCTTTACCGATGCGCACACCAGCATACCAAGCGGCGTATAATAAAAGCTTGCCCTGCCCTTTATATCCGTATGTCCGTCCTCTCCGAGAATGTCGGCAAAGGCAAAGGGGCTTCTCCCCTTTCCGAGGACTCCTGCGCCCCTCCACCTGCATCTCTGTGTCATATCTCCTTCAACTATTTCTTTTTCAGTAAGCTCAACAGTTTTCAAAATATACCTCCTATTTTATTTTTGTTGTTTGGTAAACAAATTGGGATTTAGCGATGTGTTCGCTATATTAGCACTTACTTCATAAGGCTCCCTCCGGGAGGGAGCTGTCAGCGAAGCTGACTGAGGGAGAGTGCGTCAAAACATAATGAAATCTTAACCGTTATGCACGCAG
>JAGAPH010000027.1 GCA_017623375.1 Clostridia bacterium | reverse complement strand
TCTTAAAAAGACTTTCAGCGGTAAGCGGGCGCGAAAGAAGAGCTTGCGCGTTTTTGACTATTTTCCATACTTCTTCCGTATCATTCGTCCCAAACGTTCCGAATAACACGTCTGTACTCACGCCAAACACATGCGCTATCGGAACAACTTGCGAAATGTCAGGCATTCCGGTATCATTTTCCCATTTTGAAACAGCTTGAAAAGTAACGCCAAGCTGTTCGGCAAGTTCTTCTTGTGTAAGATTTCTTTCTTTACGTAATCGGCGTATGATCTGCCCCATTGTTTCTTTCATAATCGAACCTCCTTGTTGAGTATTTGATTTGTGCTTATATTATCGCATACTATTTGCACAAAAAGAAGCGACTTAAAAACGAGTTCGATTCAACTTTGCGTTGAGTTTATTATATCATAAATAATAACAAAAAGCAAGAATACGGAATACCTCTTTTGAGATATACCGTATTCTTGCAAAACTGTCCTTTAGCACCCGAGGCTAATCTGTCGGGGTATTTTTATCCTATGATTCAAAGGACAAGTCGGATCAGTCCGATAACAAAAAGGTGCAACGGATAGTATATGTAGAACAACCACTTGAACACCTTGTTGACTCTTGCGCTCCGCCCTCTCCGACCGTTATAAGTCGCAATGATCGGTATCGCCAGAACGACCGCCATTTGAATAAGACCGTAGACCCTGTCAAGGGCAAAGAAATAGACGGCCGAATAAATGGCAACGTAAAAGACCATCCACAGCATCTGCTTTTTGAGGTTCCCTCTGTTCGTACCGAACGCCAGAATACAAAGGCTGGCGATACAGCTCCAATCGCTCGGAAAGGCCGCAAGGCAAATAAGCAGGATAAGGACTGTCTTCGCGCTCTGCTTTATCCTTTCGCTGTTAACAACACGAAGCATTACAAGTCCCCACGCAAGCGCCCACATAACGCTGGTCTGGTTCAAAACGCTACCGTAGTAAAAAGGAATGAAGGACCTCCAATCAACAAAATCCGCCGAGGAGAACACGTAGGCAAAATGCGATATAAAAGCGAACGCGAACAGCCGCGCCGTGTATTTATTGATATTCTTTGTGTAATGGTATCCCTCAGCTATGAAATAGCACATTATCGGGCAGGTAAGTCTGCCTATTATATGCAAAACGATGGGCAGCGGCTCTGTGGGGTATCCCGGATAGATCAACCAGGCGATATGATCCAGCGTCATAGCGACGATGGCGATGAGCTTTATTATATTTGAGTCTAATATCTTTTTCATATCATCAGAAGAACTTTGCAAGTCCGCCCGTTGAGGTCTCGCGGTAATGGTGGGAGAGATCCTTGCCCGTCTCGTACATAGTTTTGATCACGGTATCGAGGGAGATCATTCGCGTTCCCGTAAGAAAGTTAGCAAGGGAGAGAGAATTTATCGAGCGCATCGCCGCGACGGCGTTTCTCTCGATGCAGGGGATCTGCACAAGCCCGCAAATCGGGTCGCAGGTGAGTCCGAGGTGATGCTCGAGCGACAGCTCGGCGGCATATTCGATCT
>JAGAPH010000026.1 GCA_017623375.1 Clostridia bacterium | reverse complement strand
CCATGCGTGAATTGCAATACTCGGCAACAGTATCAGATAACGAAAAAGAACGTCTTGTCACATTATGTAAAGATCTTGAACTCTTATAACAACAAAAAATCCGGACACAGATTCTGTGTTCGGATTTTTTTGTGGTGGTGACCCACCGGAGACTCGAACTCCGGACCCCTTGATTAAAAGTCAAGTGCTCTACCGTCTGAGCTAGTGGGTCAAGTATTTGCATTACCTATATATGATACCACATTTGTGTCAATTTGTCAAGTTTTTTCTTTCAAAAAAACAAACAAAACTAACACAAAATAAGCAACGCAAATATGTACTATTTTACGAATTACAGAAGTGCGCGTATTTTGTCGGCAAGTCTGTAGATATTTTCGGGGACGATTTCAGGCAATGGGGAACGATTTTCATCGGGAAAATCTATATCCTCCGTTTTTAACGATGAGCGAACCATTTTTACAATTAATTTATCCAATCCCCTTAATTTTTCGGGTTTAAGCTCGCCACCAAAGCAATGTATGCCAAGACTTGCGGTAACGCTTTTGGGAATTTGTATAGTCACATAATCGTCAAAGCTTTCGGTAAATCCGCAACACAAGTAAATAGCAGTATTCATATGTGAGAGCAGATCTGCATTGTCTATTATATATGACTTAAGTTTTTTGTTCAGCCTGCCCATGCGTATTGATCCGCCGATAACTGCAACATCAAAGCCTTCAGGGGAGGGAGGATCATTTTTTATATCATAAAGGCTGACCTCCATGCTTGAGTAGAGTTTATCAGCAAGCATTTCAGCACATTGCCTGCTTACACCGCCTTTGGTTGAATAAATAATAAGAACCTTCATTTTCAAATATCCTTTTATTACAGTATTACGCGCAAAAGCATGAATACAAGTGGAATCGTTATTACGGAAAAAATATGCGATACCAATGCCATTCCAGATGCTACAGACGTGTCCTTGCCATATGCCGCAGGTATAACTATTGTGTTAAGTCCAAGCGGCATTGCTATGGAGCAGATAGCGCATATAACGTAGCTATCGGGAATATCAAATGGAATGATCGCAAAAAGTCCTATGCCTATAAGCGGGTATACTATAAGACGAATAAGGCTTATCATATAAACACTCAGCTTGGATATAGTCTTTTTTATATCGATCTCGGCAACTGTGAAGCCTGTAAGGAGCATGGCAATAGGAGACATGCAGCTGGCGGAAACGGAGATCACAGAGGAGACACTGCTCGGAAGCGGAATATTAAGAATGCCAATTATCATTCCTATTATCATTGCAATGAACATCGGATTGATAAATGATCTCAGTCTTGCTCCCATTGACTTTTTCTGCCCGTCGGAAACCAACAGAGCAGGAACACCCCAAAGATAAATAGGTATCCACAGTGTAAGGGTAAATACGACATACTCATAAAAGACATTTGGGAAGATTGCGTTTACCACCGCATTACCCATAAAGGCAAAGTTCGAAAAGCAAAGCCCGTATATATATATTTTTCTGATATACGAATCCTTGGTGATAAGTCTTGAGCAGAAAATAGAAAGAGGAATTACGACTGCGTCAATGGCAAATCCAAAAACAAATAGCTTCCATGTGACTCCGAGATTTGAAACAGTGAAGTTCTGAATGAATGTCTGCATAACAAGTGCGGGTATAAACAACCAATTCTCAAGCTTTGCGAGAACGCCTGCCGATCCATGCGGGACCACTTTAATTTTTGCAAGAATGTATCCGATAAGGATAAATGCAAAGAGAAATACCATTTGATTTAGAGTGGGAATAAATAGATCCATTCGTTATGATGCCTTCTTTCTAAACATTCAAAGTAAAAAAGATATAATATATGTTATTGCACTTGCCAGCATAAGTAGGGCAAGAAGCCAACACAATATTCGTGTGAAAAATTTTGCTTTGCTTTTTTCGTTACTCATCTAAATATCCTTTCGTTTTAGCCATCGATCTTTAACTGCTGCATTTTTATATCCTTTTCTCCAAGCAGTTGTCCTGTTGCAGGAATCTTTAACTTACGGCATCCCTTTGTATTTTCATAACGGTTATCAAAATCGCGTCGACAATCTATTATTTTTTGTCCTTTTTTTAGGGTCATAAGCGTAACTCCGCCCGACGTACGAGTATTTTTTATGGGGACAAGAGCGGATTTGATTATAATGGCTCTGTCTGAGTCGCTTACCATAATAAACTCAAAAGGATCCTTTTCTATCTCGTAGAATACCGCACTGATGGGGGAAGCATCGGAATATACGTTTACAAGCTTACGTCTTACGCTCTTTGTTTCATATGTGGTTGCAGGAACTCTTACGCCTTTTCCGTTCTCAAATATAAACACGAAGTTTTCACCATCGTTAAATCCCTTATGAACACGCATAAATATTGGCTTTTCACCGTCGTCCATACCCAGCTTTGCGGGAAGATACTCTCCCATAGCAGATGCCTTGCAGCATTCAAAATCTGCCGTTTTTGCTCTGTAGAGCTGACACTTATCGGTTATGAATATAAGCTCTGATAAATTGTCGGTTTCTTCTGAGAACAATATTTCGTCGTTTTCCTTCAGCTTATGCTCATCATTACCTCTGAGGGATTGCATAGTGATCTTCTTGAAATATCCTTCTTTGGTAAGATAGATACGGGCATTGAAGTTTTCAACCTCATCTTCCTCATCGTACACCTCGATATCGTCTGTATGAATAAGCTGAGAGCGTCGTGGCTGACCGTATTTTTTCTTTATTTCAGCAAGTTGAGAAGAAATTAGTGCCTTAAGCTTAAGCTCGTCTCCGAGAATCTCTTCAATATGAGCGATCTCAGCCTGCAGGCCTTCTATTTCGTTTATACGGTTTATGATGTATTGCTTGTTAAGATTTCTCAGCTTTATTTCAGCAATATATTCAGCTTGGATATCATCGATCCCAAAGCCCGACATAAGGTTGGGGATAACGTCCTCTTCCTTTTCAGTATGACGGATTATCTTTATTGCTTTATCAATATCAAGCAATATCTTTCCAAGTCCAAGCAACAGATGAAGCTTATCCTTTTTCTTTTTTAAGTCGAAGGTAAGTTCACGACTGAGACAGGTCATGCGGAATTTTATCCACTCATTGAGTATCTCAATGACACCCATCTGTCTTGGGGTTGAGTCGATAAGTATATTAAAATTACACTTAAAGCTATCCTCGAGAGGAGTAAGCTTGAATAGCTTTGTCATAAGCTTGTCCGGATCAACACCGCGGCGGAGATCAAGGGTGAGCTTAAATCCACTCAAGTCTATCTCATCGCGGAAATCCGTGATCTCCTTGAGTTTTCCTTCCTTAACGAGGTCGGATATCTTGTTGAGGATAAGCTCGATAGAGGTAGAGTAGGGGATCTGTATGATATCTATGCAATTCTCAGCCTTGTCATAATTGTAGCGTGAACGTATTTTAACAGATCCTGAGCCTGTTTCAAGGATCTGTCGCATTTCATCACGGTTGTATATTATAGCACCGCCACCCGGGAAGTCAGGCGCCTTGATTATATCCAACATCTTGTCAACGGTAAGGCGTGGATTTTTGAGTAACGCAATAGTACCGTCGCACACCTCAGCAAGATTGAAGGAGCATATATCGGAAGCCATTCCTACGGCAATTCCTTTATTTGGAGTTACAAGCACGTTTGGAAATGTGGTGGGCAAGAGCACAGGCTCCTTCATCGTACCGTCATAGTTGTCGATCATATCGACGGCATCTTTATCTATTCCTCGGAAAAGCTCGTTACAGAAGCTATCAAGCTTTACCTCGGTATAACGAGAAGCCGCAAATCTCATATTTGAAGAATATTGCTTTCCAAAGCTTCCCTTGGAGTCAACAAAGGGGTGGAGAAGAGACTCATTTCCTCTTGTAAGACGAACCATGGTTTCATAGATAGCCATATCTCCGTGGGGGTTAAGCTTCATCGTCTGTCCTACCACGTTGGCGCTTTTTGTGCGGTTTCCCGTAAGGAGTCCCATTTTATACATGGTGTATAATAGCTTACGGTGTGAGGGCTTGAGACCGTCTATTTCGGGAATAGCACGCGAAACGATAACGCTCATAACATAGGGCATATAGTTTTTTTCTATCGTTTCAGTTATTATTTGCTGTTGAACGGGGGCATATACAATTTCCTGTGTTTGTTTTACGTTCTTTGCTTTTTTAGCCATTAATTTACCGTCCTTGTGTGTTTTTTATTTATGTGGTCAGTGGTGCAGCAGATTGCTTCCCGTTACGTGAACTACAGTGTGAGCTGCCGCACGTATCAAACGGTTGTATAGCGCAAGTCCCATACCGGTCTGTGTGGGAAGATGAGCGTATATTATGTCACAGTCTAACTCATCTGCGTGCCTGAGAGCCGCAAAAAGTCGATGGGCTTGGGTGCTAAGATCGTTTTCGGCACCTATATCAATAAGTCTTTCGCTTCTTAATTCCTCAAATTCCTCATGATAGCAGAGAATAGCGCATTTTTCCGCATTCTGCGCGTTGTGCAGGAACGTCAATACTTTATCCTTGTCACCTTCAAGTAAAACTAAAGGAACTGACGGAGCATAGTGCTTTTATTTCATTCCTGGTGAGAGCGGGCGTTCATTTTCTTTGAGCATTTGCGTTACCGCAGATGATATTTCAACGGTTTCGCAAACGCATCTGAGAGCATCTGCGGTTATAGCTCCGGGGCGAAGCAGTACGAGCTTGTCCTCGTCTATCTTTACTATTGTGGACTCGAGACCGATTTCACATTCGCCGCCGTCTATGATGCAGTCAATAATTCCGTCCAAATCGCTTATAACATGTTCACCGCAGGTAGGGGAGGGACTTCCCGAAAGATTGGCTGACGGAGCCGCGATAGCGGTATCACACGCCTTGATAAGCTCTCTCGCGATAGTATGTGATGGGCAACGAACGGCAACAGTGTCAAGACCGCCTGTTACGCTGTCGGGGATAATATCGCGCTTTTTCATGATAACAGTAAGCGGTCCGGGCATGAAAGCGTCGGCAAGCTTAAAATATAGCTCGTCAGTAAAGGCATACCTTGTGGCTTCTGACGGATCGGATACGTGGATTATCAAGGGATTGTCAGACGGTCTGCCCTTGGCACGGTATATTTTTTTTGCCGCGGACGCGTCCGTTGCATCAGCACCAAGACCATAGACTGTCTCCGTAGGAAAGGCTACAAGTCCTCCTGATCTGATAATATCAGCCGCTTCTTTTATATCTTTGTCGTATGGATCATCTTGGCGTATTTTAAATATTTTGGTTTCCATTAATATAGCTCCATGGTGGATTAATTTGCGCTTTTTAGCTTTTCAGCCGTATCGGCAGTTATTAAAGCGTCTATCATATCACCGATATTTCCGTTAAGAAAGCTTTCGAGCGAAAATAGTGTAAGTCCTATTCTGTGATCGGTTATACGTCCTTGAGGGTAATTATACGTGCGTATGCGTTCACTTCGATCGCCCGTACCTACCTGACTCTTTCTGTCGGAGGCTATCTTTTCGTTTTGCTCAGTAAGCTTTATGTCGTAAAGCTTCGTTTTGAGCATTTTCATTGCCTTGTCTTTGTTTTTGAACTGACTGCGCTCCTCCTGACATTCAATAACGATACCTGTAGGCTTATGCGTCAGACGTACCGCAGATTCGGTCTTATTTATGTGCTGACCTCCCGCACCGCTTGATTTACAGGATTCAATGATAATATCCGCGGGATTTATCTCTATTTCCACGTCCTCGGCTTCGGGGAGGACAGCAACAGTGGCAGTTGACGTCTGTATTCTTCCTTGTGATTCCGTCTCGGGAACACGTTGAACTCGGTGTACACCGCTTTCAAATTTAAAGCGTGAATAAGCACCGTCGCCTTCTATCATAAAAGTAATTTCCTTAAAGCCGCCAAGCCCTGTTTCGTTTGCGTTCATCAAGGATACCTTGAAGCCTGCGGAAGCCGCGTACATGTTGTACATTCTATAAAGAACGCCTGCGAAAAGCGCCGCTTCCTCTCCGCCTGCGCCACTTCGTATCTCAACCATAACGTTTTTGTCATCGTTGGGATCGCGAGGGAGGAGCAGTATCTTCAACTCTTCAAGAAGCGAGTCCATCTTAGCCTTTGTATCCTTGATCTCCTCGGAGATCATTTCCTTCATTTCCGCATCAGGCTGCTCGTCAAGCATTTCATGCGCGGAAGCATTATCTTGCGCTACCTTGTTGTATTCTCTGAATTTTTCAATTATGGGGGTCAGTGCCTTGTGATCCTTCATTAATGAGGTGAATTTTTCTTGATTTGAAAAAATCGCAGGATCAGCCAACTCTTCTTCAATGGTAATATATCTTTTTTCAGCTTCCTTGAGTCTGTCTAACATCTGAGCTCCTTAGATCGTATCAGTATTTGTAGAAAGCACAGATCGACCGATACGCCTCGTAAAGGTCTACCTTTGCAATAACCTCATATGGGGCGTGCATGGATATAACGGGTACACCGAGATCTATGGTTTCTATATTGTGCTTTGAGATATATTTTGCAACTGTACCGCCACCGCCGCAATCTACCTTGCCAAGCTCTCCTGCCTGCCATACTACGTTATCCTTTGCGAGTATAGAGCGGAGCCAGCCGATATATTCTGCGTTTGCGTCGTTTGTGCCCGATTTTCCTCTTGATCCTGTGAATTTTGTAAATACCGCGCCGCAGGAGAGCAGGGGAGTGTTTTGCTTCTCAAACACCTCGGGGAAATTGGGATCGTATGCGGCGGAAACGTCCGCGGATAAGCATTTCGAGTTAGCCTTTGCGGCAGCGGGACTGCCGCCAAGATTTCTTGCTATCTCGTCAATAATATCAAGCATAAGATCACACTGCATTCCCGTTGGACCGTCACTGCCCGTTTCTTCCTTATCAGCTAAAATACACATGAGCGTATGCGTATTGTCCTCACAGTCAAGTAAAGCCGTAAGAGCGGGATATGCGCACACACGGTCGTCATGACCGTATGCTCCGATAAGTGCGCGGTCAAATCCGATATCACGTGCCTTTGCCGCAGGAACGACGCATAGCTCGGCGGAAAGAAGATCCTCCTCGCAGATGCCGTATTTTTGGTTGAGCAGCTTTAACACGTTGAGTTTGATAGAGTTGTCCTCGTTATCGGGCATGCTTCCGATGAGGATATTAAGCTGCTCGCCCTTTATGCCCTCGGAGAGCGGAAGCTTGCTCTGTTCCTGACCTAAATGAGGAAGAAGGTCGTTGATATAGAATAAAGGATCATCTTCACTTTCTCCAACGGTAACGTCAATGATACTTCCGTCCCTCAGCGCTATCACCCCATGGAGTGACAGGGGAGTAGCCACCCATTGATATTTGCGAATACCACCGTAATAGTGAGTCTTAAAAAATCCCATTCCACTGTCCTCGTAAAGAGGGCACTGCTTTATATCGATCCTCGGAGCATCAATATGAGCTGCGGTTATTCTTATGCCGTTATTTATAGGCTCGTTTCCTATGGAGAATACAAAAAGATTTTTGCCTCTGTTATTGTAATATAGCTTGTCGCCAACGGAGATCTTATCTCCAAGTCTGTATTCCTTAAAGCCTTTTGCCTCAGCCATCTGTACAGATATCTTCAGTGCTTCACGCTCTGTCTTGCCGTTGTCAAGATATTTCTTATAATTCTCCGCATACGCAAAGGCACTGTCGACCACTTTTTTGCCTGCCTTTTCGTAAACGGTCTGTTTTTTGTAAATGAGTTCTTCCTTTGTCATGGCTTTGTTACCTCGTTTTGATCGTAGTATAGTTTTTTGTATGTATCGATTTCTTTGTTTACCTTTGCAACGTAATTTTTTGTTTCAGAGAAAGGAATATCTGTAAGATTACCTTTACCGTCTGAGTAATTTGGATCCTTTAGCCACTTAGCCACGTTACCCTCGCCGCCGTTGTAAGCGGCAAGAGCGGTATCCCAATTATTATCGAATTTTTTATACAGATAGTTAAGATAATACGTGCCGTATCTTATGCTTGTGTCGGGATCAAAAAGCATTTCCTTGCTCAAATTTTCCGCAAGATGCTCGTCGCCTGTTAGCCATTCGAAGGTTCTGGGCATCATTTGCATAAGCCCAAGAGCGCCAACTGATGACTTGGCATCTGAGTCAAAATTGCTTTCAACCTTTATTACGGCGTATATAACCGATTTGGGGATATTGTATTCATCCGCATATTTGCTGATATATTCGTGATATTCATAGGGATGCGCGGCTTTGTCTATCAGATCCCAGATCAGATTTGTTGCTAATCCCAGAAGAATAGAAGCTACGATTATTATGGCTATAACTATAAAGCGTTTAGCTGAGCGTTTCACAGAAATATCCTTTCGTGTAATTTGTGTGTTATAAAATTTCTTCAGTAAGCTTCTTTAGCTTAAAAATAAAATCTTCTTCAGATCCGTCGTTTTCAAGGACTATATCCGAATATTTTATGTAAAATTCATCGGGTTGCTGTGCTTCCACTCGCTCCTGTGCTTTGGTGCAGTCAATGCCGTCACGTTGAGCAATACGCACGATGCGTCTTTCCTTGGAAGATATTATTGATATTATCTTATCACAATCCTTGTATAGTCCTGATTCGATCAGAGTAGGGGCATCGATCATCACAGTGACGTTATTATTTTGCTCAAGCTCTGATACCTGTCTGCGTATCTCTTTTATAACGATACCTAAAACAGTCTTATTTAACAATGTAAGCTTTTTTTCGTCATGGAAAACTATACTTGAAAGGGCGGCTCTGTCAAGAGCTCCATCGTCGGAAATAACGGAGCTGCCAAATGCTTGCTTGATAGCGTCAAGGCATTCCGACGGAGGGATAAGCATTTTATGGTATACTTCATCTGCGTTTATTACGGGTATACCGAGAGTTGAAAAATATTCTCCAAACAGAGTTTTGCCCGAACCGCTTGGACCTGTGACTCCGATTATTTTCATGCTTTCCTCCTTGTTAAATTATACCTTTAACTCCTTGCCAAGCTCCGCTGATCTGTACGCTGCTTCCATCACTGCCTGAACATGCGCGGCGTCCTTAAAATCAGGCGAATGGGGAATTCCCGAATATACTGAGTTAAGAAATTCGTACATGCTTCCAACGTGACCTCTTATCCATGACGACGGTGCTTTAGGTGCGGGGAACGTTCCGCCCGGGGCAGGATATCTTCCCACACATTCTATCGCTTTATATCCCGTGTCTCCACCGAGAACATCGGGCTTTTTGGTAGCGTCATAATAATAAAGAAAGTTTGGCTGCATAAGCGAAAACTTAAGCGAACCGCGTTCTCCGTAAATTGCAAATGAGAGATCGTCGTTTGCGCCGTTAATAAGCTTGCTGACGGTTACTGTGCCAACCGCTCCGCACGTAAGTCTTGCGGTCATATAAAACGCCTCGTCGGCATTTGTTTGCCAAAGAGAGCCGTCACCGCCTGTGCGCTCAGAATACGCGATCTGAGACATGCCGCTCACAGACGAAAATTCTCCGCACAGTGAATATATAAGATCTATTACGTGAGATCCGAGATCAAACAAAACGCCGCCGCCACAGATGTCGCGATTTTGCTTCCAGCCTGCTGGGCGCTGAGTATCTGTACAGCTATTATGGAGATATTCGGCAGAAAAGGACAACACCCGTCCGATCCTTCCACCGTCTATAAGTTGTTTTGCTCTCATGATGGGGGCGAGAAATCTGTTGTTAAACACTATATTGCATATAAGTCCGCTATTTGTGGCGAGCTCTGCTATTTCTTGCGCTTGAGCATGGGTCACACAAAGGGGCTTTTCACAGTATACGTGCTTGCCGTTTTTCAGCGCTTTTTTTATAGTGTCATAATGAAAAATATTTGGGGTACAAATATCTATAATATCAATGTCTTTTGAAGCTATCAACTCATCTTCATTATGAGCCGCAACGCAAAACCCGTACTCATCAGCGACCGTTACGCTTTTTTCGTGCTTTGTTGTACACACACCTGTTATTTTTGCGGAAAAAGGAAGATCGGAATAATAGTATTTTAAATTGTCAACACAGTACGAATGGACCTTTCCCATTGCGCCAAAGCCGATAAGTCCTATATTAAGCTGCTTTTTCATATTCCACTCTCCATACGATCGATAATGATAATATTAATATAGTTATACATTATATTATTATACCGCATTTGCCACTTTTTTTCAAGAGATATTCGTTAATTATTTTAAGTACCTGTTGAAAAAAAGCAAAAAACATAGTATAATATTATAAAGATAAGTTTTTGCGGGGGAAAACATGAAATACCAAACACTGTTGTTTGATGCAGATGGAACTTTACTTGATTTTTTAAGAAGCGAGGCGGAAGCGCTTAAGGAAGCCCTGACGGCTAACGGTATAGCTCCAAGCGAAGATATCGTTGCGCTTTACAGCGGGATAAATGATAGCTTGTGGAAGATGCTTGAGCGCGGTGAGATATTGAAGGACGTGCTTAAGTACCGACGCTTTGAACTTTTATTTGATTCGCTTGACGTAAAAAAGGACGCAAACAAAATGGCGCGTGATTATATGACGGCTTTGTCTACTAAAGGCTATCTTTTGGACGGAGCAGAGGAGCTATGTAAGAAGCTCTACGGAAAAGTAAAGCTTTACATAGTTACTAACGGGATTGAGTTTATCCAGCGTGGAAGATACGCCCGTTGCGGTATTGATAAGTATTTTGAACAAATATTCATTTCGGACGTAATAGGGTATGAAAAGCCCTCGGGCAAGTATTTTGAATACGTCGCCGAGCATATAGATGGTTTTGACCCTTCAAAAGCTCTTATTATCGGAGACTCGCTTACGTCTGACATGAGAGGCGGTTTGAATTACAGTATAGATACATGTTGGTATAATCCTAAAGGTAAGGCTTGCCCTGAGGACATGAAGCTTACGTATATAGCCAAGAGCTTTGACGAGGTGTCAAGATTTATTTTGAACGGGGATATATGATGATATCTGAAAAAATTTTGTCGGAGCTGGAAAGGCTTCATGTCAATTTTTGTATAGATTATGAATTGAAAAATTCGTGTACATTTCGTGTGGGTGGAAAATGCGCGCTGGCTCTTTTTCCATGCGATGAATCTTGCTTGGCGCTATGTGTGTCACTGCTCGACAGTTACGGTGTTCCGCTACATATTGTGGGAAAAGGCTCAAATACTTTGTTTTTTGACGGATTTATCGATAAAGCGTTTGTGTTTACGTCCAATGTCAACCAAATTAACGTAAGTGATACACTATTAAGCTGCGGAGCGGGAGTAGGGCTTGTTTCTTTAGCCGCTAAGGCGTGTGACATGGGACTTGAGGGCTTGGAATTTGCTTGCGGTATCCCCGGGAGCATAGGAGGAGCGGTGTTTATGAACGCGGGTGCTCACGGAGGCGCAATGGAAAACATCGTGGTATCTACGCGAGCGTATAGCAGAAAACAAAAAAGAACAGTCACAATAACGGATAACATGTTTGGTTACCGTGACAGTATCTATAAAAATAATAGTGATCTTGTGTGTCTTGGCGCAGATATATTGCTCAGTAGAGGAGAGCCGCAACAGATCCGTGTCAAAATGCGTGAGCTGCTCGATCAAAGAAAAAGTAAGCAGCCCATTGAATATCCAAGCGCGGGAAGCTATTTTAAACGACCTGAAGGCGATTTTGCGGGACGGCTTATTGAGACATGCGGGCTTAAGGGAATGAAAATGGGCGGTGCTGAGGTGTCTCAAAAGCATGCGGGCTTTATAATCAACACGGGAAATGCTACGTTTAACGATATCGTTACTCTTGAAAGGATCGTTGTTGATTCAGTATATGAGAAAACAGGTGTTTTATTGAAGCGAGAGGTGGAGATCGTAGAATAAGCGGTTATTGGAGGGACAAATGTCGTTTACTCAACAGGTAGTAGAAGAATTACATACAGTACCTATAGGGAAGAGCTGTTGCCAAAAATCATTTCTTTGCGGATTGCTTTTTGCCTGTCAGAAGGAAGGAGATAACAAAATCTATAAAGCATTTTTTTATCGCAAGGAGGATGCGCAAAGAGCGGCAGAGCTGATAGACCAGCGTTTCTCCACTGGGGGGAGAACTGAGCTTGAGGCAAGCACAAGAGGAGGGCACCGTGGTTGGCGGATATCCTTTTCTTCAAAAGCACTGATGAATATATTTCGGGATATTGATGATCGAGAGGGAAGTCTTGACGATATGATCGGGTTTAGATGTGAGGAGTGCAAGCGTGCTTTTCTCAGAGGTGTTTTTATATCGTGTGCTGCGATAAATAGCCCCCAAAGCGGATATCATTTGGAGTTTTCGGCGTATGGTGAAGCAAGAGCAGATCTGCTCGAAAAATTACTTGGAGAAAGCATTTGTGAGCCCAAAAGAATAGTGCGTAAGAATAAGATCGGACTATATTATAAAAGCAACTCCGAAATATCAGATATTCTTTATTATTTAAAAGCATCAAAGGCAGGGCTTGATATTGCCAATAGCTTTATAGAGAAGGATATAAGAAATATTGAGAACCGTGCTACGAATTGCGTTACGAGCAATATTTCACGCACAGTTGATGCTACGAGAAAATATATTGAAGCTATTAATTTTTTGATCGAAAGGGAGAAGCTGGTCGCGCTGGGTGATGACCTTACTTATACGGCAATGCTTAGATTGGAAAACGATTCCGCGTCGCTTTCAGAGCTTGCTCGGCTGCATCAGCCGCCAATATCCAAATCGGGACTAAACGGAAGATTATCTAAAATATTAATGTTTGCAGAGGAAGTCAGAAAAAGTTCGGATAATTGACATGCAGTTGCTTTTTTGTTGACAAATAGGCGCAAGTGTGATATAATCAAAAGGATGTTTTTATGCTTGGAGGTGAGATAATGAATTCGAAAAAAAAGATACTTTCGGATTCTATTTGGAGCGTTGCGGGATTGGTGCTCATGAACGTGACCTTGCAATTTGCCGTTTATCCGTTGTGGGAGAGAAAGGCAGGGGAGGCAACGCTTGGAAATATACTTTATCTCTTATCTCTTATGAACGTTTTTTCAGTTTCAATGGGAATTAGCGTGAGCTATGCAAGATTGAAAAACAGTACAGAAGGCAAGACCTCAAACGTTCCATATATAGTTATTCTCGGAGGCGCTTCCATTCTTGCGTTTGTCGCGGCGATAGTCATATCATTTATAGGCGGTGTGTCTCTCTCATTGCTTGAAACCGTAATTTTCGGTATTGTCATGTGCGTGACAATGTGGAGATATTATGCCGATGTTGAGTACAAGCTGTCACTGAATTATAAAAGCTTCTTTTTGTACTATCTGTTTATAAGCGTCGGTTACGGCATTGGTGTGGCTCTGTTTTATTTGACAGGGCTATGGCCGCTCACTTTGCTCATGGGAGAGATTTTCGGACTGGCATATGTGTTTTTGCGCGGTAAGATATTTCGTATAGATGAGGGAATTGCTGGTTCGGATGTGGGGGATATAATAAAGCTCGTATTGGTTTTGTTTAGCTCTGAGGCATTGTCAACGCTTGTATTCAATGCTGACCGAATAATGCTTAAAACATTGATTGACGAGGTGGCGGTAACAGATTATTATCTTGCGTCTCTGTTGGGAAAAACTATTGCACTTCTCACTGTGCCATTAGGCGGAGTGCTTGTAGGTTACCTTTCAAAATATAACGGGGATTTCAAATTGAAGGGAATGAATCTTATAACGGCTCTTTCTTTGATTATCGTTATTTTTGCAACTCTTGCGTGTACCGTAGGATCTTATATTATAATACCTATTCTTTACCCCGATCAATTCAATGATATAAAGCAGTATTTTATGTGGACAAACCTTTCTCAGGTGCTATATTTTATTGCAAACGTTATAACCGTGATCCTTTTAAGATTTGCCAATTCAAGATATCAAATATATATTAACGCGGTGTACGCAGTATCCTTTGTGGGAATTTGTATTCCGTTTACTGTGTACAGAGGATTCGACGGATTTTGCTTTGGGCTCGTGCTTACGTGCACTATAAGATTTTTAGTGTCTTTGCTTTTAGGCTATTACAGTACGCTTAAAAAGAGAAGAGTAAAGGAAGTGAACGCAGGAGGAGAAAATGAGGATTGACGTATTGCATGAGCAGCTCTATGAGGTGCTATGCTTGGTTGACGATATATGCAAAAAAGAGGGCGTAAGATATTTTCTTGATGGCGGTACAGAGATAGGCTCCGTAAGAGAGAAGGATTTTATCCCGTGGGACGACGATATAGATATAAAGGTACTCAGAGAGGATTATGAAAGCTTTAAAGCCGCTATGATAAAGAATCTTCCCGAACGGTATGCCTTTGTAGAGCCAAATGAATATTCTCCGTATTTCTTTGATTTCGTACCGAGGATAATTGACATGAGCCGTCCGTTGCGTGAAGAGACTGACGAGGACAGAGCATATAAGAACTATCAGAACAGGGTAGGAGTAGACATATTCGTTTTTGAGAAAGCTCCCGATTCACCTTTGGCGCAAAAGCTTATGATGCTGAAATGTAAGATATTGTACGGAATGGCGATGTCTAAGCGGTACAAGGTTTATAAGGACGGATATTCTTTCATGCAAAAGGTGCAGACGGGCGTATGTATGTTGCTTGGCAAGCTATTTAAATATGAGACTATTCTTTCAATGTGGGAACGATCCATGACCAAATATAAAAATAGGCAAACGAGTAGCCGTTTCCCCGCAAATTATCTGATACGAGATTTGGGCTTCTTTAGAGATGAGTGGTTTAGCTCCGAGGCACAGGGAGAGATAAGAGGAAGAAGCTTTCCTATTCCCGCAGGGTATGACGGTGAGCTGACGCAGATATACGGCGAGTATATGAAGCCTCCAAAGGATAAATCAATATATAAAACTCATATTTAACCGATATGGATAAATGGGCTATTGCCATCTGGCAATAGCCCATTTATTATGTGTCTTTTGGCTTGTGCTGTTTGCTTTTTATATAACATACGGTATAAGTCAGCAAAAACGGAATTGCCGTGTATGTTATAAGGTTTATTAGCACAAGGTTTAAGGCAAAGCTTGAAATTACAGAAAATCGTAAATAGATCAGCCTTGCTATATATGAAATGACACAGATACTCCAACCGATGATCACCGCGACAGTCTTTTTCTTGTTTATAGCAATAGAGCTTGTGGGGTACTGTTTGTATGCTGTGTATGCCATTATAAGATAAAATCCTATCTTAATTGCTCCGACAATGTTGAAAACGGATAAAAGGACGATATGTGGAGATAAAAAGCTCATTGGAGAGAATATAACGAACGCACACCAATAGCCGGCACTTCGTTTGACAAACAGGCATATTAAGCCGCATATAAGTATTACTAAAATAAGAGAAAGCAAAACGAATAACTTATCGCTATCTTCAATAGCAAGGATTGATAAAATCATTCCGATCAATGATACGGTCAAAAGAACATATCCGATTATCCTCTGTGATGTGAGCATTGCCGATCTTTCAATGTCGGTCGATTTGGTTATGGTCTTTTCTTTTTTTATTCTTCCTGTCAGCTCATCAAGGGAAATTGCGAATATATCACACATCTTCATAAGCTTATCCAGATCTGGTACCGCCGTATTCGTTTCCCATTTGGATACAGATTGACGGGAAACATCCAATAGCTCGGCAAGCTCACCCTGGGATAAATTTTTTGCGGTCCGTAATTCGTATATCTTATTTCCTATGCTCATACCAAATACCTCCTTGATCAACGTATAATTATTATATCATTTTTCTGTTAGCTTTTCAACCAACTTGTATTGGAATTTTAGCAACCAGGAGTTGCAACAGTGAATAAAAGCCAAAAAAAGCACCCTTGCAAATATTTGCAAGGGTGCAGTTTATTAACTTATAATGTTTGTCCGTTTTTACTTGTGAGAGATAGCAGCCTGTGCAGCAGCAAGACGAGCTATCGGTACACGGAAGGGAGAACAAGATACATAGTCAAGTCCGATGCAATGGCAGAACTCAACGGATGTGGGGTCACCACCGTGCTCACCGCAGATACCTACGTGGAGCTTGGGGTTAACGGGTCTTCCAAGAGTAACAGCCATGTTCATGAGCTTACCAACACCTGTTGTATCGAGCTTTGCGAAAGGATCGTTCTCAAAGATCTTAGCATCGTAGTAAGCGCCGAGGAACTTACCTGCGTCGTCACGAGAGAAGCCATAGGTCATCTGTGTGAGGTCGTTTGTACCGAAGCAGAAGAAGTCTGCGTTAGCAGCGATCTCATCAGCAGTAAGACATGCTCTGGGAATCTCGATCATAGTACCAACCTCGTACTTGAGCTCAACGCCTGCAGCTGCGATCT
>JAGAPH010000025.1 GCA_017623375.1 Clostridia bacterium | reverse complement strand
TGTCCGTCCCAAACACAATGAAATTTTAGAATTTTTAACAAGATACATTATCGCTAAGCGCGGACAGTCGAGGACGCCTGTCCCTACAGTTTTTGGTTGGTGCGATCACATCAATCTCACCGATAAATCCCAATTTGCAAGCGAGCATTATATAGAAAGGACTTAACAAAATGGAACTTACAGAACTCAGAGATCAGATAGACTCAATAGACAGAGAGCTCGTCGAGCTTTTCAAGCGCAGAATGAACGTTTCCGCACAGGTTGCGGAATATAAGCGCAGAACGGGCATGAACGTGCTGGACAGTTCAAGAGAAAGAGCGCTTCTCAACAAGGTCTCCGAGCTTTCGGGCGAGGAATTTGAGGAATACACACGCACGCTTTACGCCACTATTCTCGATCTCTCCCGTTCCTATCAGCATAAGAAGTTAGGCGACACCTCCAGCCTTTACAGTGAGATAACCGACGCGCTTGAGAACACCCCCAAGCTCTTCCCCGAACGGGCAATGGTTGCGTGTCAGGGCGTTGAGGGCGCTTACTCTCAGATAGCCGCTGAGCGTCTGTTCTCCGCCCCCAACATTATGTTCTTCTCCGATTGGGAGAAGGTGTTCTCTGCCATTGAGGCAGGCATGTGCCGCTATGGAGTTATTCCCATAGAGAACAGCACGGCGGGCTCTGTAAAAAAGGTGTACGATGTGATGATCAGCCGTAACTTCAAGATAGTAAGAACTGTACGCATCAAGATAGACCACAATCTTCTTGCCAAGGCGGGAACGCGCCTTGAGGATATCAAGGAGATATATTCCCACGAGCAGGCTATAAATCAGTGCGCCGCATTTCTCTCCTCTCTCGGTCCCGACGTTAAGATCACAAGAGTGGAGAACACGGCAATGGCGGCAAAGGCAGTTGCCGAGTCACAAAGACGTGACGTGGCTTCCCTGTCCTCCCGCACCTGCGCCGCACAGTATGGGCTGAAGATAGTCGCCTCCTCCGTTCAGGACAACGGCAACAATCATACCCGCTTTATATGTATCACCAACAACCTTGAGGTATATCCCGGGGCTGACCGCACCACCCTTATGCTGGTAACTCCCCATAAGCCCGGTGCACTCTACCGCATACTGTCCCGATTCAACTCCCTTGGCATAAACCTGCTTAAGCTTGAGTCCCGTCCTATACCCGACAGAGACTTTGAGTTTATGTTCTACTTTGATCTTGAAGCTCCCGTTTATTCGCAAAAGTTCGCTCAGCTGCTTGCCGAGCTTGAGCGTGAATGTGACGAGTTTACATACCTCGGCACTTATCTGGAGGTGATCTGATGAAGCAAGGATATAAGAATATGAAATGCGGACTTCTTGGCGAGCATCTCGGTCATAGCTTTTCCCCGCAGATACATTCCCAGCTTGCGGACTACTCCTATGAGCTTGTCGAGCTTGCCCCCGAGGAGGTAGGACCGTTCGTAAAGAGCGATAAGCTTGACGCGTATAACGTAACCATTCCCTACAAAAAGACGGTAATGCCATTTCTTGACGTTATCTCCCCCGAAGCGCAGGCTATCGGTGCGGTAAACACGGTGGTACGCAGAGACGGCAAGCTTTACGGCTACAATACCGACTATTTCGGATTTAATTACATGATAGACGCGTCCGGCATTGAGGTCAAGGGCAAAAAGGCTCTCGTGTTCGGAACGGGCGGTGCTTCGGTGACAGTGTGCGCGGTTCTTCGCGACAGAGGTATCGGAGAGCTGGTGGTCATATCCATTGAGGATAACACACCCGAAACGCTTGCCAAGCACCCCGACGCGGATATAATTGCCAACGCCACTCCCGTGGGAATGTATCCCAACAACGGAAACGCTCCCGTGGACCTTTCACTGTTCCCCAACTGCTCGGGTGTCCTTGACGTTATCTACAACCCTTCAAAGACCAAGCTTTTGCTTGACGCCGAAAGCCGAGGAATTCCCCATATAAACGGACTGCCCATGCTTGTGGCACAGGCAGCAAAGGCGTTTGAATTCTTTACGGGTGACTCCTGCGAGGAGGGAGCCTGCGATAGGATAACATGCTCTATTGAGCTGCAGACCAAGAACGTTATCCTCATAGGAATGCCCGGCTGCGGCAAGAGCACGGTGGGCAAGCTGATAGCGAAAATGCTTGACCGTCCCTTCTTTGACGCCGACGAGGAGTTTATAAAGACCTTCAACGTAACTCCTGCCGAGGTAATCGGAGCACAGGGCGAGGAAAAATTCAGGCAGATGGAGCACGAGGTAACAGAGATGCTCGGAAAGCTTAGCGGAACGGTCATCTCCTGCGGTGGCGGAGTAGTCACAAGAGAATACAACTACGCTCCACTCCACCAGAACGGAACTATAATATTCCTTGAGAGAGAGCTTGCAAATCTCTCCACCAAGGGTCGCCCCCTATCTCAGGCAAATTCTCTGCAGTCGCTCTACGACGCTCGCATAGACGCCTACTGCCGTTTTGCGGATATACGCGTAGCAAGCACGGAAATACCCCAAAAGACGGCTGAGCTTATGATAAGCAGGCTCACAGAAGTCAACGAAGAATAAGGAAGGAGCTTTACCAAATGAAATTACTGGTTATAAACGGTCCTAATCTCAACATGCTGGGCATACGCGAGCCCGATATTTACGGCAAGCAGGATTTTAAGGCGCTGGAGGAATACATTCGCTCGTCAGCGGAGGTGCTTGGGCATAAGGTAACGCTCTTTCAGTCCAATCACGAGGGTGATATTGTGGACGTTATACAGTCCGCTTACGGCTTGTACGAAGGCATCGTTATAAATCCCGCGGCTTACACGCACACAAGCGTTGCTATTCTTGATGCGCTGAAGGCTGTGGGTATCCCTACGGTAGAGGTGCATCTGTCGGACATTTCCACAAGAGAAGCCTTCCGTCAACATTCCTACGTTTCCATGGTAGCAAAAAAGACTATTTGCGGTCTCGGCTTTGAGGGATATAAAAAGGCACTTGAGTATTTTAGTGATATGAAATAAAGAAAATGAGCTGAGTTACAACCGCTGACTCAGCTCATTTTCTTTATTAGAGGCATATCATCAAATTGGGATTTATCGGGGTGTTAATAGTTACATTATTCCACGAACAATCCCTCAGTCGCCTTCGGCGCCAGCTCCCTTTGCACAAGGGAGCCTAACGAAGAAAGTGCGTAATTTCATATAAATCAAGAAAATATCGGTAT
>JAGAPH010000024.1 GCA_017623375.1 Clostridia bacterium | reverse complement strand
CGCGCGCCGCATTTGGAAGCCTCTCTCCGCTACGCTCCGTTCGGCTTCCAAATGCATAAAGGATGAACATAAAATGTGTATACAATCCTCTTGCACAACTGTTTACAATCTTGCTCTTGACAGAGGACGCCGGTCCCTACAGTTTTGGGGGTGTGCGAACACACCAAACAGACATATAAATCCCAATTTATATACAAAAGGATAAGGAGCTGAGTCCATGACTCAGCTCCTTTCACGTTTCAACAGCTTCAACGAGAGAGAGAGTAAAAGAGGTGATAAAAGCATACCCACAACGCCAAACAGTCTGTATCCCACGAACATACCGATTATTGCCGCCAGTGGGTGTGTTCCAAGACTGCCGCCTATAAGCTGCGGCTCGGCTATCTGCCTTACAACGGTAACAATAATGTACAATATAAGCAGTCCCACTCCGAGAAAATATTCCCCCTTGAGCAGAGAGACCACCGCCCACGGTATGAGCACAAAGCCCGCGCCAAACACTGGCAGTATATCAACTGCCGCGACGATAAGCGCCCCAAGCCACGCAAAGGACGGACAGAGTATCCAAAGACCTATAAGAATCTCAATAAAGGTCAGCGTAAAGAGCACGGCGTACGCTTTGAGATATTTCCATATTACGTCAACAACGCTTCCCTTTACCGAGCCAAGAGCTTTTCTTGCCCTTTGCGGCAACAGTCCCGCCACAAAGGTGCATATCTTATCAAAATCTATACTCATATAATAGCACGACACAACTGTTACCACACCGCCCATGAAAAACGCAGGGGTGGACTTTATTGCCCGTCCGAGAAAACCGCTGAGCGCATCGGAAAGCAATGACAGTGCCCTTGACACCAAGGGACGCAGCTGAGTACCCGCATACTCCTCGGTATCACTTATCAGCGGAGACAGAAACGGTATTCTTTCAAGAAAGCCGAAGATGGGATCAAGAGATGAAAACCCCTCCGACGCAAAAGATGAAAGTATTCTTTTAAGCTCTCCGAGGAGCTGCCTGCACGCATAAAAAGTAAAAAAGCCTATAAGAGTCAGCACCGCGCTTACTATCACCACGGCGCAAAGTCCTCTGGGAACGTGCAATATCCGAGACATCCGCTTGGATATGCCCGACACCGCCCCCGCAACCGCAAACGACGCGAGAAATGGCATTAAAACGGGAAGAACGTGCTTTATTCCAAAATACGCTCCTGCCGCAAGCACGGCAAGACAGAAGAGCTTAGCCGCCCTTTCCTGCCACTTATTACTCTCCTTCATTCATCAAACACCTGCCTTTAAATAGATTTTATGTATCAAAGCTGTTAAATATTTCCCACTTAAGCTACAATACTTGACAAAGCCTTGGTTTTCTGCTAAAATATAAGGTGATGTTTTTATATTAAGGAGAAGAAAAATGAAAAAATTTTTATGCCTTTTCTTAGGTATTCTTATGGTAGCTTTTGTCTTTACCTCCTGTAACGACGGTCAAGCCGACGGATCATTGGAATCTTCCGCGGCTACCTTTGCGCCAAATCATATCGCTCCGTTATATTCCGAAATAGACCGATCGAATATAGAAAGCCTTGACGGTGTTGAGGTAACGAACGAGCAGACGGACTACGTGCTCATTGATGTTAAGGATTACGGAAAGATCCTTGTCCGTCTCTATCCCGACGTTGCTCCCCTGACAGTTGCCAATTTCAAAAAGCTGGTAGCCGAGGGCTTTTACGACGGACTTATATTCCACCGCGTCATTGATAACTTCATGATACAGGGCGGTGACCCCGAGGGAACAGGCAGAGGCGGCTCCGATGAGGAGATCCTCGGTGAGTTCACCTCAAACGGCTTTACAAATAATCTCAAGCACACAAGAGGCGTGCTCTCCATGGCGAGAAGCGACAACCCCAATTCCGCCTCCTCTCAGTTCTTTATCTGTCACAAGACCTCTAATGTTGAGCACCTTAACGGCTCATACGCCTCCTTTGGCTACGTGGTTTACGGAATGGATGTTGTGGACGATATCGCCGACGTAAAGACAAATGCGGACGACAAGCCTCTCAAGGACGTAGTTATTTCCTCGATCAAATTTGTCACCGTTCCCGAGCAGACAGAGCCCGAAAGCTCTGACACGGATGCGGACGCAGATACAGGTACTGACGCAGGATCTGATACGTCAAGCTACACTAAAAACTATTAATGATAAATACTAAGCGGAGTACACCATGAAGCTGACATTTAAAGAAATTGAAAAAATAACTGTGGGTGCCGTAAGAATGTCCGAGGAAGCGGACGGCATACACTTTTACAAATGCACCGATAAGCAGGTAAAGGCTTGGGGGGCGCTGCATAAGGATCTTGGTACTCGTTCCCTTGCCACTACGGGCGTAAGGCTTGACTTTCATACAGACTCAAAAAGCCTTTCCTTCACCGCTCCTTCGGGGAGCAAGTTTGAGCTTTACATCGATGGCTTATTCAGAAAACGCTTTATAATGAGCGAAAGCGGTCATACCGTATGCGCGGAAATAAACGACGTATTCGGAAAGCCTATGGATATGGCGAGAGTTACTCTTTATTTCCCTGCTCACAGTGCGGGAGTCCTTTCCGCCCTTGAGCTTGACGACGGAGCGAAGGTAATTCCCCATACCTTTGATACCAAGATGCTTTTCATCGGAGATTCCATAACTCAGGGCTGGGACGCGGGCTATGACAGTCTGTCCTACGCTCAGCGCACCTCAAGATTTTTCAATGCTGAAAGCGTTATCCACGGAGTTGGCGGCGGGTATTTCCACGACACCATTTTTGACTCCATAGATTTCAAGCCCGAGTACATTGTGATCGCGTTCGGTACCAACGACTTCGGTCATTACCCCACCACCGACGAAATGAGATACCACGCCCGCGCGTTTTTTGACAGCATAAAGAAGGAATACGGTGACGCAAAGAACGTTTTCGTGCTTTCTCCCATATGGCGCGCCGATTTCCTTACCAAGAACCCCAAAATGGGAAGCTTTGACCAATGCCGAAGCGTAGTTATCACAGAGGCTGAAAGCCACGGATTTACTCATATAGACGGAGCAACTCTTGTTCCGCCCGATCCCTTCTTTTTCGCCGACGAGAGGCTTCACCCCGATGCCCTCGGCTTTGGTATCTATGCGGAAAACCTCATAAAACAGATGATGAAGCATATGTAAGCAAAAACGAGTCGCACACGCGACTCGTTTTTATATTCATTTCATTTTAGCTAAAATAGCCTTTACGATGATCTCCTCTGCCTCCTCGATGCTTGGCGCTTCAAGGCTGCAGCCCGAGGCGCGAACGTGTCCGCCGCCGCCAAAGCTCTTGCATATTGCGGAAACATCTATATCCGACGAGGAACGCATTGACACTCTGAAAAATGGCTTTTCCTCCGACTGTCTGACCGAGAACGCCACCTCAACACCGCCGATAGAGCGCGGTATATCGATGACCGTCTCCATGCTCTCGTCGTTCAGTCCCAAAGCTACACGTGAAGAATACGGTATAGTCACCGACGCTATTCTTCCGTCAGCGTGGAGCTTGAGCCTTCTTGCCGCCTCGCCCTCAGCGCTCATCTGCTTGAGGGTCTTTGACTCAAACAGTCTGTGATTTATATCCACGGAATCAGCTCCCGCCTCAATAAGCTCCGCCGCCATGCGGTGCGTTGCAGGCGTAACATTTGCGTATCTGAAGCCGCCCGTATCCGAGCTTATCGCCGCGTAAACGCAGTTGACCACTCTCGGTGTGATAAAGGGTATCCTTCCGTCAGCCAAAAGCTTTTTGGCTATGGTATATATTATCTCACCCGTCGCCGACGCGGTGGGATCGATATAATTATCCGCATACACTATTCCCGTACCGTGGTGGTCTATCATAAGATCCACGTCCCTGTGAAGTCTTACGAACATGTCCCCAAGCTGAGAGGGAGAGGCGGAATCAACACTTACCACTCTCTCGTGTCCGAGGCTCATGCCATCCTCCACCACAACACTGCCCTGCGCATCCTCGGAAAGGAACTTAAGTCTTTCGGGGACCTCGTCGGAGCACACGCAAACGGCAGGAATATTCATAAGTCTGAAAAGCTCACGAAGCGCAAAGGCGGAGCCGACGGCGTCGGCGTCCGAGCGGACGTGATATATTATCAGCGTTTTTTTATTCTCGCAAAGCCTATCGCAAAGCTCCTCAAGGCTCAGCTTTTTAAACTCATTCATCGTCGTTTTCCTCTTCGGGCTCGGATATTTCTATGCCCTCAAGTATCTTTGATATCTTAGCACCGTGCTCAATGGAATGATCCTCATAGAAGGACAGCTCGGGAGTCATGCGCAGATTGAGGCGCTGAGCAAGCTCACGGCGAATATACCCCGCACAGGATTTCAGTCCCTTAGCCACCTCTTTTTTATCTCCCAACATAGCAGAATAGTACACCTTAGCGAATTTAAGGTCGCCCGTAGCCTCAACTGCCGTTATACTTATAAAGGCGTCCTTTACTCTGGGGTCCTTGACCTCGCGAAGTATCATCGCAAGCTCCTTCTGCATTTCGTCGTTTATTCTTCCTCTTCTGTAATTTGCCATATTTTCCTCACTTGATTTTTCTTAATATTTATTATAACACTTTTCCGTCTATAAATCAAGTATAAATAAAACAGATGCAACAAATTTTGATTTATTAGTGTGTTAGTACTTTCTTCGTTGTAGGGACAGTGCGTCCAATTCCGCTACGCTACATGACTGTCCGTTCTTGGCGATAATGTATCTTATTGAAAATCATAAGATTTCTTTGTGTTTAGGGCGGACCGTCATGT
>JAGAPH010000023.1 GCA_017623375.1 Clostridia bacterium | reverse complement strand
TGTAGGGTAATATTTTTCAAGATCCGCGGTCTTATCGGGCCAGCCGAGGGTAGAGAAGGGCCAGAGCGCCGAGGAGAACCACGTATCAAGAACATCACTGTCCTGATGTACCTTTCCGCCGCACTTGGGGCAAACGGTGATGTCCGTCTTGGAAACGGTCATTTCTCCGCAGTCGTCGCAGTAGAACGCGGGAATACGGTGACCCCACCAAAGCTGACGGGATATGCACCAGTCAAGGATATTGTTCATCCAGTTGAAGTAGTTCTTGGAAAATCTTTCGGGAATGAAGCTGATGTCTCCGTCCTCAACTGCCTTTATTGCAGGCTCTGCGAGGGGCTTCATCTTTACAAACCACTGGTCTGAGGTGAGAGGCTCGACCGTAGTTCCGCAACGGTAGCAAACGCCAACATTGTGGTCGTGAGGAACTACCTTTACAAGGTATCCCTCAGTTTCAAGGTCGGCAACGAGCGCCTTGCGGCATTCGTATCTGTCTAACCCCTCGTATTTACCTGCGTATGCGTTCATGGTGGCATCGTCGTTCATGACCTTTATCTGTTCAAGGTCATGGCGCTGACCTACGAGGAAGTCGTTGGGGTCGTGGGCGGGCGTTATCTTAACGCAGCCCGTACCGAAGCCTATCTCAACGTAGTCGTCCGCGATAACGGGTATCTCCCTGCCCACTATGGGAAGAATGAGCGTCTTGCCGATAAGGTGCTTGGTGTTCTCGTCCTCGGGGTTAACGGCAACGGCGGTATCTCCGAACATAGTCTCGGGACGTGTGGTGGCAACCTCAACGTAACCGTCCTCGCCCTTTATGGGATACTTTATATGCCAGAAGCTACCGGGCTGATCCTTATACTCAACCTCGGCGTCGGAAAGAGCGGTGAGGCAGTGGGGACACCAGTTGATTATTCTGTGTCCGCGATAGATAAGTCCCTTATCGTAGAGATTTACAAACACCTCACGGACAGCTCTTGAGCAACCCTCGTCCATGGTGAAGCGCTCGCGCGTCCAGTCGCAGGATGCGCCCAGCTTCTTGAGCTGACTTATGATGCGGTTGCCGTACTGATGCTTCCAGTCCCAAACTCTTTCAAGGAACTTCTCGCGTCCAAGATCGTATCTTGTCAGTCCCTCGTTGACTCTGAGCTGTTCCTCCACCTTTATCTGAGTAGCGATACCCGCGTGGTCTGTTCCGGGGACCCAAAGGGTGTTGAAGCCCTGCATTCTCTTGTAGCGAACGAGAATGTCCTGAAGAGTCTCGTCAAGGGCGTGACCCATATGGAGCTGACCTGTAACGTTTGGAGGGGGAATTACCACCGTAAAGGCGGGGGCGGGGTTGTTAACGTCGGGTGTGAAATAGCCTTTGTCACACCAATTCTGATATATTCTGTCCTCAAAATCCTGAGGGGAATATACCTTAGGCAATTCGTTGTAGGAATTCATTTTCTTTCCTCCTGTATTTTTTACATAAATTTAAGCTAAAAACAAAAAAGCTCCACCACCCATATCAGGGCGTGGAGAAAGGGAACACGCGGTACCACCTGACTTGACGCTTTTCAAAGGAAAAGCACCGTCTCTTGTCCCGTAACGTGGGATACGTTATAAGCTAAAGCCGCGGGGCTCTTCACCTATACCACTCGGAGGCGACTTCGTCGGTATCTTGCACGGACTCACACCAGCCGTCCGTTCTCTGAAGCAATATCCCCGTCTACTACTCCCCGTCAAGGTGTTTTAATATTTTATACACCAAGATATTATAACACACTATCATCTTAAAGTCAAGTGATAAAATAAAAAAATCTTACATGCATAATAAAGACAAGAAGGTGCGGAACGTACTGATCCGCACCTGTATTTTTATTTTTGTCGGATAGCTTATCCAACTGCGGGAACATGACGATTGAACAGATATGCGCCTCTGGCTATGCCGTCGTCCTCCGAGCTTTCGATGATCACCCAAACTGAAATGGTGCCAAACTCAATGCGTCCGCTTATCTTGTCCGTTGAAAAGACATAGCTATCGTCCTTTACATATGCTGTAAGCATATCAGCTGAGGCAATAGTGTCGGGATCGGTGAAGAGAAGCTTGAATTTTATCTCTCCGTTCTCAATACTGAAAATCGCGAGCCTGTCGGAATAAAGATAGTTTGAGCTGAAAACATCTATATGAGCCTTGTTCGGCTGTGTCGGTTCAAACAGGGAAATAAATTCAATGGCCGTAACGTTTCTCATGTATTCATTGCTGTTATAGCCGCCCAACGAATTCCACTCTGCATCGTCAATGATCTCTATGTATTCGTTCTCGGTAATGTATGTGATACTGAAATCAAGGGGATCTAACTTGTAGTAGAGCTCGTGCAGTCCGTCATTGTCTGGTTCATAGCCTGCGGCATTTATGAGCTCCATCTCGCCTTCTGCGTTTATTCTGAATATCATGGTAAGAGACGTTATTGCTCCGCCGTTTGCATAAACGTATATATCTCCGTTGTTGCGTATGACAGCCTGACCGCGGGGGATATATGTGTCAAGCAGTACGGGCTTGCCGTCTTTTACTGTGAATATGGCGATAATATAGTATTCGTCAAGCATGAGGATAAGCTCCTCAGTGCCGTCGCCGTTAAGATCCTTGAGAGCGTAGCCGAATGCATTCGCATAGTCCGCCGACCATTTGGGGCAATATTGGAACACAGAATCAAAAACGGAATCAAACCATTCCTGCTCAGCTTCGGAAGGAAAGTAAAACAGCCTGTCGTAAACTCCGTTAAACTCGCCGTCATTTGTGTAGTATTCGCAAAGCTCAACTATGCTTTTATATGTTTTAAGTATAGATCCGTAGTTTGAAAAATCGGCGGGTATCCTGTAGCTTTGATCGCACTCGGCGGGGAGATAAGTATCGATGTTCACATATGTCAGCTCGTGCCAGCGCGCGCCTTCTGCCACGGGATTTTCATTGATATATTTTATAAGCTCTTCCTCGGTGACCTGAGCTGCGTTTATGTAGTACTCACTATTATTAAATATCTCATAGATATCTTCCCAATGCAGTGTGCTACCGGAGAAGGAGAGCTTGGCGCAGCCGTGAGATACATCACCGCTGGTACAATGCTCCGTCCAATTAAACGTGCCGTCCGTACGAAGACCGTACATGTTTACGGAGTTGAAGACATAGGCATATACAGTCTTATAGTAATAATGCAGAACTATCATTTTGTCCCCGCAGTCAAGCACCGCTTCGGGTGTGCCGTCTCCGTCCATATCCAACACGGTGAATTTAATGCTCTCAGTTGTCGTAAGCTCACTGACATAGGCGTACGTATTATTTGAACGGTCGTCAACATGTATCTGATCTTTCATAGCCGCGTTGTACATGCGGATAGCTTGCTCGCACTCGCAGCCGTAGGAATACCTGACAAAGCTGTCTGCGGTAACGTAAGCTATGTTGTTATTGTAAAGCACCTTATACCAATTGTTTCGCTCGATGCCAAGCTCTGAGGTATAGCTGCCACCCGTTATCGGCTCGTATTCGAGAAGCGTGAGCGTGTCAGCCGATGCTGCGCGCTGGACAACTGCGCGTTGACCGCTGCCCACGCGCAATATAGTGTCGGGGCTTATGACCGTATCGGTGCGGACGTAGCAGTCCCTGACGGTGATAAGCGCGTGTTGAGCCTTCAGATATATTTTATGGGACTTTTCTGTATAGCCCTTGCCCGAAAGATAGGTGATGTTAAGAGCCGTACCGTCCGCGGAAAACTCCGCTTTTGTCACGGGAGTGTCTGTGTGAGAGAAGCTGAGCTTGTGTGTAATATGGGTATCTTGTTCGTCGAATACGTTGGTTATCACAAGAGACCTGTCCTCAAGCGTGCCGTCGAGATACGCGGCAAGCTCTCCCGAGCTTGCTACTACATAGAAAAGCTCGTCCGAGAAGCTGTTTCTGCTGACGCTGTAATATAGGTGAGACGCGATCCCCGTGCCGTAGCCTATGGAGATATCCACAATCTCCTCATCCGACATTTTTACTGTCAGCGGTCTTGAGGTCTTGTCGCTCAGCACCTCCTTGCCGTCAGCTCCGTATACAGTATAGTAGAAATATTTTGTATCCTTTAATATTTTATAATATTTTTCCGAGACTAATGTTTCTTTACCATTGTTATTGCTTTCAATGTTGTTTGTATCCTCGGGGGCTTGAGTGTTGCTTGTATCGTCCGAATCACTGCCGATGTTTACCGTACCGCCGTCCGTTTCGTTGGTCTCGGTGTCAGAGTCTGCGGAAGGATCGGTTTCTTGGGTTTGCTTTACCTCCAATGTGTCGCTCACATTATCGGATGTTGCTTGCGTACTGTTACTTTCAAGTCCCGAGTCGGGCTCTTTGTCCTTGGCGACGCAAGAGATCAAAATAACGGCAAAGCAAAAGGACAAAAGCAATACTAAAAATTTTTTCATTGGCAGTTCCTCGCAAAAAAATAATGTCCCGTGACCGCCTGGCGACCGTCACGGGATCCACAATAAAATTATAACATATATCGACTGCTTTTGCAATAAATAAATACCGATAAACTTTCATTGCTTTTTTGTCAAAAATGTATAACACACTTCTTAGGAGCGTGGGTGCGGAAAAACAAAAGATCCGCACAAAATTGTGCGGATCCTTGGAGCTGGTAATCAGAATCGAACTGATGACCTCGTCATTACCAATGACGTGCTCTACCGACTGAGCCATACCAGCGCTCGCGACTTATATATTATAACAAATACCCGTGCCTTTGTCAACCCCTTTTTTAAAGTTTTTTAAAAAATATTATTTTTTACATTGAAACAGGATAATTGATTACAAATTGGGATTTATCGGTGAGTACGCTATGTTAGTACTTACTTCATAAGGCTCCCTCCGGGAGGGAGCTGTCAGCGAAGCTGACTGAGGGAGAGTGCGTCAAAACATAATGAAATCTTAACTGTTATGCACGCAGGCTCCT
>JAGAPH010000022.1 GCA_017623375.1 Clostridia bacterium | reverse complement strand
TGTCAGCGAAGCTGACTGAGGGAGAGTGCGTCAAAACATAATGAAATCTTAACCGTTATGCACGCAGGCTCCTCCACCCGCTACGCGGGAGCCCCCTCCCGGAGGGAGCCTTATAAAAGTGCGAACATAAAATGTAAACTCCCCGATAAATCAAAATTTGATTACATATAACAAAACATCACATAATTTTATCTTTTTTTACAATTCCTATTGAATAATTCGACAAAATGTGGTAAAATAATCACAAGTATTGCATACGTGCAACAAAACTTTTGGAGGTCTTTATGACAAAATCTAAAAAAATCACATTGCTTGTAGCCGTTGCGGTCATACTTGCCCTTATGGTAGTGACATTTGTTACCGACGGTCACAACGCAACCATCGACTGTCCCGATTGCGACAGTCTGATCTCAAGCCTTTTGTGCGAGACGTGCGGCGGCGAGGGTGTTGTAAGAGGCTCGCTTTGGGCGCTTCTGCCTCCCGTTATTGCTATTGGTCTCGCGCTTATCACCAAAGAGGTTTACAGCTCGCTGTTCATCGGTATTCTGGCGGGCGGTATCCTTTATTCCGACTTCTCCTTTACGGGAACGCTTGATGCCGTTATAAACGACGGTCTGATCTCAGCCGTATCGGGAAGCGCTGGCATCTTTATCTTCCTCGTTGAGCTTGGTATAGTAGTTGCCCTTATCAACAGAGCGGGCGGCTCGGCGGCATTCGGCGAGTGGGCAAAGACACACATCAAGTCCCGTGTTGGCGCTATGCTTGCCACCTTCGTTCTTGGCGTGCTTATCTTTGTTGACGACTATTTCAACTGTCTGACAGTAGGCTCTGTAATGCGTCCCGTTACCGACAGTAAGCGCGTATCCCGCGCAAAGCTTGCGTATATTATTGACGCAACGGCAGCGCCCGTATGTATGATCGCTCCTATCTCCAGCTGGGCGGCTGCAGTTTCAGGTTACGCTCCCGAGGGAGAGGGACTCAAGCTCTTCATACAGGCAATTCCTTACAACTTTTATTCTATACTTACGCTTGTATTCGTAGTTGCCATCACACTGATGAAGTTTGACTACGGCGCTATGAAGATACATGAGATCAACGCTATAGAGAACAACGATCTTTACACCTGCGGAGACAAGAACGAGTCCTCCGAGGAGGTTTCTGCTTCTGCAAAGAATAAGCTTATCGATCTTATATTCCCTGTAGTAGCACTTATAGTAAGCTGCGTGTTTGCTCTTGTTTACGTTGGCGGTATATTTGATGGTGCAAGCATAGTAGACGCGTTTGCGAATACCGATGCTACAGTAGGACTTCCTTGGGGCGGACTTGTAGCGCTTGTTATAATCATAGTGTACATGCTCATACGCAAGGTTATTACCTTTAAGGAATCCATGGATTGTGTTCCCCAGGGCTTTATCGCAATGGTTCCCGCTATACTCATACTCACCTTCGCAACGGCGCTTAAGAACATGACAAGCGGTCTTGGAGCAAAGTATTTTGTAGGCGACCTTATGAGCGGACAGGCAGAGGCACTTGGCTCAATGCTTCCCGCAATAATCTTCCTTGTAGCGTGTGTTCTTGCGTTTGCAACGGGCACGTCATGGGGAACGTTTGGAATACTCATACCGATCGTAACGGCTATCTTTGAGCCCGGCTCAACACTCCTTATCATAGGCATGTCAGCGTGTCTTGCGGGAGCGGTATGCGGAGACCACTGCTCGCCCATATCCGACACGACGATCATGTCGTCCGCCGGAGGACAGTGTAACCACCTCAACCACGTATCCACACAGATGCCTTACGCAATAACCGTAGCTGCAATATCTTTTGTAATGTTCGTTATAGCGGGCTTTGTTCAGAATATCTTTATCTGCCTGCCTCTCGGAATAGTTCTCACGGTAGCAACACTGTTTGCTATCAAGGCTGTTACAAATAAGAAAGCGAACTGAGAAAGACACCATATATACAAACCGCGCCCAACTCTTCAAAGAGTTGGGCGCGGTTTGTGTTTTTAGATTTATTCGTTATTTTTTGAGAGAGTTCTTTGCCGCCGTCAGCGTGTTCTGCATAAGCATGGTGATAGTCATGGGTCCAACTCCGCCGGGGACGGGGGTAATATATGACGCCTTTGGCTCAACACTTGCAAAATCTACATCACCCGTAAGCTTTCCGTCCGCTCTGCGGTTCATGCCAACGTCAATTACAACTGCGCCCTCCTTTACCATGTCTCCCGTAAAGAAATCTGCCTTTCCGATAGCCGCCACAAGTATGTCAGCCCTGCGGCATACGCTCGCCAGATCACGCGTCTTGGAGTGGCACACCGTAACAGTTCCGCTCTTGTGGAGCAAAAGCATAGCCTGAGGCTTGCCTACGATATTCGAACGACCGACCACAACACATTCCTTTCCGCAAACGTCAATTCCACTTCTCTCAAGAAGCGCCATAACCCCCGCGGGAGTGCAGGGAAGGAAGGAATAGTCGCCTATCATTATCTTTCCTACGTTGTAGGGGTGGAATGCGTCCACGTCCTTCTTGGGGTCGATCCTCAGTATTACCTGATTTTCGTCAAGATGCTTGGGGAGGGGAAGCTGACACAGTATGCCGTGTATTTTTTCGTCTGCATTCAGCTTGTCAACAAGGGCGTTCAGCTCCTCCTGCGTGGTGCTTGCGGGAAGCTCGTATGCCTCCGAGTAGAAGCCCACCTCCTCGCAGGCGCGTCTCTTGTTGCGCACGTAGACCTGCGATGCGGCGTCGTCTCCCACTATAATTACCGCAAGTCCGGGGCGAAAGCCGTTTGCGCTTGCAAATGCCTCCGTCTCTGCCTTTAACTCACTGCGTATCTGTGCCGATATCGCCTTACCGTCAATAATTTTAGCCATTTTATTCTCCTTGATGGTTATCTTTTTTGTCGTTATCTGTTCCAAAAAGCTTGCCAAGCCTGTCCGATACGTCGGTGTACTGAGGCGCGTCTGCTTGCTCCTCCTCTTTCTGTTCGTCCTCAGCTTTTTGTGTGTCCTCAGTCTCCTCTGACTGCTCAGCCACTCCGTCGGCGTCCTCTGAGGATACGCCTGCGGTTGCGGACGTTACGAACTTGGGATATGCGGGATCGTATTCCATAGCGGTCAGTCTCGCTCTGCGAGCCTTGACCAGATTGATGATAAGGAGAAGCGTTCCCACAACGAAGCAGATAAAGCCAACTACCTGTGAAATTCTGAAAACTCCAACGTAAAGGCTATCCGTTCTCAGTCCCTCAATAAGCATTCTTCCAAAGCCGTACCATGAGATATACATGAGAACTATTTGTCCGTCAAATTTCTTCTTTTTGTAGAGGAAATTAATAATTATAAAGCCTATTATATTCCATACCGACTCATAAAGGAAGGTGGGGTGGAAATAGTGCATTCTCGAGGCGCTTTCAATATTGGGGATAAGACCCATGCGGATAAAATAGAATATACTGTCCTCAGCCACCTCAGCGCCGTAAGCCTCACCGTTGAAGAAATTTCCCCATCTGCCGAGGAACTGACCTATCATTACCCCGGGGGCAACTGCGTCAAACGCCTTTGTCACCTTTATTTTTTTGCGCTTGCAAACGAGAAAAATAGTCAGAGCACCTGCGATTATACCGCCGTATATGGCAAGACCGCCCTCCCAAATGGCGATAGCGTCGTAAAAGCTGTTATATTTATCAAGAGATGTCAATACGTAATAAAGTCGCGCACCGATTATTGCGAAGATGACCGTAAATATAGCCATATCCAAAAGATCGTCAAACAGTATATTTTCCTGCTTTGCGCGGAAGGCGCAGTAAGTAAAGGCAAGTATTATGCCGAGGGTGATGATGATGCCGTACCACCTGACCTCAATGCCTCCGAATATGGGAATGGTAAAGGCAACGGGATCAACGTTGAAATTTTCTATCCCAATACCGGGGAAGGAAACTGTTATCATATTTTACCTCACTTTTGTTTTTTAACTTTTTACTCTAAAGGGAAAACCACGGAAAGCGTTACCGTTTCGGGGCGGAAAGCGTCCTCAAACGCCATTTTCACGTCCTCAAAGGATATCTCACCGAGGATATCGGTGTATTCTAAAAGCTCTGCGTCCTCGCAAATAAAGGAGAACAGATTGTTAGCAATATTTTCTACCGAGTCAAAGGACTTGACCGACTCGGCGTACATCACTCTTTTGGCGCGAAGGAAGTCCTCCTCAGAGAGCCCCGAGGCTCTTACGCTCTCTATATGGCACATGATCTCCTTAAGAACCGTCTCGGGGTCGTCAGCCTCACCGCCGAGGGAATTGTAGGCAAAGGTCTCCGAGACCGTGTAGCCGTAGGACATGGCTGGGGAAATGAGCTTGCGCTCGAAAAGACTGTTGTAAAGCTTGCCTGCCCGTGAAAAGAGCATTTCGTCAAGGATCGACATAACCGCGTCCTTCTTCTGTCGCTCTCTCGGATCCTTGGGAATATCCACGTCCTTAAAGCCTATATTGAACAGTGGCTTTGACACCTGCATTTTTTGCTCAACACGGCCCTTGAAGGCACAGGGCGCTTCACAGTCGTTTTCGTTTATACGCTCCACCGCTCTGGGCGAGCGCTCCTTGGGAAGATGGGCGTCGGCTATCCTCAGCACCTCCTCAGCACTTACGTCTCCGCATACTATGAGAGCCATGTTGCTAAGGCAGTAAAAGGCGCGGTAGCAGTCGTAGAGCGTGTCCTCGGTGATCTCTCTGATAGACGCCTCCGAGCCGCAGATGTTGCGGCGGATACTGTGATCCTTGTACATTCCCTCAAGCATGCCGTAAAAGCAACGGTCGCCTGGGCTGTCATCATACATCTTTATCTCCTCGGAGATGATGCCTATTTCCGCCTCCACCGACTCTTTTGTGAAATATGGGTGAGTTACAAAATCTATAAGCTCGCTGAGAGACTGCTCAAAATTATCCGTGCAGCTGAACAGATACGCCGTTTTGTTAAAGGATGTATAGGCGTTTGCGTCCGCTCCGTAGTCGGAGAAGCGCTCAAAGGAATCGCTTCCGTCCTCGTTGAAGAAAAGCTTGTGCTCAAGAAAATGAGCGATACCGTCGGGAACAGTCACGGGCTTGCTTGCGCCCACAGGAACGAAGCTGTTGTTGACCGAGCCGTATTTTGTTCCGAACAGAGCGTAGGTCGCCGACATTTTCTTGGGAAATACGTATATATCAAGCCCCGAGGGGTGAGAAAAGCGTTCATAGCTCTCACCGAGAAGCTTGCTTGTGTAAACGCGGGAAGATAGGTTATTCATTGTCTGCCTCCTCCTCGCCGCCGTCCTGCGTCTGCGTTCCGTTTATAAAAAATCTCGTGTCCCATACTACGTTCCCCGCAAGCTGGCAGACCTCCTCCGCGGTGACAGCAAGAAGCTTTTGCTTACACTCCTCAACCGTCTCGTCGCAGCCCACCGTGTCTCTGCCCGAATAAAATCCCTGGAGAGAGAAGGGAGAGTCGTATATCTGAACGTAGCTGTATTCAAGGGACTTTCGAGCGGCTGTAAATTCCGTGTCGCTGATGTTCCCCTTTTTTATTTCATCAAGCTGCCGCATGATCTCCTCCGTCACCACGTCAAGCTTGCTTGAGTCTATGCCCGAGGACACCGTGAGATTTCCCGAGAAGGGGGAATAGGAGGAGGAGCAGTAATAGCACAGTCCGAGCCGCTCTCTTACGTTTAAGAAAAGCTTTGAGGCGGGAGACGCACCGAGAAGCTCGTTGAGCACGATGGCAGTGGTATGCTGCCCGTTTCCAAGCCCCGCTCCTGTTCGTAGTCCAAGGGCAAGCTTGCCCTGACTTACAGGCATGTCCTCGGTGACTGATATAAATTCAAGGGGCTTGTCGGGAAGCCTTACGGGCACAGGAGTAAAGCTATGACCCACAAACTGTGAAAATGCCCGCAGTATCTTTTCTGCGATACTGTCCGTGTCCTCTGCGCCAACATAAAAGACGTTCAGCGGTGCGGAGGAGAGCAGACGCAGATAATGATCATAAAGCTCCTCGGGAGTGATCGAGTCTATCTCACCGAGAAGATATTCAAGCGTGGGGCGCTCGGCATTAGCTCTGCCGAGAAGCTCACGCAGCCTTGTAGCGGCATATGAGCGTGTGTTGTTCTTTTCTGCCAAAAGCGCGTCCTTGACAAGGGCGATCTCGCTGGCGACCGTGTCGGCGGGGAAAGCATTGCCCGATCTGAGCGGGCGGAGAAGGATATCCGCGATGACCTCTATAACACCACCCGATATGTCAGTTCCGTCAAGAGCAAATCTTCCGTCGATCATCTCAGCGGAGACGTTCAGAGAGAGCGTTCCCGCACAGGTGGTGCTGTTTATCTCCACCGTGGAGGCGTAAAGCTCGTCAAGACGCTTGTTGAGAAGTGCCATTGAGGGGAAGGACTCCGAGCCTCTTCTCATAACTCCCGAAAGCAAAAGCCCCAAAAGATAGGCGCGGCGCGTCAGCGGGAGGGTGAGAGAAAAGGCCACCGTCTCGGTCTTGAATTTATTCGTACGTATGCGCGATAGCCGAACGTTGTCGGCAATATACCTTTTTTGCAAGGTCATTAAAGATACCTCGATAATACATTAATATACAGAGTATATTATACACCCAAATTATGACGATTTTAGCACCATTCTATTAATGAAATATATAGAATAGGTAAAAAACGGCTTAATATTTTAATTTGGATATTAAATTGGGGTTTAGCGGGGGTGTTCGCTATGTATGCACAAACCCAAATTGTAAGGGCGACCATTGGTCGTCCGTTCCCACCAACACACCGACAAATCAAAATCCAACACCAAACGCACGGAAAAATGGAAAAAATAATAAAAAAATCTCAAAAAGGTGTTGACAAACAGTCATAAGACATGGTATAATATTATGCCGCATAAATTGGGGCTTTTTAAGTGCGCCGCGGAAAATTCCGCAGTGCCGCCCTACATTAGCGAGTCTATAAAGAAAGAGAGGTGCTTTTCGTGTACGCAATAATCGAAACAGGCGGAAAGCAGTACAAGGTTAACGAGGGAGACGTTGTCTTCATCGAGAAACTCGACGTTAACGCAGGTGACACAGTTACGTTCGACCGTGTCAAGGCAGTATCTATGGGAGATGATTTCAAGGTTGGCGCTCCCACAGTTGAAGGTGCAACCGTTACAGCAAATGTCATTTCCAACGGAAAGGGCAAGAAGATTTATGTAATCAAGTACAAGTCCAAGAAGAACGAGAAGAAGAAGATCGGTCACAGACAGCCTTACACAAAGGTTCAGATCGTGTCCATCAATGCGTAATTTTCTTTAAACAAGAAAATGACGAAAATCGTTTTTTTCAGAAGCGGCGGAAGCTTCTATGGCTTTGAGGAGCAGGGACACGCTGATTACGCTGAAGCAGGAGAGGATATCCTCTGCGCGGCGCTTTCGGCAATGACCATGCTTATCATCAACACTATCGAGGTTGCGTATGCGTCTGACGTAGATTATCAGATCGACGAGGGCGCGACCAACATAAAGGTTCGTTCAAAGGCTGCACTTGCGGAATTTGAAGAGGACGAGCGCAAGAGATATGCGGTGTCGGGACTTTTCCTTTCCTACTATTATCAGCTTAACGAGCTTGTGGAGGAATATTACGACAATCTTTCGGTGGACGTTAAGGACATAGATTGGGTCTGAGCTTTTGAGACAAGTTGAAGTACAAAATTTACATTAAATTTACGGAGGAATGAAAAATGGTAAGAATCAGTTTACAGTTCTTTGCTCATAAAAAGGGTGTTGGTTCTACAAAGAACGGCCGTGATAGCGAATCCAAGCGCCTTGGCGTAAAGAAGGCTGACGGTCAGTCCGTGCTTGCAGGTAACATTATCGTAAGACAGAGAGGTACTGCTATCCATCCCGGTAACAACGTGGGAATCGGTAAGGACGATACACTTTTCGCTCTCATTAACGGAAAGGTTAAGTTTGAGCAGAAGACGAAGGACAAGAAGCAGGTTAGCGTTTACGCTGACTAATTGAAATTCGAGAAACAAAGCTTTCGGTAAAACGAAGGCTTTTTTCTTTTTCTTGAAGTCCGCAAAGGGAGACTTTTTTGTATTCAAATTTTGATTTATCGGTGGGTTTACAATCTGTGTTCGCACTCACATAAGGCTCCCTCCGAGAGGGGGCTCCCGCGTAGCGGGTGGAGGAGCCTGCGTGCATAACGGTTAAGATTT
>JAGAPH010000021.1 GCA_017623375.1 Clostridia bacterium | reverse complement strand
GATTTAGCGATGTGTTCGCTATATTAGCACTTACTTCATAAGGCTCCCTCCGGGAGGGAGCTGTCAGCGAAGCTGACTGAGGGAGAGTGCGTCAAAACATAATGAAATCTTAACCGTTATGCACGCAGGCTCCTCCACCCACTACGCGGGAGCCCCCTCTCGGAGGGAGCCTTATGTGAGTGCGAACACAGATTGTAAACCCACCGACAAATCAAAATTTGAAAACATTTTTATTTACCTCAAACATAAAAAGAAGCCTCCGTGAAAGAGGCTTCCTTTGGAAATACCGATACCATAACACTCATTTTAACCTATCGTGAAGGTATTGGTGGCGCATCTCCTTTTTGACCGCGAAAAAGGCGCATATATAAAGAACCGCGGCGGTAAGCAACCATGAGATAGGATAGACTATGTAAATACATTCGGGCGTCCTGAAATGCTCGAATACGGTGGATATCCAAACCACCCTGAACAGGCACGCACCTATAAGGGAAATGATAGCCGAGGAAATAGAGCGCCCCATGCCTCGGAGCGTGCCGCTTCCGATCTCCATGATGGGACAAAGGAATTGTGTGGTAACTACGATCATAAATCTAACGGACGCCGCCTCAAGAGCCTCAGTGCTATCGGGCAGATAAAGCCCCAGAAGCTGATCCCTGAATATCAACCCCAAGCCCGTAAGCACTACCGCAAACATCATCATGATAGTTATGGAACGCAGTATTATCTTTTTGATATCACCAAACCGCTTTGCGCCTACGCTCTGTCCCACAAAGGTAAGAGCTCCCTGATAAAATGCGTTATACGCCACGTAATATAAATTCTCAATGTTCGCCGCCGCCGAGCTTCCCGACATAACCACCGAGCCAAAGCCGTTTATGGACGACTGTATTATAACGTTCGATAAGGAAAACAACGATCCCTGCACGCCCGAGGGGATACCTATCTTAAGTATCTTCGATAACTTATCCTTATGTATCCTCAGCTTTTTAAATGAAAAATTCAGATAACCCTGGGTGCGGCACATATATGTCATTATGAGCACTGCCGACATAAACTGAGAGGCAATAGTTCCTATGGCAACGCCCGCTACGCCCATATGAAAGCCCGCAACGAGGATAACGTTGAGCGCTACGTTTAAAAGTCCCGAAACGGCAAGGAACAAAAGAGGTCTCTTTGAGTCTCCCACCGCTCGGAGCATTGCCGCACAGTAATTATAAAGAACTGCGGCAGGCGCGCCGAGAAAGATTATTCTGACGTAAAGCGACGCCATATCAATAACATCGTCGGGGGTATCCATTACGTGCAGCATCTGCGGAGCAAGAATAAATCCAACGATCCCGATAAATACTCCAAGCATCAGCGCGGTAGCTACGGCAGTATGGAGCGTTTTTTCAACGTCGTCATAACGCTTAGCGCCAACGCTATGCGCTACGCACACACCCGCTCCAACGGAAAGACCCATGAAAAGTCCAAGTATAAGATTGGTAAGAGCCCCCGTGCTTCCGACCGCGGCAAGAGCAACCTCTCCCTCAAAACGTCCCACGACCACAAGATCCGCCGCACTGTAAAGAGACTGCAATATTCCCGTGATCATAAGCGGGATGGCAAAAAACAGTATCTTTTTGAAATAACCGCTTCCGCCTCTCTTCCCGATAGCCTGCGCCTTACTCATTTCGATCCCTCCGAAAAAAACTTTACTCAGTTTATTATACCATTTTGTGGGGCAAAGTCAATGCTTTTAAGTAAAATTTTATTGTCTTTTATTATTTCCCTGCCGATTGACAAACCTTCCCGTATGTGATATAATTATATGGAATGTTTATATTTTCTTTTTTGAAAGGAGCACTTGATATGTGCGCTCAGCTTTTATCCACTCAGCCCTATAAGGGAACACGTGATTTTTATCCCGATGACATGAGACTCCGCAACTGGTTCTTCGGCAAGATCCGCTCTGCCCTTGAGCTTGCGGCGTTTGACGAATATAACGGTCCTATGCTTGAATCTCTTGAGATATACGCGGCAAAAAGCGGAGAGGAGATAGCAAGCAAGCAGACATATAACTTCCTCGACAGAGCAGACCGCTCCTTGGCGATCCGCCCCGAGATGACGCCTACAGTCGCCCGTATGGTAGCGGCTAAGATGAACGAGCTTACATTCCCCCTCCGTTGGTTCTCCATACCCAACATGTACAGATACGAGGCTACTCAGCGCGGACGTCTGCGCGAGTTCTGGCAGCTCAATGTTGACGTGTTCGGCTGCGACACCTACGAGGCAGACCTTGATGTTATCATAAGCGCTATCCGCATCATGCAGGCGTTCGGCGCGGACGAGACCATGTTCACCGTCCGCATCAACAACCGCCGCTTCTTCAACGACGTTATCTCCGCTATCGCGGGAACAGACGCCGAGGGCAGCAGAGCCGTTTCTAAGGTGGTAGACAGAAAGAACAAGGTCAGCAGAGAGAGCTACGAGAAGGACATGACAGCGCTTGGACTTGACGGGAATAAGATCGCCAAGATCGACGCACTCTATAATATGAGCGTTGACGAGGCGACCGCTCTCTGTCCCGACTCACAGGGCTCCCGCGAGCTTATGGATCTTTTTGCGGCTCTGCGCGCTTCGGGTCTTGACAAATACTGCGTATTCGATTTCGGTATAATCAGAGGACTTGACTACTATACTGGTACTGTTTTCGAGGTGTTCGACAACGCTCCCGAGAACAACCGCGCTATGTTTGGCGGCGGAAGATATGACAATCTGGTTGGTCTTTTCGTAAAGAACGCAAAAATTTCTGGCGTGGGCTACGGCATGGGTGACGTTACCCTTGAGAATTTCCTTGTGACTCACGGACTTGTGCCCGATCTTTACAAGGCGGAGACAAAGGTGCTGATAACCCGCTTTGACGACGTTCCCTACACCGAGTATCTCTCTCTTACGGACAAGCTTCAGTCCGCGGGCGTCGTTACGTCTCTCTATCTTGGATCGAAGAAGTTCGGCAAGCAGATAGATTACGCCGTTAAGGGACACTACAGCCATATCGTTATTATGGGCGCATCGGAGCTTGAAAAGGGCGTGGTCAAGATAAAGGATCTTGAAAAGCGTGAGGAAGCCGAGGTCGCGCTTGATAAGTTAGGCGAATATTTCACAAAAGGTTGATATTTTTAAATTTTGATTTATAGGTGGGTTTGATTTTTGAATCCTACCCGAATCGGTAGGGGACGGCGCCTACGAGCTATATGAGTGCGAACACATCAATCTCCCCGATAGATCCCAATTTGCCAAATAAATTAAAATATACGGAGTTCATTATGATATACATGTTTATTGCCGAGGGCTTTGAGGAAATAGAAGCGCTCTGCCCCCTTGATCTTATGCGCCGCGCGGGTCTTGACGTGACCACCGTTGGCGTTGGTGATACGTTCATTACAGGTGCACATGGAATCACCGTGCAGACGGATATCGCCGATAGCGACTTCCGTGCCGATGACCTTGAAATGGTATTTCTTCCCGGAGGTATGCCCGGAACGCTCAATCTTGCCGCAAGCAAGGTAGTAATAAACGCCATAAAGTCCGCTATCGAATGTGATAGCTATATCGCCGCTATCTGCGCCGCGCCCTCGATCCTCGGAGACATGGGACTGCTCACGGGTAAGCAGGCGGTATGCTACCCAGGCTTTGAGGACAGACTGACGGGCGCTTCCATTCCCGACTGTAAGGTAGTCCTTGACGATAATATCCTTACGGCTAAGGGCATGGGCGCGGCACTTGACATGGGACTGAAAATCGTTGAGATATTCCGCGGAGCCAATGCCGCAGAGGAGCTTCGCCATGCGGTCATCGCAGACTGAAGCTTCTCAGAAAACCGAGGTGCGGCGTCTGCTTATCAACAGGCGCAACAACATTTCTACCGAGGAGAAGGCAAAGCTTGATGCCGCACTGTGCGATTCACTACGGCTCATTGCCCACAAGGCGGACGTGTGGCTGCTCTTCTATCCGATAAAAAACGAGCCAGACCTGCTTGCCTTTGCCGAGTATCTTCTCAGCGTAGGTAAGCATGTGGCTTTCCCCATATCCCTGACGGACACCTGCCAGCTTGACTTTCGGCTTGTAGACAGTCTATCTCAAATGAAAGTTGGGGCTTACGGTATTCCCGAGCCACCCCAGTGTTGCCGCAAAGTGGAGAATTTTGACGGAGCGATGTGTATCGTTCCCGCCCTTTCCTATGACACGCGGGGCTTCCGCATTGGTTACGGAAAGGGGTATTACGACAGATTTCTGTCAAAGCATAAGCCAATGACCGTAGGTATCTGCTACGGTTCGCTGATCTGCGACAGGCTTCCTACGGATAAAAACGACGTTCCCGTTGATATGATAATTACCGAAAGTGGGGTGACAGTACCCAATGCCGCAAAATAAGGCGCAAGGAGCACCAGCGCCCAAGAAAGCAAAGACACCAAAGGGCGACCGCACTGTGGTGCTTCAGCCTACTGTGGTAGTTCTTGCTACCTATATCCTTCTCCTGCTTTCCAAGCTTATTGACATTACGCTCATAAACCGAGAAAACGAATATTTCAGCGTGGTGGTGTTGCAGATGATGATATTTCTGCTTCCCGCCGCCGTTTGGTGTAAATTCAGCGGCGATGGCTACGTCAGCCGTCTGAGGCTGAGACTTCCCGCCGTGCGCTCCATACCACTGTTGTTGGCATCCGCTCTGCTTATGATATCGGGCGGACTTCTTATCAGCGTTCTTTTTGGCGGTCTTGAGAGCCTATCGAGCAATTTCTCGCTTTACGACACCTTTATCTCAAAGGATAACGGCACCGTTCCCGCCAAGCTTTATCTCATACTTGCCTACGCGGCTCTTCCCTCCATATGCGAGGAATTCGTTTTTCGCGGTATAGTATGCCATGAATACGAGCGAGGCGGCGTTCTGCGCTCGATAGTGTTCAGCTCGCTTTTCTTCGGAATGCTGCATTTTAACGTTCAAAATCTTCCCGTCTATCTCTTTGCGGGAGCAATACTTGCCCTTACCCTTTACTCCACTCGTTCGCTTTTCGCGGCAATGATAGTGCATTTCCTATATAATCTGTTCGGACTTTTCGGACAGCCCTACATGAGCGCACTGTATAATCTGACGGGAAGCAGAAGCTTCTTTCTCTTTCTCGTTGCCGTTGTGTTTTTCATATCGGGCGCGGTCTTTTGCGGTGTGGCGTCAAGCCTTTACAAAAAGTATCTTTACCGTGGCTATGCCGCCCTCTATCGCCGTCCCGTGCTGACCGAGCCGTACCAGATAAAAGCCTCTTATCTTGAGGTAGTACGCGCTCCGTCTGCCATCGCCTGCCTTGCAGTTTACATAATCGCGCTTATAATATCGTGGTTGTGATCTTCTATATGCGAGGTGGTCTCTATGAAGGATCAGCAAAACGGACAAGAGCAGATATCCCCCGTTGACTTCAAGCGCGCCTTTGGAGCGGTGCTTCCACTGTGCCTTGTTGCCTTAATGCTTGCAGGGCTTGTCATTTCCGTGGCAAACGATATGTACGCATTCGTAAAGCCCGACGAAAAGATAACCGTCACCGTGGACGCCCCCGTGTCCGACGGAGAGCTTGCAGGTCTGCTGAAAAAAAGCGGTGTCATTGAAAACGATATTGCCTTCAGGCTTTATCTGCGTTCAAAGGACAAGCTTGAAAAGCTTAGCACTCTGACGGGAGAATGGTCGCTTAACAGCAACATGAGCTACAGAGAGATAATCCTTGAAATTTTTTGAAATTTTCTGAAAAACGAATAAAAAGCTCCTTTTGGTGGAATGATCTATTATCAAACCGTCAAAAGGAGTTTTTTAATGAAAAAAATACTTACGCTTATTATTTGCATCTGTCTTATTTTTGTTATTGTAGGGCTTTTGCCTGTCCACGGCGAAGCGGAGATATACGACAGTGTTATACGTCTGCACGTGGTGGCAAGCTCTGACAGTGAGGCGGATCAAGCCCTCAAGCTTTGCGTGCGTGACGCCATCCTCAAGGAGAACACGGTGACAGTGGCTGAAGCGCAAACGGTGGAGCAAGCGCGGGCAGCTCTTGAGAACAGGCTTGACAAGATCAAAAGCATTGCCGAGGCCGAGATAGAGCGCTTGGGCTATAGCTACGACGTTACCGTGCGCCTTTGCGAGGAAGAATACCCCCAAAAAAGCTACGGCGCTTTATGCTTTCCGTCGGGAAAATATCTGTCTTTGCAGGTGCTTATAGGAGAAGCGGAGGGAAGAAATTGGTGGTGTGTGCTCTTCCCACCTCTATGTCTTAGCGCGGCTACCGCTAAGGAGAGCAACGAGGACGCGTTTATTGCCGTGGGGCTCAATTCCGAGCAATACAAGATAATAACCGAGACCGACGAGCCAAAATACGAGATCAGATTTAAAATATTGGAAGCAATATCGTCGGCGCTGAAATAAGTTTTTTATATTTTATTCGGCGCTTGGAGCTCAAGGATAAATTGGGATTTATCGGGGAGATTCATGTGTACGCACCAACCAAAAACTGTAGGGACAGGCGTCCTCGACTGTCCGCGCTTGGCGATAGTGTATCTTGTTAAAAATTATAAAATTTCATTGTGTTTGGGACGGACAGTCGAGG
>JAGAPH010000020.1 GCA_017623375.1 Clostridia bacterium | reverse complement strand
GCCTGCGTGCATAACGGTTAAGATTTCATTATGTTTTGACGCACTCTCCCTCAGTCAGCTTCGCTGACAGCTCCCTCCCGGAGGGAGCCTTATGAAGTAAGTGCTAATATAGCGAACACATCGCTAAATCCCAATTTATATACATAACATTGTGCACGTCCCTACAGGCGTAACCCCAGATATATTGTAGGGGCGACCATTGGTCGTCCGTTTCGCTAAATCCCAATTCAGACTAAAAAAACTTCTGATTTGTACGCGACAGTTGAAGTTTACGCAATTTTATGGTATAATATAATTACGGGGATAAGCTGTGCCACGGTCTTGCTGCGGTAACGGTCATTCTTCGGCAAGAATATAAAAGGAGAAGCTTATGGATTACACGGCAAATGAAAAAAGATATGAGACCGCGGAGTATAAAAGCTGCGGTGAAAGCGGACTTAAGCTCCCTGCGGTGTCCCTTGGACTGTGGCACAATTTTGGCGGAAACGCAGACTATGAAAATATGTGCAAAATGTGCTTTACCGCCTTTGATAACGGAATAACTCATTTTGATGTGGCTAACAATTACGGTCCGCCTGCGGGCAGTGCGGAATCAAATTTCGGCAAAATACTTCGCGATCACCTCGCCCGCTACCGCGACGAAATGATAATAAGCACAAAGGCGGGCTATTATATGTGGGCGGGTCCTTACGGCGACTATGGCAGCAGAAAGTATCTGATGGCGAGCATTGACCAGAGCCTTAAAAGAATGGGACTTGAATACGTGGATATTTTTTACCACCACAGAATGGATCCCAATACCCCTCTTTATGAAACCATGTGGGCGCTGGATTCCATAGTAAAAAGCGGAAAAGCGCTTTACGTGGGGCTTTCCAACTACGATGGCGAAACAATGAAAAGGGCGGCAAGGATACTTGACGAGCTGCACTGTCCCTTTGTGATCAATCAGAACAGATATTCTATTTTTGACAGGACGGTAGAAAGAAACGGAATTTTAGACAGTGCCATCGAAGCCAAAAAGGGAATGATAATTTTCAGCCCTCTGGCGCAGGGACTGCTTACAAACAGATATCTTAACGGAATTCCCGACGATAGCCGCGTAAAGACAGACGGCAGATTTTTAAAGGAGAGCGCCATCTCTGCCCAGCAGCTTGAAAGGATCAAGGGACTGAACCGTATAGCGCAAAGCAGAGGACAGACTCTTGCGCAAATGGCGCTTTCATGGGTATATAGCCGTCAGGGAATAACCAGCGTTTTGATCGGAGCTTCAAGACCTGAGCAGATAACAGAAAATCTGGAAATGACCAAAAATCTTCACTTTACCGAGGAAGAGCTTAAGGAAATTGACAGAATTGCACTCTGAAAAAACACCGCTGAGGAGCGTTGATTCCTCGGCGGTGTTTTAACAATAACAAGGAGTACAGCCATTCATACCATTCACAAGATAGGCTTTGTCAGTGGTCTGAAGCTTTAGGGCTACCACTTTGCGGTAGCCCTAAAGCTTTTTTGAAGATCTGATACGGCGATGCTGTTCAAATTTAATACAGATAATATCAGTGAAATATCTAATCATTATAAAATATTACGTCTTTGGTCTTTCTGAACTCTCCCGGCGTCATATGGCATTCTTTTTTGAAGGCATTACTGAATTGGCTTACCTTGCTGAACGCCAATGCTTCCGATATCTGAGATATGCTTTTATTCGTGTTCAACAGCATGTATTTTGCTTCGCTGATTTTTAGAGATATATAATAAGAATGAGGTGTATGCTGCGTATACGTCTTGAAAAGATGGTTGAAATGTGATTGACTGTAGCCTATATGCGTTGCGATATCATTGACTGACAGATTTTCCGTAAGATGTTCTCTCATATAGCGAATAGCTTCGAAGAGAGCACGCTGCTTGGGAGATGGAGCAGGCGGCAGACGTGAGTCATTACGTCCCTTTTGGGAAAGATACGTAAGCAGGGTAAGCAGATCAAGGTATGCTTGCATCTCATAAATAGGATCGTTTTTGTTGGAGTAATCGCTTTGTAGTGTACTCCACATTTTTTGTATCTCCTCGTCAGCATGAGTGTGATTTGGAATATTTTCAAAAATATATTCGAAGTTTGTATTTTTTTCTTCGGCGCTGAAAATGAAGTAGAAAAATTCTGTTTGAGCCTCTATGCTTATATTAAATCGGCTGCTTCTTATGTCACCCGGACGGTTAAACGTAACGGTATCCTTTTCGATTGGATATGATACCCCGTTGATAGTAGTATCTCCGTAGCTTTTTCTATGATACTCTATCTCATAGGTGAGAACAAATCTGGAGGGGGTCTTTTTGTGCTTCTTGAAGTTACGCCAAGTACCGTTTCCTATTATTAGAATTTCGGGAATTTTCATCTGTCATCTCCTCCCATTAACAATATTTTCTAAGAGTAAATAGTGGTTTTTGGATATATAAATTCCGCAAAATCGTTGTTTTTAGGGGTAAAAAAACACAAAACGGGAGTTTTCAAGACAAGGGTTTTGTGATATCATATATACAGTATACAACGCATTATCAATTTTGTCAAGTAAGGAGAATAAAAATGCCTTTTGTAACAGCAGAGCCTAAAGAGTATAATATGAAGTATGAAGTAGCGGTGGAGGGACGGGCTCCAAGCATTCTTCCTGCGGGCAAGAAATGGAAGCTCGTGTGGAATGACGAGTTTGACGGCAACGCTCTTGACGAGAGCAAGTGGAACTACCGCCTCAATTTCTGGGGCTACCGCTCTCCCGCGTTTACCACCGAGGGGGTTGAGGTAAGCGACGGTACGCTTAAGATAAACCTTCTTCGCAAGGGCGACGATTTCTGCTCGGCGCATCTGCAGACGGGCGGACTTACGTTTGATAATCCCCGTGACGCGACGTCAAAGAAGTTCTGGCCCTTTGGCGCTAAGGACAAGTTCAAGTTTATGCACAAATACGGCTACTATGAGATACGCTGCCGCCTTCCCAAGTGCGACGGCTGGCACTGTGCCTTCTGGCTTCAGTCGCCCTCTATAGGAGCGCACCCCGACCCCTCCGTGGCAGGTGTTGAGTGTGATATAATGGAAAATTACCGCCAGCACAAGTTCGGCACTATGGTGTGCGGATGTGGCTGGGGCGGATACGGAGCCGAAGGCAAATGGGCAGGGCACTACGAGTTTCCCCTTGAGGAGACCGAGAACGGCTGGCATAACTACGCCGTGCATTGGACGCCCGAGGGATATACCTTCTACGCAGACGGGAAGATAGTGGGCAGACAGATGGCTCCTGAATGTGCGGTATCACAGGTTGAGCAGTTCCTGCTTGTTACCACTGAGTGCCACGGCTACAACAGAGTGTTCAAGGCACAGGGCGAGGCAGGCGAGGTTACCAGAGGCTGCTGCGCGGGCGATCCCGTACCCGAGCTGTTTGAGGCAACGCTTCCCGACGTATTTGAGGTTGACTACGTCAGAGTCTTTGATGAGATATGAATTTTTCGACTTATATGAGGAGAGCGGATATGAAAAAACGGATTTTGGTAATTGTTCTGACACTTTTGATGTTCTTGCTTTTTACGGTGGGCTGCTCAAAGGTTGACGATGCTCACGATTCTGAGGTTACAGATGCTCCTGAGGAAAGTGTTGAAATAAAGATTACATATTCGATCAAGTCAGACGCCGATACGGTGAATATGGCAAAGCAGCTTGGCGCACTCATAGAAGAAAATACGATACATACGGTTGTTTACGGTGATGACCGTGAAGAAACGGGATCGTCCGAGTCTGCAGAGATATATCTCGGAGACGTTACAAGGGCGGAGACAGAGAACTTTATTACACGAATACTCCCTTGCGGCTACGGCTACGGAGCTAATGGAAATAAGCTGGTGCTTGCAAGCGTTGCAAACGCCGATATGAGAACTGTTTACGATATGTTCGTAAGTGCGGGTCTGTCAGAGATGAATAATACATCCACTCCGTTCTCCGAGATAACGGAAAGCGTTCATATTCCAGAAACGGTGACCCTCGTTGAGAATGGCTCGGCAAAGGTCACTGTCAGCGCCGACGGCAACAGTTATTCTCAGGCGGAGCTGTTTGTAAAGACCGTGAAGAAGCTGACGGGGGCGGATATTCCACTCAAGAACGGTTCGGACGGTGATATTGTTTTTGCTTTGCTTGGCAATTACAATGAATGCGGTGTCAAGATGAGTGCGGGACGCATAACGCTTGGCGGCTTTGACGCCAATAAAGCTTGCGGAGTGCTTGAGGACATTATAGGCGACTACGTCGCTAAGGGTGTGGAAAATACTCTTGTCATCCCCAAGGAGTACGCGTACAGAAAAAGCATAAATGAAAAATACCCTTGTATGCCATATTTCAAGGACGGAGCGCAGGAATATGAGGGCGCAGATTCATATACGGTCTATGTAAGTAACTCAAGTTTATCTGAGCTCAAGGCTTACGGGCAGAAGCTTGAAGAGTACGGCTACCGACTTGAAGGCGAGCGTGAGCAGAGCGGAAACGTATTCTATACATATCTTAATGATTCCTATCTTGTTTACGCCTATTATACGGCTCACGATTCGTCTGTGCGTATAGTCGGCTCGCCTATTGAATACTACGATAATCTCAAGTCTCTTAATAAGGAGACGGGCAACGGCACGGTATCGCTCACACAACTTGACTTGGGCTATAAAAATCTGACCACGGGCAAATCGGAGTTCGAGGGCATGTCCTATGCAATACAGCTCTCCGACGGAAGCTTTATTATGATCGACGGCGGTTGGAAGTTCAACGGAAGCGTTGAGGCAGATAATCTTTATAAGTGGTTAAAGGAAAAGTCGGGCGGTGAGGATATAGTTATTTCCGCGTGGATAATGACACATCTGCACCACGACCACATGGGTGTGTTTGCGGATTTCGTGACCCGCTATAACAGCAAGGTAGAGATAAAGGCGGTCATACACAACTACGCCGATTACGACTATTGGGCAGGCACGTCGGGAAGTGATAACACCTCGTCGCATAAGCAGTATTATCAGAACTATGAGAACGCCGTCAAGCGTATAGGCACCGATAAGGTGGTGGTTCCTCATAACGGACAGGTTGCTGTTATCGGAGACGCTACGGTAGAGTTTCTCTATACTCACGAGGATTTTTATCCGCAGAAGCTTCTCGAATACAATAATAGCTCGCTCATATTCCGAATTTGGGTGGGCGGACATACGGTAATGTTCAGCGGAGACGCGCAGAACGAGGCGACCGACGGCTGCGTTGCTTTATACGGAAGCTATCTCAAGAGCGATTTTGTTCAGGTCAGCCACCACGGCGTGGGAAGAGACAACGGAGCGCAGGCGGGCTCTGTGGAGTGGTATCAGCATGTAGATCCTAAGATAGTTATGTACCCCGCGGGCATTACAAGCACCTATCTCGGCGCTCAGGGAACTCCCGCCAATAATTGGCTGCAACTTGAAAGCAACTGCAAGGAGGTATATTTCGGCGGAAACGGCGCGGTTACCTTCGAGTTCCCGTACACCTACGGAACATCAAAGGTATTTTCCACTTATGTCGGGTGATTGGAGACATGATAAAAATGGCAATTAAAGAAAAATATCCCCCGCTTCCTGCGCTTGCGGGCGATCAGCTCGTTTACGATTCCGCGTGCTCCCGAATGATATTCGCGGAATATATGAATCTTTTTGCATTCAAGGAATACTGCTTGCGTCTTGAGGAGCTGGGATATATCAAAAGATCGTACAGAGAGTGTCGCGACAATCTGTTCTGCACCTATACGGGTGACACGCATATGGTGTACGTTTACTATACCGAATACGACAGCACTGTAAGAGTGGTGTGTACCTCTATTGATGACTACAATAGTTTGCAGATGCTTGACAGCTCCACGGGTGACGGCGAGATAACGCTTACTCAGCTTGATATCGGTTATAAAAAGCAAAACGGATCGCCTTCCTTTAGCGGAATGAGCTATGCAATAAGGCTTTCTAACGGAGGCTTTATAATGATCGACGGAGGCTATAATCCCCAGGGAGAGACAGAGGCAGATAATCTTTATAATTGGCTAAGATCTCAGACGGGTGGGGAAAGAATCGTTATATCCGCGTGGATAATAACACATTTGCATTATGACCATACCTTTACCTTTATTGATTTTATTGAGCGGTACCGAGACAAGGTCGAGATCAAGGCTCTTATACATAATTATCCGACTCTCGAATATTGGAAAAGCATGGAGCGTACCGATCTCTGTGAGCCGTGGCACCCTAACTGCTATGAAAAATATGAGAGAGCGGTAAGGGAGCATATAGATCCGTCAAGAATCATCGTTCCGCACAACGGTCAGGTGCTTACGGTGGGAGACGCTAAGATAGAGATACTGCATACCAATGAGGATCTTTACCCCAAGCCTCTTAATAAGTTTAACGACAGCTCAAATATCTTCAGAATAGAGCTGGCGGGGCATTCGCTCATGTTCAGCGGTGACGCACAGGTAGACGCAACGAGGGACTGCGTTTCCATGTACGGGGAGCATCTCAAGAGCGACTTCGTGCAGGTCAGCCACCACGGCTCGCGCAAGAGTGCCTCGGTGGAATGGTACAAGGCGGTGGGAGCAGACGTTATCATGTATCCCATGGGATTTACCGGCGCCAGAACAAGCGAAAAGGGCACGCCCGCAAATGTTTATCTGTTGCTTAAGAGCAAATACAGGGAAGTGTATTTCGGCGGAGACGGCGCGGTGCAATTCAAGCTGCCATACAAATACGGTTCATCAGTCCGATTCTCGACGTACGGACAGTGAATAAATATTAAATTTTAAAGGAGTGTTTTTATGAAAGAAAGATTTTCAAAAACAATGCCGAGAGCTATTGCTCTTATGCTTGCGTGTGTGATGCTTCTTATGTGCTTTGTCTCCTGCGGCAAGGACGACGGTGACGGCAAAGACTCATCAAGCAACACGGTGCAGGCAGGAAGCGACTCGTCAAGGCTTCCTCTTACCGTGCAGAAGGAGGACAACGGAGGCAAGGAGTTTACGATCTATATCAACTCTCAGCACACCAACGATCTGCTTGGCGATATGTCCACCCGTGTATCTCAGATAAGGTATCAGGTAAATGACAGTGTGGAGGATCTTCTCGGTATAGAGATAGTTTACGAGGAGGCACTCGGAAACTGGGCAAACAGAAAAACGTTTAACAATGCCATTGAGACGATGGCACTGTCTGACAGCTCCGAATACGATATTGTCTGGGCGAATATGTCGAGTACCTTGTCCACGACTATGCTCAAGGGACTTTATATGGACGTTAACGCGATAGACGCAATGAAGCTCGAAAGTCCTTGGTACGTAAAGAACATGCAGGAGGAGTATGCGCTCAACGGAAAGCTTTACGGTGTTATCGGTGACGCGTCCTTTACACTGTATGAGCAAATGGAGGTCGTGTTCTATAACAAGGATCTCTTGGCGGACTATAAGATCGACGATCCCATTGAAAAGGTTGAAAGCGGCGAATGGTACATGGAGGATCTGTTTGAGTCCGCTAAGAATATTGCTTCTACCGACGCGGATACCTACACGGGCGCGATCGGCGAAGACAACGTTGGTCTTGTCTGGGACTGCGTTGCGGGACGGTATATGACCACAGCATGGAATCTTTCACTTGTGGAGAGAGATAACACAGGAAAGGTCTATATTGCCGAGACTCCCTCGCAGCGTCTTGTCGATATATATGATTACATATATGATAAGATAGATAATAGCGGGGGATCGGTGCTTACGCCCGGAGATATAAAAATAATTACCGATAATTTTATGTCGGGTAAGGTGGCGTTTGCTCTTACTAACCTCGGAAAGGGTTCTGATATCAGGGAGTCAAAGTTTGAGTATTCAATAGTTCCCGTTCCCAAGATAGACGAGGATCAGACGGATTTTGTTACGGCTGTGGGAACAAGTGTAGTCAGCATAATGGTGCTTAAGAACGTAAAGGACGCTTCTCTCAGCGGAAAGGTGATCGAAGCATTTTCCTATTACTCTCATTACGACGGAGTACCTCAGTTCTATGACATTATCCTCAAGCTTCAGTACGCGCAGGACGGTCAATTCGGAGACATACTGGATATGATCCGTGATAAAGCGGAGCTGCCATTCAGCGTTGTATTCTCAACCGAGCTCAAGCCGATACTTACGGAGATCTTTCAGATGAACGAGGCGTATCGATATGGTAGCGTTGGTGCGTCCTTACCCACATTCTGGGCGATGAAAAAGGGCTCATGGCAATCAGCTGTCGACGGTATATATAAAGCCGTTGAACAGCTTGGTTAAATAAAAAATCAAAAATAAAAAAGGAGAAGCAGAATTATGAAAAAGCTTATTAGTTTAGTCATTGTAGCAATTATGCTTTTAGCGGCAATCATTCCCGCAGGTGCGGCAACAACACAGAGCCCGGTCATTGGATACAGCGAAAGCCTTATTGAAAAGATATCCGATGATAAGATCGCATCTCTCACAGATATCAAGAACTTCAACGTTGACGACGTTAAGACCGAGTACAAGATATCGGATGCAGAAGGACTTGAAAAGTTCGCTACTATCGTAGCCGAGTCTCAGACAGTAGCGGATGAGGCAACGGGCAAGATGAAGGGACATAATTTCAAGGATATTACCGTATATCTTGTTGCTGATATCGACGTATCAACAAGCGTTGACTTCCACCCTATCGGTAACAATGGTTCAAACGAGGCAAAGACCACACCCTTCCGCGGTACGTTTGACGGACAGGGACACACAATCAAGGTAAGCATAAATGGCTCTTATTCCAACGGTTGCGGACTTTTCTCGGGAATTAACACGGCAGTGCTTAAGAATTTTATTCTTGAGGGTAAGGTAGTCAGCAACAACAACTCCACGGGAGGTATCGTTGGCTGGATTCAGACATCTACTATTTCCAACGTGCTTAACCGCGCTATGGTAATGGCTACCAGCAAGAGATTTATAGGCGGTATTGCAGCTGATGTCATCAATAATGACGTCGATAATCTTACCGAGGGCGCATACAATACTATCGTAAACGTTACCAACGAGGGTAATATTACAGCTCAGGGACAGGTCGGCGGATTTGTGGGCCGTATTTATGCAAAGGAAACCAAGAATTATATTTCCAAGTGTATAAACTACGGTACTATCAGAGGTACTGTCGAAACGGCTAATATGGCAGACAAGAACGGCGGAACGGCAGGTATCGTAGGTAATGTTTACAACGGAAGCGTTGACATTTCTGAGTGCTATAACTTTGGTGACATCACCGCAACTAAGCAGGTCGGCGCGGCAGGCATCATCGGAATCCTCAGAACAGCGGGCAATAGCGTTGCTACCGTTAAGAACTGCTTCAACAAGGGCGAGATAACCTGCGTGGCAGTTGACGAGGCAGGAAAGGCGTATGAAGAGCTTGTTGGAGCTTACGTTAAGGAAAACGCTATAATCACCTCCGATGGCGTTACCATATCTCCCATACTTACCGTCGTTCAGGAGGCTTCCTATACATACGACGCAAGCCTTGAGCCCAAGGCGGATGAGCCTGTAGTACCTCCCGCGTCGGGCGATACGGACAACAAGGACGACGAGCAGAATAAGCCCGACGATACGGACAAGAAGGACGATAATAATACAGCTGCTACCGATAAGAATGACGAAAATGCTGCAAGCACAGATAAGCCCGGAACAACGAACACTTCAAATAATACCGAGCCTGCGGAAGAGAAGGGCGGCTGCGGCGGAGCTATTATGGGTACGGGAATGGTACTCATGGCAGTATGCGCATGCGGTTGCGCAATTGTCTCTAAGAAAAGAAGATAAGATAGTTTTAAAATAAAGCGACTGCAGGACGGAGTATTCCGTCCTGCGTAATTAAAATAAGGAGAATTGAGTTATGAAAAAAAGAATAACAGCAATCCTCATAGCGACAGTCATGCTCTTTTCGGGCATGATAACGGTAAATGCCGAAACCACCTCAAGCGTGATCGAATCAACGGCGGAGTCCGTTGGTTACAGTGCGGAAAGGATCACACAATTTACAGGCACAGCAACGACTATTACAGAAGATACGGATTTTACCACTCTTGCGGAGAATTATATCATTGACTCGCAGGAAGGTATGAATAAGTTTGTCGAGTCGGTAAATGATGAAACCACCACATTTAAAGGATGTACTGTATATCTTACAGCAAATAATCTTGAGGTCAATACGCCGATAGGAAATGCAACCGGCGGGATTTCATTTAAGGGAAGCTTTGACGGTCAGGGCAATACGGTAATATTGGACATGACGCTTGAAAAGAGTACAGGTGCAGGCTTGTTTGGATATATAGCTGACGGCGCAACAACTATAAGTAATGTTATAGTCACGGGTACTATCGGCGCAACGGGCACTGCTGAAGGTATAGGCGGTATAGTTGGTGCTTGCAATTACGGTCCAACTATCAGCAACTGTATGAGTATGGTTACCATAGACGGAACCGCGTATAATTGCGGCGGTATTCTGGGTAAGGTTGGCGGCAGCGGAACGTCTCCCAAAATCATGAACTGTACTAACCTCGGAAGCGTTACGGGAAAGGGCGCTGTCGGCGGTATTCTTGGCGCGACTGTGAGACTTTATAATAGCACCAAAGGTGGGTTGACCGTTAGTAATTGTGTGAATTACGGAACGATAGCCATGATCGACAGCGAATCAGCTTCAATAACCTATAACGGAACATATGCGGGTTGCGGCGGAATAGTTGGTTATATCCAAAAGGGCGGCTCGGGCAATTATGCTCCCGCATATGCCAATATATCCGATTGTTATAACTACGGTGCGGTTTCAAGCGCCGTTTCTACGGGCGGCTATAAGATAAGCGGTTGTGCGGGTATATTGGGTACGGCAGGTGTAACGACGCAAATAGAGATGTCGGATTGCTATAATTACGGTACGCATACGGCGGACGCGTTTATTGACAAGAACTCTAAGAGCCTCACAAATACTATCGGAGTAAGCGGAGCGTGGGGAACTATACCCGGACTTGTGGGCTCTTACAAGGAAGCGTATGCGGACAATACTCCGTCAATAAGTGTTTCTTATAAGGATACAGTCAAATTCACAAGCAACGCCGACGCTTCGGCAGATACGGCAACAACGGAGACGCTCGACTCGCTCAAGCAGATGTATATCGACGCGTACGGTCAGGCTATGTACGATTGGAGCGCGGAGAATAAGATCCCCGTTCAGCTAGGAGCCGACGTTATGGTCGCAAAGGGAACAAATACGGGCTATTTTGCGCAGACAAAGGTCTCCTCGGAACTTGATATCAGACTTGTCAATGCTATAAAAATGAGTGATAAGGACAGCATCAAGTCTCTCGGATATTACGTTATCCTCACATACGGCAACGAGATCAAAGAGATCAAGGGAGAGACGGATACAGTGTTCACGTCCGTAAATGCGGACGGGCTTGACAATAGCGCGTCCGACCTTGGCGGCGACTATATCTATCTCGCAAATATTTCGGGCTATACGGGTACGGCTGATATAACCGTCCGCGTGCTTCCTTATGTAACTCTTGAGGGTGGCGCAACCGTTTATTCCGAAATGGGTATATATACATTTGGCGCTGACGGCACTTTGAAATAAGGAGAAACGGTATGAAAAAGGTATATGAGCGCGCAGAGGCAAGGCTCATGAGCTTTGCAAGCGCCGATATAGTGGCTGTTTCCTCATTGGGAGACTATGACGGTGACGCCCTTCCCACGGGCGTTATCAGCATGGAGCCTTGGTAAGAATGTGAGGTAGTAAATGTCATTACCAATAGCACTTCAGTTATTTACGCTCAGAGATGCGGTCATCGAGGATATGAGAGGAACACTTGAGAAGGTCAAGGCAATGGGTTACGACGGAGTTGAGTTCGCCAATCTTCGCGGAAACTCTCCCGAGTCGGTAAAACAAATGTGCCGTGAGATAGGTCTTGTACCTATCTCCGCCCACGTTCCTTATCATAAGCTGATACTTGATCCCGAGGCGGTCTTTGACGAATACGCGGCAGTCGGCTGTAAATACGTCGCTATCTGCTATCTCAAGGAAGAGCACCGCATGGGAACTGAGCATGAGCCTGTACTTATCGAAAACCTCAAAAGCTTCGGTCAAATGGCGAAGGACAGGGGAATGACTCTGCTTTACCATAACCATTCCTTTGAGTTCAGGGAGACGAACGGCAAGTACGATCTTGACGCGATGTACGATGCCGTCCCCGCCGAGTTGCTTGCCAGCGAGCACGACGTTTGCTGGATAAAGGCGAGCGGTGTCGATCCCGCGGAGTACATACGCAGGTACGCCGGACGTTGTCCGCTGGTTCATCTCAAGGATTTTTCGGGTGATATAGTAGCCGAACGCGACGGACTTGGCTATCCTCAAAGAGCGGATAACTTTGAATACGCTTGTGTAGGAAGCGGGGTTTTGGATATCCCGTCCGTGCTTTGCGCGGCAAAGGAGTCGGGAACCGAATGGCTCATAGTTGAGCAGGACCGCCCCACCGAGGGAATGACTCCCGAGGAATGTGCCAAGCAGAGCGTGGAATATCTCAGAAGCATTAAATATTGATAAGATATTTTTAGGTGGAATTTATGAAAAAATATGAAATCAAGGATCATGAGCCAAGTCTTTTGCCCGACGGAGATTGGAAATTGGTTTGGTCGGACGAATTTGACGGCGATAAGCTTGATACCGAAAAATGGGATTTTCGACGTCATCTGTTTCACAAAAAGCACGATGCTTGGATAGGTGAAGAGGGAATTGAATTCGACGGAGAGAGCAATATTATTTTTAAAATGGTGGAAAAGGACGGAAAATATTATTCCTCTCAGTTACAGACGGGCGAGAATTGGTATGACCGCCCCGGCACCAAGGCAACGTGGGACGTCGCTCCCTTCAAGAAGCCTCTTTTTGCCCATAAGTACGGCTATTATGAGGCTCGCTGCATGCTGCAGAAGGGAGACCTTTGGTGGTCGGCATTCTGGCTTCAGTCTCCCTATATAGGAACTCAGCCCGATCCCAGAAGGGCGGGAGTTGAGGTTGACATTATGGAAAGCTTTTTCCCCGACACCTACATTCCTCATTTTGTGCATTGGGGTGGTTACGCGGAGAATCATGAGTATGAATCAACACTCGGCGAGCACAGAAGCGCAAAGAGAGGCGACGAGATACCCGTTGACAGTGGCTTCCACCGCTTTGGCGTTTTGTGGGAGGAGGACGGCTTTACATTCTTCGTTGACGGCGTACAGTCAGGTGAAAAGCTTACGGGCGGTTGCTCCGATACCGAGGAATTTATACTTATAGGCACGGAATGTCTCGGCTACCGTTCACATATCCCCGGCTTCTATGCGGATCATGAGGATGAGGGCAAAGCAAAGAAGGACGATAAATTCATAGTTGACTACGTCAGAGTTTTTGATAAGGTACAGTGATGACAGATTGCCGAGGAACATGTGGGGTAGTGCATAGGGATATCTCGGAGTGAATATTGATAGGCTTCACCCACGGCGATCGACGCGCTGTGGGTGAACGAATTTGTTGTCAAAAACGAAAGGTAAAACACACATGAAAATAGGAATACAATCATCTGCAACTACACTTGATATAGGTTATGCCGAGGCGTATAGATTGTTTGCCGAAGCAGGCTTTGAGTCTATCGACTGGAATATAAATGACGCACTTAAGCCTTCAATGATAACTAACGGTACTTACGTAGGCAACAACGTATTTGAGAAGGATATCGAGGAGATAATTGAATATTTCAACGTGGAATTGACGGAGATAAAAAGGAACGGCTTGGAGATACATCAGGCGCACGCTCCCTTTCCCGCATACGTCCCCGACAAGCCCGAGGTTCTTGATTATATGATAGAGGTGTATAAAAAGTGCATTATGCTTTGTCAGGAAGTGGGGTGTAAGTACCTCGTTATTCACGGAGTATCGCTTGCACGCAAGGACAGAGGTAATACCCCCGAGAGCGTAAGAGCGCTGAACGATAAGCTTTACACAAGTCTTATTCCCACACTCATCGACACGGAAGTTACAGTCTGCCTTGAAAATTTGTTCACGGGAGCGGGCGGTATTTGCGCGGGTGTTTGCTCCAATCCTTATGAGGCGGTGGAAATGATAGACAACTATAACGCACAAGCAGGTAAGGAATGCTTTGGTCTGTGTCTCGACACTGGACACTTGAATCTTGTCAAACAGGATGTGAGATATTACATTCCAATACTCAATAAGAGAATAAAGGCGCTTCACATTCACGACAACGACGGGCTGTCTGATACTCACAAGGCACCATATACGGGAACTATTGTGTGGAAGGATTTTTGCGATGAGCTACGCAAGATAGGATATAACGGTGATATAACCTTTGAGACCTTCAATCAGACGTCACTCAAAGTCATTGACAGAGAATTGCTTACACCGTGGCTTAAGCTCATTTGCCAAATTGGATATCGCTTAAAAAACATTATAGAACGTAATGATTAAAAATCGGAATGAAAGCAAGTTGCAAACAGTAAAGCTTGGCTGATGGAATTTTTGAATAGACGATCATTTAGAGACGGAGAAATAAAATGGAGAAAAAAATACGAATATTCAGCCCTATTAAGATAGATGCCTGTTATGACGTGGTCGTTGTTGGCGGAGGACTCGCGGGCGTTATGGCGGCAATCTCCGCGGCGAGAGAGGGCTGCAAGGTTATAATTATAGAGAAGCATGGATGCTTTGGCGGAATGGCTACGTCAGGGCTGGTGTTTCCCTTTATGCGTGATACAGAATACGGCTCGGAGGCTCCCGTTAACGCAGGACTTTATTCGACGTTGAAGGAGGAAATATACTCGTTAGGCGGGAGCGATGCTCCTAATTCCAGAAAATACAAGGAAGAATTTATGAAGGTCGCCCTTGACCGTATGATAAAAAAATACGGCATAAAGGTGTTGTTTCATTCCAAACTTTGCGATGTTTCCGTCAAAGATGGCGAAGTAAAGGAGATAAAGATTGCTACCGTGTCGGGAATTGTAGGCATTCGCGGCAAGGTGTTTATTGATGCAACAGGCAACGCCGACTTGTGCGCTTTCGCAGGATTTCCTTATCAGCTCGGTCGCGAGGAGGATTCGCTTTGTCAGCCTATGACACTGTGCTTCCGCTTCGACAATGTGGATTGGTCAAAATACAACACTGCTGAAGTGAATAAGCTTTACCGCAAATTCAAGGAAGAGGGGAAAATAAAAAATCCACGTGAAGACGTACTTAGATTTAAGTATCCGATTAGCAGTATAATGCATATGAATACGACCCGCGTGGTAGGACTTGATCCCACCAACGTAGAGGATGTCAGCGAAGCGGAGATGACTCTTCGTGAGCAGATGTTTGAAATGTATAATTTTATGAGGGAGAACGTTGCGGGCATGGAAAGCTGCGAGCTTATCAGCTCAGCCTCCGAGGCGGGAATAAGAGAGAGCCGCAGAATAGTGGGACTCACTCAGATAACCGCGGAGGATATACTCGGTACGACAAAATACGAGGACAGTATAGCTCGCGGCGCTTACGAAATAGATATTCACTCTCCCTCGGGATCGGGCACGTTCCACGCGAGAATTCCCGATAACGACTATTATACCATTCCGTACAGAGCGCTTATTCCCGAAGCGGCGAGGAACGTTATAGCGGCGGGACGCTCAATAAGCACGACCCACGAGGCGTTGGCATCGGTAAGAATAATGCCAATAACCTCTTGTATGGGCGAGGCGCCGGGTATCGCGGCATCTATGGCAGCACAGTCCGAAAAGGACTGCCGAGATGTAGACGTAGAGCTACTTCGCTCGAAGATCGTGTCCTATGGAGGACTTGTCTGACACATGGCTATCTCATTTGCAAATAATATATTCACACTTCAAGCCAAGAATTCCACCTATCAGATGAAGATCTCCGAGCACGGTCATCTGCTCCATCTCTATTACGGAAGCAAGATCGCGGACAAGGACGTTTCGTATCTCATCCCTCGGGTGATACGCAGTCACGAATCCAATCCCGACGAGGCAGGTGAGGACAGAGTATATTCTCTGTGCGCCTATCCTCAGGAGTTCTCCTCAAACGATGCGGGGGATTACCGCATACCGTCCATCGAGCTTGTAAATACGGACGGAAGCTACTCGTTTGTCGGTAAGTATAAGTCACACAAGATTTACAGCGGCAAGTATTCTTTAAGCACTCTCCCCACTCTTTACGCAAATGAGGGCGAGGACGTCGAAACGCTTGAAATAATTCTTGAGGACGCCGTGACACACGTATCCGTCAAGCTTCTTTACGCGGTATTCGCCGAGAAGGATATCATCACCCGCGCGGCAGTGCTCCTCAACGGCTCTGACGGAGAGATACGCTTGCAGAGATTTATGTCCGCAAGCCTTGATTTTATGACCTCGGACTTCGACATGATAGAGTTTTTCGGTCACCATTACTACGAGCGTCAGACTGACCGCCACCCACTTACTCACGGTATAAACGAGATAGGCTCGTTCCGTGGCTCATCGGGACACTTTCACAATCCATTCGCAATCATATGCGATAAAAAGACGGACGAGGATATTGGAAACGCATATGGCTTCTGCCTTATGTATAGCGGAAACTTCGTATTCGATGCCGAGATGGACGGATATAGCCAGACAAGAGTCGCCATGGGTATCCACCCCAAGCAGTTTGAATTCCATATTGCAAAGGGGGATTGCTTTGAAGCTCCCGAAGTAGTCATGTGCCACTCGGCAAAGGGACTTTCAAAGCTCAGCCATAGCTTCCACGATATCTTCCGTGAGAATGCCTGCAAGAGCAGATTCGTACATAGCAAGCGTCCCGTGCTTATAAACAGCTGGGAGCCGTTCAGATTTACCTTTGACAGCGAAAAGCTTATAAAGACAGCGGAAATATCCAAGAAGCTCGGCGCGGATATGTTCGTGCTTGACGACGGTTGGTTTGGAGAGAGAAACGACGAAAAGGCAGGGCTTGGCGATTGGGTAGCGAACGAGGAGAAGCTCCCCGGCGGTATCCCTGCTCTTGCCGAGAGAATACACGCTATGGGTATGAGCTTTGGTCTTTGGTTTGAGCCTGAGATGGTCAACGAGAATTCCGATCTATATCGAGCTCACCCCGATTGGTGTCTGCGAGTGCCGAACAGAGCGCCCTCGCGCAGCCGTCATCAGCTTTGTCTCGACCTTTCCCGCCCCGACGTATGCGACTATCTCATAAACGCTGTAAACTCCGTTCTCGAAGCAGGCAGTGTTGACTACGTAAAATGGGACTACAACCGATACGTCTGCGACGTTTACAGTGCGTATTATCCCCACGACAGACAGGGCGAGATATACCACAGATATATGCTTGGACTATATAGAATACTTGACGGTATTATAAAGACCCACCCTGATATTCTCTTTGAGGGCTGTAGCGGCGGTGGTGGACGCTATGACGGCGCCATGCTTACCTATTTTCCTCAAATATGGTGTAGCGATAATACCGACGCACCCTCCCGACTTGTAATACAGTACGGCACATCATTTGCATATCCCATATGTACCATGGGCGCTCACGTATCCGCTTGCCCAAACAAGAAGACCAAGCGCAACGTTCCTTTTAAGACCAGAGCGGTAACCGCAATGCACGGTACGTTCGGCTACGAGCTCGACCCCGCAAAGATGACCGAGAAGGAAATGGCGGATTGCGCGGAATATACCGAGTTTTACAGAAAACATCAAGAGCTTATCTTCGGCGGCGACTATTACCGTCTGTCATCTCCCTACGACGAGAGCATATTTACCGCATGGGAATTTGTGTCTAAGGATAAGACGGAGGCTCTCGTCTGCGCGGTAACGCAGGATATATCTATCTTGGATAAAAACTGCTACGTCCATGTACGCGGACTTGAACCCGATGCTCTTTACAAAATCGAGCAGACGGGACAGACCCTCAGCGGCGCGGCTCTGCAAAATATAGGTATACTTCTGCCTCATACACAACCGCAATATACTGCTTTTGTGTTTGAATTGAAAAGGCTAAATACATAGATTTTTATTCTGATCTTCAAACGGGAGAAATAGAAACCAACTTAAAAAAGCAAACAAATATTGGGGGCATAAAATGACAACAAAATGGATTGAAAACGGCGATGCTAATGTAGCGTTCAAATGCAGCGAGAGTAAGGCAAATATTTTTTTAATAGGCGATTCTATTCAAATGGGATACCGTGTCACAGTTGCGGCGGAGCTTGCAGATGTTGCCGAGATTTTTTATCCAAATGGCAATTGTAAAAACACTCAAAACGTAATAACCTCTATGAAAACATGGGTTAATATGTTCGACCGCCCTGATAAAGTTGATATAGTACAGTTTAATTGCGGACACTGGGATGTAGCGCATTGGAATGGATATGAGACTTCTCTCACGAGCGAAAGCGAATATGCAAAAAATGTAAAAATAATAATTTGTCTCCTAAAACAATATTTTTGTAATGCTAAAATTGTTTTTGCCACTACCACACCTATGAATCCAAGCGGAGTTGTTGGTATTAATCCTCGTTATAACGAAGAGATTGATAGATACAATAAAGTAGCTATTGATGTTGCAAGAAGTGAAAATATTATTGTAAACAATTTGAATGAGGTAGCAAAAGACTTTGGTACTGAATGTTATACCGATTACTGCCATTTTACAAAAGACGCCTTTGCGATTTTAGGAAAAGAAGTCGCAACCAATTTGAGACAATTAATATAAAATAATACGACATCACAAAGCTGCACCGTATTCCAATGCTACGTTTGATGCTGTACCAAAATAAAAGGGGCTACCGCAATAATTAAAAATGCGGTAGCCCTAAAGCTTTTATGGAGATCAATTACAACGTTTATTCATTTTTCTATTCCCACGGTAATTTTTTATCACATATTACACTTGTGAGGTCATCTTTGTTACATAGAGTAAACATTTTTCGCACTCCGATCTTTGATGAGTCGCAGAGGAAAAATTGCTTTTTGGATTGCTTTATCATAACTTGGCGCAGAGAACTCTCTTCTTCAGATACATCGCTGATAATGCCATCCTCGGTAATGCCCTGACTTGAGAAAAACAGATAGTCTGCGGATATACCTCGAAGATAAGCCTCGGCAGAGGGTCCTATGAATGCGTGATTGCCGTGATGGTACGTACCGCCTGTGCAGTACAACGTTATGTGAGGATTGGAGCACTCAGAAAAAATTCTCAGGTTGTTGGTTATTATCTTTACGTTGTGAAGATGGTCTATGTACTTTATTATTCTGCGAGTGGTAGATGAAGCATCTAATATTACGGTATCTCCATCACGTATTATTTGGGCTGCACGTCGGGCGATCTCGTCCTTGGCACTTGAATTTTCTCCGTCGCGTAGATTGACCGGTACCACTTGATTTTGATATTTTGAGAGCAGAACTCCACCGTATATCTTTTGTACGTACCCCTGTACCTCAAGTGCCGCAATATCACGGCGCACAGATGCCTCGCTTGTATAAAGAACTTCTGCAAGCTGGCGGATAGTTGCGCTTTGCTTTACTTCCAAATATTCAATAATTTTTTGCTGTCTTTGGTATCCTATCATATCATAATTTCTCCATTTTTTGAAAAAGTTTGAAAATTGTGTTTGCTATATTTGAAAAGGTGTCAAGATTCGCGGCAACTCTTGACATGCCCTGTATTAGTGGTGTATAATCAACAGTGAAAATAAATTGATCAACTGTGCTAATTATAGCATGGTTGGCAAACTTTTTCAAGTTTTTTCAAATAAAATCAAATTAAAACGAGGAGAAAAGAAAAAATGGCAGTTGTAACTATAATTGGAGCGGGCATGATGGGCTCAGCCCTCGCGTTTCCCGCAAGAGAAAACGGACACGAGGTAAGACTTGTAGGTACTCACCTTGACCGCGAGATAATAGACGTAAGCCGAGCAACAGGACGTCACCCTAAGTTTACAAAGGATTTCCCCGCGGGGGTCAAGTATTATCAGGTTGAGGAAATGGAGGAGGCTATATGCGGCTCGGATATGATCATCGGCGGAGTTAGCTCCTTTGGCGTTGATTGGTTTGGTGATGTCGTTCTTCCGAAGATTCCCGACGAGATCCCCGTACTCAGCGTTACCAAGGGACTTTGGGATACTCCCGAGGGAAAACTGCTCACATATCCCGATCTGTGGCAGAAGAAGCTTGACGAGCTTGGAAAGAAGCTGGAGCTTAACGCTATCGGCGGTCCTTGTACAAGCTACGAGCTGGTAGCTCACGACCAGACCGAGGTCGCCTTCTGCGGACGCAATATGGAGACACTCAGGAAGCTCAAGGCTATTATGGCGACCGATTATTATCACATCAGCCTTTCCACCGACGTAACAGGAATTGAAAGCGCGGTTGCTCTTAAAAACGGATATGCTCTCGGTATCGCGCTGACAATTGGACTCAATCAGAAAGCCTTTGGAATTGACAGTGAGCTTCATTTCAACTCTCAGGCGGCTATTTTCGGTCAGGCGGTAAAGGAGATGTCAAGACTTCTCGACTATCAGGGCGCAGGAACGCTTGAAAATCTATGTGTTGGCGCGGGTGATCTTTACGTAACCGTATATGGCGGTCGCACCCGTCTTGTTGGAATACTTCTCGGACGTGGGCTTAACATTGACGAGGCAAAGGCAGAGCTGAACGGAGTCACCCTTGAGTCGTTAGTCGTTGCAGAACGCGTAGCAAGAGCTGTCAGAATATGCGCCGATAGGGGAATACTTGATCTTAAGAGTTTTCCTCTCCTTATGCACGTTGACGAGATAATCAGCGATAAAAAAGAAGTTAATATTCCTTGGGAAAGCTTTACCTTTGAATTTTAAATTCAGTGTTGCACAAAAAGAAAATCTATACTTTATTGTAGAAAAGACTATTTACATCAAAAACTCCGTGTGATATAATAAAGTAAACAGTTTTATATTCGAAAGGAGCATATTATGAAAAATATACTTGTGGAAGGACACAGAGGATATTGCGCCGAATATCCTGAAAACACACTTGTCTCTTATGAGGCGGCAATAGAGCTTGGAGTTGATTGCTTTGAGTTTGATATATGGCTTTCAAAGGATAAGGTTCCCGTGCTCATGCACGACGGAAACGCAAGACGTACTTGCGGAGTTGATAAAGACCTGCGTGATATGACACTTGCACAGATAAAAGAACTTGAGCCTGCTTACACCGCAAAATTCGGTGATAAATTCGTGCGGAAGGGAATAAAAGTGCCAACGCTCAGAGAGCTTTGCGAGCTTGTAAGCACTAAGCGCCCTCATATGCCTTTAGGCATTGAAATAAAGGAATACACGGAAGAAACCGTTGATATTGCAGTAGCAATACTCAAGGAATACGGACTTTTTGAAAATTCATGGTTTTACGCTTTCGATGCTCCTACCATAAAGTATCTGAAAACCAAGTACAACGCAAGAACTATGGGCTATCCCGATTTTCAGATGAAGAGATTTGACTATGAGGAAGGCTACCGTTATTACGACGAAATTGGACTTAGCATGAGTATTGTCAAATCCGAGGTGTTCCCGATATTCGCGAGCAAGGGACTGCCTATACATATGTACTGCGCCGATACCGAAGAGGATGTAAGACTGTGTATCGGGAAGGGTGCGTCGCTGATAACTGCCAATGATCCTGTTCCGCTGATGAAGGTTGTGAAAGAAAATTGAAATGATTGACCGCATCAAATTTTGTCGATCGGAAATTACGTCGCAGAAAACAAATAAAAGGGGCTACCGCAATAATTAAAATGCGGTATCCCTAACGCTTTTTTGAAACTCTGTTGATACGGCTGCTGCTTTTTTGATGCTGTACCAAACGGAAAGGTTGGAGCGTATGGAATTATTGGAAAGGCAGTATCTCGCGGAGGATTCAGAACCCCGACGGGCAGGAGGATTCCATACTCCGCTTCGCTCCGTGGCAAGTTTGTCTTGCGGTCAATGACCGCATTTTGCAGAGCAAAAACGCCAAACTTGCCCCGCCCGCCGCTTTGCGGCTGGCGGATTTTCACCACCGAACCTCATACTAAACAGAAAAGCCCACCGCCTACGGCGATGGACTTTTCTGTTTGGCAGGGGCAGGAGGATTCGAACCCGCGACCCACGGTTTTGGAGTG